>NZ_PDIY01000001.1:3028571-3358214 GCF_002563655.1 Bacillus sp. es.034 | reverse complement strand
GAAAGTAGGGGACAAGGCCCCTGAGTCCAATACGGAAGAAAACCAGACACAAGTAGATGTTGATGAGAATAAGAGTGCTGAGGGCGAGAAGGCTGCAGATGAAACAAAGGATAAAGAACAGGCGGAAGAACCCAAGCCTTCAGAAGATCAAAATGACGGTGAAGATAATTCCCAGTCTGAACAGTCTTTAGAAGCAGTGGACTCCTCAGATTATAAAACGACGTACGAATTAAAAAATGCAAAAGAATTCAAACTGCAATTGTCAGCTAAGGGAGACACATGGGTGAAAGTCTTTAACACCGACGACCAGGTTTTGTTTGAAGGACTGTTAAAACAGGGAATTAAAAAGGACTTTGACCTTTCCGATGATAAACAGGCATACCTTATTATTGGGGATGCTTCAAATACGGATATAAGTGTGAACGGCAAACGGCTTGAATATAAAATTTCTGCAACGGATGTCGTCAGGCAGGATATCATCATCAATTACGCACCACAAGAACAATAATTGAAGTGGGAGGAGTTTTAATAACTCCTTTTTCTTACATACTAAAGGTATACGTGTTTTTAAAGCATTGGAGGTAGAAAGGTGAACTTACCTAATAAGATTACAGTATCAAGGATATTTTTAATTCCATTATTTTTAATCATCATGCTTGCACCGTTAAATTGGGGTGAGATGATGTTTCTTGGGGCGGAAATGCCGGTGAAGCATTTTGTTGGAGCCTTGATTTTTATCATAGCGGCAACGACGGATTGGATTGACGGATATTATGCCAGGAAACTTGACCTTGTGACAAACCTGGGGAAATTCTTAGACCCGTTGGCAGATAAACTGCTTGTATCGGCTGCGTTAATCGTACTCGTTGAGCTGGGTCTTGCGCCATCGTGGATCGTCATCATCATCATCAGTCGCGAGTTTGCCGTAACAGGACTTCGTCTCGTATTAGCGGGGGAAGGTGAAGTGGTTGCTGCAGGTCAACTCGGGAAGATTAAGACATGGGCACAGATCATCGCCATCTCAGCCCTTCTTCTTCATAACGCCATTTTCGAACTGATCGATCTTCCATTTGCGACGATTGCTCTGTGGGTGGCTATGTTCTTTACCATCTGGTCAGGATGGGACTATTTCAAACATAATAAAAAAGCATTTGTGAATTCAAAATAACAGTGTACACCAGGGGATTGATTCAAATAGAATCATCCCCTTCTTTTCACCATATTTTAGGGGGAATTTTGATGAATGCAGAAATAATAGCGGTTGGTTCAGAGTTACTGCTCGGACAAATCGTCAATTCCAATGCTCAATTCATTTCCGAACAGTTAGCTGAAATGGGAGTGAACGTGTATTATCACACAAGTGTGGGGGATAACCCTGCCCGTTTACAGCAGGTCATTGAGGCAGCGAATAAGCGGGCGGACTTGTTGATCTTTACTGGAGGCCTTGGACCCACAAAGGATGATCTGACGAAAGAAACGATTGCAAATGCTTTAGGAACGACTTTAAGCATGGATCATGACGCACTGGAATCGATAAAAAGCTATTTTCAAAAGGTCAATCGTGATATGACTCCGAATAATGAAAAACAAGCCCTCATATTATCGGGTGCACATGTATTGAAGAACGAACATGGCATGGCTCCGGGGATGTTATTGAAAAAGGACGGCACTGCCTATATGCTTCTCCCTGGTCCGCCGTCTGAAATGAGGCCGATGTTTGATAAGCACGGCAAACAGGCGATCCTGAACTTGATGAAGAAGAAAGAAGTCATCCATTCACGGGTACTTCGTTTCTTTGGCATCGGGGAAGCAGAGCTTGAAACGGATTTGGAAGATCTGATCGACAGGCAAACCAATCCGACTATCGCCCCTCTCGCAAGTGACGGGGAAGTGACCTTGAGGCTTACGGCTAAGCACGAGTCAAGGGATGTTGCCGTGTCATTATTGGATACAGTTGAAAAAGAGATCTTGAACCGGGTGGGGGAATACTTCTACGGTTATAATCAGGATTCCCTTGTTGAAGTGGGGTTCCATTTATTAAAAAAGAAGGGCCTTACCCTATCGTGTGCAGAAAGTTTGACTGGAGGACTGTTTCAGGCTCAACTGACGTCTATACCCGGAGCATCGGACGTTTTGAGTGGTGGTGTGATCTGTTATCAAGATGAGATCAAGAAAAGGATTTTATCCGTTAATGATCGTACACTGAAACAGCATACAGCAGTAAGTGAGCAATGTGCACGGGAACTGGCTGAAAACGTCAGAGAGCTGTTTTCCACCGACATCGGGATAAGCTTTACAGGTGTAGCAGGCCCGGATGCTCATCAGGGTCATCCTGCCGGGACCGTCTGGATTGGATTATCAATGAAGGATGGAGCGACCAGGACATTTCTATTGAACCTCGGCGGTGGCCGAAATGGGAACCGGATGAGAACGGCGAAGTATGGTTGGCACTATTTGATCAAGGAATTGAGTTAGTTTGAAGAGGCTGTCTTCTTTTTGAAGGCAGCTTTTTATCATTTTTTCACTCTGGCACACCCAAAGAAAAAAACCGAATGAATGTTCGATTTTTTTCTTGTTTTCTATTATAAAAACGTTTATAGTATAGATAGGTTGGATTTGAGACAAACTTATAAGTTGTCAATTACAAGGTTTATATTCAAAGGAGGAAGATTTGTGAGCGATCGTAAAGCAGCCTTAGATATGGCGTTAAAACAAATAGAAAAGCAGTTTGGTAAAGGCTCAATCATGAAACTTGGGGAGAAAACGGACAGAAACGTAGTAACATGTCCAAGTGGTTCACTCGCACTGGATGCTGCTCTTGGAATAGGCGGATATCCACGTGGAAGGATCATTGAGGTGTATGGTCCCGAGTCATCTGGTAAAACAACTGTGGCACTTCATGCGATTGCAGAGGTACAGGCTCAGGGCGGGCAGGCGGCATTCATCGATGCAGAGCACGCACTTGATCCCGAGTATGCTCAAAAGCTTGGTGTAAACATAGATGAATTATTGCTTTCACAACCGGATACAGGTGAACAGGCACTGGAAATCGCTGAAGCACTTGTACGTAGTGGAGCGGTGGATGCCATCGTTATCGACTCTGTGGCAGCCCTTGTACCGAAGGCAGAAATCGAAGGAGAGATGGGAGACGCTCACGTAGGTCTTCAAGCCCGATTAATGTCACAGGCCCTTCGTAAGCTTTCCGGTGCCATCAATAAGTCGAAGACCATTGCGATCTTCATTAACCAGATCCGTGAGAAGGTCGGTGTCATGTTCGGTAATCCTGAAACGACCCCCGGTGGACGCGCACTGAAGTTCTATTCTTCCGTACGTCTGGAAGTCCGTCGTGCGGAAACCCTTAAGCAAGGGAATGAAATGGTAGGGAATAAAACGAAGATCAAAGTAGTGAAAAATAAAGTGGCTCCACCTTTCCGTGTAGCGGAAGTCGATATCATGTACGGGGAAGGAATCTCCAAAGAAGGTGAAATCGTCGATCTTGGGTCTGAATTGGACATCGTTCAAAAGAGCGGTGCCTGGTACTCCTACAACGAAGAGCGCCTGGGTCAAGGACGTGAGAACGCAAAGATCTTCCTGAAAGAAAATCCTGAGATCCGAAATGAAATCATGCTGAAGATCCGTGAACATTACGGATTGGATACAGGTCGTGCCGAAACGGACGATCAAGGTGAATTGAGTCTTCTGGAAGACTAAGTGATGAAGGAGAAGCAGACGTGATTTGGTTTGCTTCTCTTTATTATGTATGGGATAACCCGTTTTGGTGGAAAATAGTAACATTCCCTTTTCTCAGGAAATGGTGGGTAATCGATATAAGTCAGGTAATACATACCGGGAATCACTGATTGACCCAGAACTTCTCAAATAAAATGAAAAAGTTGGTTTTGGTTAAAAAGCATCCACAAGCCCAATGCGACAGTGTCAATTTTTGTCGATTGCAAAAAAACCCTTGAGAAATCTAGTGATAGAGGGCTCAACCACTTGACAATAAATTTTCAGAGATTTAAAATTAACATGTATATTTTACAAATTTTTCGAATGAATATTTGGAAGCCTAGCGCTGTATATTTTGTTCAAGTGAGCAATGTACAAGCCGACATGTAAAAGACATGACAGTTCATAGCAAGAGGAGGTGAAATAATGCAACCTATTACAATCATCTTCATTTTGCTTGGCCTAATCGTCGGTGTAGTTGTTGGATACCTAATTCGTAAGTCCATTGCTGAAGCAAAGATTGCTGGTGCTAAAGGTTCAGCGGAGCAGATTTTAGAAGATGCGAAGCGCGAGGCAGATGCTCTGAAGAAAGAAGCACTTTTGGAAGCAAAGGACGAAAATCATAAACTTCGCACTGAAATGGAAAATGACCTTCGTGAACGAAGAAATGAATTGCAAAAACAAGAAAATCGTTTGATGCAAAAAGAGGAAAACCTCGATCGGAAAGATGAAACGCTTGATAAGCGTGAAGGCTTACTCGAGAGAAAAGAGGGGACTCTTAACGAGAGACAACAACATATTGAAGAGATGGAAAGCAAAGTGGACGAGATGGTACGATCACAGCAAACAGAGCTAGAACGTATCTCTAGCCTGACTCGAGATGAAGCGAAAGGAATCATCCTTGACCGCGTAGAAAATGAACTCTCCCATGATATCGCCATCATGGTCAGAGAGCATGAAACCCGTGCGAAGGAAGATGCAGATAAGAAGGCGAAAGAAGTCCTTTCACTGGCTATTCAACGTTGTGCTGCTGAACATGTGGCAGAAACAACGGTCAGTGTTGTGAATCTACCGAATGATGAGATGAAAGGTCGAATTATTGGGCGAGAAGGACGTAACATTCGTACGCTGGAAACACTTACGGGTATTGATTTAATTATTGATGATACTCCTGAAGCGGTTATTCTTTCTGGTTTTGATCCGATTCGTAGAGAAACGGCTCGAATTGCATTAGAGAAATTAGTTCAGGATGGACGTATCCACCCTGCACGAATTGAAGAAATGGTGGATAAATCCCGCCGTGAAGTGGATGAGTATATCCGGGAAATTGGTGAACAGACAACTTTCGAAGTAGGCGTTCATGGCCTTCATCCGGATTTGATCAAGATCCTCGGGCGTTTGAAGTATCGTACAAGTTACGGTCAAAACGTTTTAAAACACTCAATGGAAGTGGCCTATCTGTCCGGACTACTAGCAGCTGAGCTTGGTGAGGATGAAAGACTCGCCAAACGCGCCGGATTGCTTCATGATATCGGTAAGGCGATCGATCACGAAGTGGAAGGAAGCCACGTGCAAATTGGTGTAGAGCTTGCAACGAAGTATAAAGAACATCCTGTTGTCATCAACAGTATTGCTTCTCACCATGGAGATACAGAGCCAACGTCCATCATTGCCGTACTGGTTGCTGCAGCTGATGCTTTATCTGCTGCAAGACCAGGAGCAAGAAGTGAAACGCTTGAGAACTACATCCGTCGACTGGAGAAACTGGAAGAAATCTCAGAGTCATATGAAGGCGTTGAGAAATCCTTCGCGATCCAGGCAGGACGTGAAGTACGCATCATGGTAAGACCGGAAGCCATTGACGATCTGGAATCTCACCGATTGGCAAGGGATATCCGTAAACGTATTGAAGATGAGCTTGATTATCCGGGCCATATTAAAGTAACGGTCATCCGTGAAACAAGGGCCGTCGAATACGCAAAATAAGAGGTTGACTCGAGGAGGGATATCCCCTTCGAGTCAGCTTTTTTTATCTCTTTCTATGATCCGTCACAGAATGGAAGATGGATTCTACCAGGATGAATAGGCGACAAGTGATTTGTGTTACAATAACGACAAGACTTAATACATATAGAGAAGGGAACTTTCATGAAAATATTATTTGTTGGAGACGTAGTCGGTTCAATGGGCCGTGAAATGATTACAGAATACCTGCCTAAGTTAAAGAAAAAGCATTCACCGGATTTTACAATCGTAAATGGGGAGAATGCTGCATCAGGTAGAGGGATTACTGAGAAAATATATAAACAATTCTTACAAGATGGTGCCAATATGGTCACCCTGGGAAATCACACATGGGACAATAAGGATATCTTTAATTTTATCGATTCATCCAAACAAATGGTGAGGCCTGCTAATTTCCCTGAAGGAACGCCGGGGAGCGGCTTAGTGTTTGCGGAAGTGTACGGTAAAGAGGTTGCGGTTATCAACGCTCAAGGAAGGACGTTTATGCCTCCACTCGATGATCCATTTAAAGCTCTTGATGAGCTTGTTGATGAGGCCAAAAAGAGGACCTCCGTCATATTCGTTGATTTTCATGCAGAGGCAACAAGTGAGAAACAGGCTGTAGGCTGGTTTCTGGATGGCCGAGTGTCTGCAGTGATTGGAACGCACACTCATGTTCAAACGGCGGACAACCGGATTCTTCCAAATGGGACTGCCTTTATGTGTGACGTTGGTATGACGGGACCATACGATGAGGTACTGGGAATGAGTAAGGATTCCGTTCTAAGGAGATTCCAGACGAGTTTACCTGTTCGTTTTGAAGTACCGAAGGCCGGACGTAAAATCCTGAGTGCGTGTTTAATCGACATTGATCAAAAGTCAGGGAAAGCGAAAAAAATCGAGCGCATATTGATTAACGAAGACCATCCATTTATGGCAGAATATTAAATGTTTTCCTTCCTTTTTCGGTGTGACCGGAATGATTTGTCCATTTCCTGAATATAGTATCAGTGGAATGATTTATACCAAGTTTGTTCTTTACCACGGACATACGGTATGGGGGAAATGACAAGGAGGAAAAGGAATGGAAATATTAAAAGTTTCAGCAAAATCTAATCCTAATTCTGTAGCTGGTGCACTCGCCGGTGTTCTTCGTGAGAGAGGAGGAGCTGAAATACAAGCAATCGGTGCAGGAGCTTTAAATCAAGCCGTCAAGGCTGTCGCCATTGCAAGAGGCTTTGTGGCTCCCAGTGGTTTAGATTTAATATGTATCCCGGCATTTACGGATATTCTGATCGATGGAGAAGAACGTACGGCGATAAAGTTAATTGTGGAACCAAGATAATAAACCATAGGCTGTTCATTAAAGGGGACCCTTTAGTGGACAGCCTTTATACTATGAACAAATATACATATTATCAAGAGAAACGGAAAGGAAGAAGAAAAATGATATTTGATGCACACTGTGATGTGTTGATGAAGCTATATTTAGAGCCGGGGAGTGGGGCCTTTCAATCGAAGGGTTCCTTACATATTACATATCCTCAACTCATTCAAAGCAGCAGTAAATTACAGTTATTCGCAATCTATATCCCATCCTACCTGAAGCCGGGTCAACGATTTCAAGTAGCACTTGAAATGGTGAATCTGTTTCATAATCAGATTCTCAAGCCAAACCCCAGGCTGAAATTTGTCACATCTAGAAAGGATATAGAACGTCTTTCAGAAGGTGAAATAGGGGCAATGCTGACACTGGAAGGTGTAGAAGCAGTGGAGGAAGATCTTACGAAGCTCGAAATCCTTTACAGACTGGGAGTCCGGTCGGTCGGTTTGACGTGGAATTGGGCCAATGCAGCAGCAGATGGCGCCCTTGAACCGAGAGGGGGCGGGTTGACCAACTTTGGGGAAGACATCGTCTCTTTCTTAAATGAGAAGAGACTTTGGACAGATGTATCCCATCTATGTGAAAAAGCATTCTGGGATGTGATGGAGTTAGCTGAATATCCGGTAGCATCCCACTCAAATGCATACTCAATCTGTCCCAACCCACGAAACTTAAAAAATGATCAAATTGAGGCACTCATCAAGAAGGACAGCGTAATGGGCATCACCTTTGTCCCACCATTTTTAAACAAGAAAGGGACAGCGGAGATTTCCGACGTAGTCCGCCATATCGAACATGTATGCAGTATCGGAGGTGAGGATCATATTGGATTTGGCTCCGATTTCGACGGTATAACCGAAACCGTCCAAGGTCTATCCTCATACATTCAGTATGAAAACTTAATCAACACCCTCCAACGATACTACAGTGAAAAACAAGTGAGGAAATTCTTATTCCAGAACTTCTTTAAGAGACTGCCTGATTGATTACATTAAAACCACTGAGGGAAAACCTTTAGTGGTTTAGTTCTGCTGATATGAACGTGTTTAGAATGATAATCTCTTCAATACAGTAGTGATTTAAAGAGAAAAGTGATAAACTGATAGAGTAAATGATATGAAAATGCTGCATCGGTAATAGATGATTGATCCTAATGAAGAGAATATGCTTCAACAATAGATGTTGCAAATAATGATTGAAGGGGTGTAATGAATGAAGGAACAGCTTTCATGGAAAGTTGGCGGACAGCAAGGTGAAGGTATTGAGAGTACAGGTGAAATCTTTTCCATGGCCCTCAATCGCCTTGGGTATTTCTTATATGGTTACCGCCATTTCTCCTCCCGTATTAAAGGGGGACATACAAACAATAAGATTCGTGTAAGCACCACACAAGTACGTGCGATTGCGGACGATTTAGATATTTTGGTAGCTTTTGACCAGGAAACGATTGATGTGAATTACAAGGAATTACATAGCGATGGCGTAATTATAGCCGATGCAAAGTTCAAACCTGTGAAACCTGAAGATACTGATGCTTCCCTTTACATTGTTCCCTTCACTGAATTAGCGACTGAGCTCGGGACTTCCCTTATGAAGAACATGGTGGCAGTTGGGGCTACCTGTGCCGTTCTCAATCTGGATCCAATTGTTTTCAAGGAAGTAGTGGAGGAAATCTTTGGACGTAAAGGTGAAACGGTCGTTGAGAAAAATATGGAAGCGATTAAGCAGGGATTCGCGGCCATGGAATCAGAACTCGGTGACAAGGTCGGTTCCCTGCAACTGAAAGAAGCAGACGGGAATAAACGTATGTTTATGATCGGAAACGACGCCATAGCACTGGGTGCACTCGCAGGAGGCGTTCGATTGATGGCGGCTTATCCGATTACGCCGGCATCTGAAATCATGGAGTATCTCATCAAGAAGCTGCCGATGGTCGGTGGGACCGTCATCCAAACGGAGGATGAGATCGCAGCTGCCACTATGGCAATCGGGGCGAACTACGGAGGGATCCGTTCCTTCACGGCTTCAGCAGGACCAGGGCTCTCACTTATGATGGAAGCGATCGGGCTATCCGGAATGACAGAACAGCCGCTTGTCGTGGTTGATACGCAGCGTGGGGGACCATCTACAGGGTTGCCTACGAAACAGGAACAATCCGATTTAATGGCGATGATTTACGGTACTCACGGTGAAATTCCTAAAATCGTCCTGGCCCCAAGTACAGTTCAGGAAGCGTTTTATGATACAGTGGAAGCTTTTAATCTGGCGGAAGAGTACCAATGCCCGGTCATCATTCTTTCGGATCTGCAACTTTCTTTAGGTAAACAAACGGTGGAACCACTTGATTACAGTAAAGTGGAAATTCGCAGAGGGAAGCTTGCAGCTAATGAATCTGAATTAGAAGAATTAGAACCAAAGAAATATTATAAGCGCTTTGAAGTGACTGAAGACGGAGTATCACCCCGCGTCATCCCCGGGATGAAAAATGGGATCCATCATGTTACAGGCGTTGAGCACGATGAAACCGGAAAGCCATCCGAATCTCCTGTGAATAGACAGGCACAGATGGATAAACGTATGCGCAAACTTGAGAAAATCAATTTCCAGAATCCGATAAACACACACGCCCCTCATGAAGAGGCTGATTTGTTATTAGTAGGCTTCAACTCTACACGCGGGGTAATTGAAGAATCGATGGCTCGTTTGGAAGCCGATGGATTGAAAGTGAATCATGCTCATATCCGTTTGATCCATCCTTTTCCGTCCGATGAATTGGAGCCACTTATGCAAACAGCTAAGAAAGTGGTCGTGATTGAAAATAACGCTACCGGACAATTAGCCAACATTATCAAAATGAATGTAGGATACGGGAATAAAATCGTTAAAATGACAAAGTATGATGGAACACCATACTTACCAAATGAAATTCATTCAAGATGTAAGGAGTTGAACTGATCCATGGCTACCTTCAAAGATTTCAGGAATAATGTGAAACCAAACTGGTGTCCTGGATGTGGGGACTTCTCGGTACAGGCTGCCATCCAACGGGCTTCTGCCAATGTGGGTCTGGATCCGGAACAGTTAGCGGTCGTTTCAGGAATCGGATGTTCAGGACGTATATCCGGATACATCAATTCTTATGGCTTTCACGGAATCCATGGGCGGTCACTTCCAATTGCCCAGGGATTGAAGATGGCCAATAAAGACTTGACCGTCATCGCTTCAGGCGGGGATGGGGATGGATTCGCCATCGGTCTTGGACATACGATCCATGCCATTCGCCGGAATGTGGATGTCACTTACATTGTAATGGACAATCAAATTTATGGATTAACAAAAGGACAAACATCTCCACGTTCGTCCGCAGGGTTCAAAACCAAGTCTACGCCTCAGGGATCGATCGAACAGGCCCTTGCCCCGATGGAAATGGCCCTTTCGGCAGGAGCAACCTTTGTCGCTCAAAGCTTCTCTTCTGACTTGAAAGAACTGACGGCATTGATCGAAGCGGGACTTAACCATAAAGGGTTCTCCCTGATCAATGTGTTCAGCCCTTGTGTCACATATAATAAAATCAATACGTACGATTGGTTCAAAGAGAATCTTACAAAGCTCGCTGATGTGGAAGGTTATGACCCGTCGAACCGGGAGCAGGCCATGAATACACTCATGGAGAAGGATGGCCTTGTGACAGGATTGATTTATCAAAATAAAGAACAGCCATCTTATCAGGATCTTGTGTCAGGTTATTCCGAAGAGCCTCTCAGTACTCATGATTTACGATTAGATGAAAGTAAATTTGATGAATTAGTAAAAGAATTTATGTAATGGAAGAAACCGGACTCCTTTTTTAGGGGCCCGGTTTGTTTTTTAATTTATTGATTTCTTCATTCAAGAGGGAGTTGGTGAATTGAAGATGATGGATGGTATTTTCATACTTTTTCAGAGTGTCTTTCGTGGCGAAGGAATCTTCTTCACCGTTAATGAATACTTTATCCTTCAAGTCTTTGATGTTCATTCTGACGGACTGAAGTGAACGTGAGACTACGGTTTTATCCTCCTGCATTCTTTTTAATTTTTCCTGTAACTGTTGAATGGATAACTCATGATCCTTCTGAACTTGACCTGCACGTTCCAGATCTTCTTTTTGTTGCTTGTTGACCCATTCAAATAGGATCCTGGTTTCCTCTAAAAGATGATGTGACTCATATAACTCGACCTCATGTCTGAATAGGTGATTTTCTAACATTTCATTGTCAGACAGGAGACGATGAATATGGTCTTCATTAAAACACTTCTCCAAAAGCAATTGATGCTCACGTGACGCCAACTCTATTCTCACATCTTCAAGTAGTGCCTCAAGCTCCCATAACTGTATTTCTTTTTTATATAATTGTTTTTGTACTTCTTGGTTAGCTTTTAATAGTCGATCCTTTTCTTTTAACAAGTAACTATTCTCAACTTGTAAGGCAAGTATTTCGTGTTCAAGTGTGTTCCGTGATTCAACGGAGTGTTCCATTTGTTCCTTAGTATCTGATGCACGATGAATCGTGAAGGTCCGTAGTTGGTCCTTGACCTGGTTAAGGAGGTACCGTAGCTTTTTCACTTCCCTTTCCTGTGCAGCCAAAAGGGCTTGGTATCTTGAGGTTTCCGTGTTTTTTTCAGTAGCCTGGATTTCAAGCTCCTGAAGATAGGTTTGTATCCGGCTTTGTAAAAGATCGTTTTCTTTTTTGATGGCGGCATAATATTGGGCACGGTTTCCGTTTTCTAATCTTTCACATTTATTTTTGTACTTTTCCATTTCAGATTTATAATGGATGATTTGCTGCTGTAGCTGGATGTTTGAAAGTTGTCTCACGTACGTAAGCTCCTTTCGGCCATTTTTCTAATATGTATATGTAAGAATGGTGATGAACGGTATTTGTCCATGAAAGAAGCCATGTAAACTTCCCAGCGTTTACATGGCTTTTATATATAATTAATATCATTGCAATGATAGTCGATTGTTCACGTTCGTAATATTCATTTAAAGGAAGCAGCGTAACTATAAAAGTTGAATCACACTATATATAAAAGTTTAATCGTCATGTTCATCATGTTGCATGTTTATTCAGTTTCGTTTTTTCATTCCTCCTTTCCTTATGATATATGATATGAAGGTTTAGATGCTGATGTACTGTCAAACGTCTATAGAATCAGCCTTTTTTTAAATAGAATCAAAAAAACTATTAAAATGCCTATTATTTTTTTTTTTTTCAATAAATAGGTGTTTACTCTATACCAAATTCCTTCTCGTCCATAGGATATATTGTGATATAAATATTCATTAAAAGAAAGGAAGATTTGTTTGAAGAAGCGTAAACAAATTAGGGGTTCCCAGACTCCTACACCAACACCGACGGGTATTCCCTTGGATCAAAATGACTTAGCACCAGAATGTATCCGCGTAGACAAAGTATATGACTGGGTGTTCTTTGCGAACAAGTATGAGAACAAGAACTTTATTCCAGATGAAGCTTGTCGCGCAGCAGTCAGTGCAGCCTTAGCGGCAGGTCGAAGAGTTGAGGTGCAAACTGCGCCGGTAAATCCTGCTGACGTCAGCGTTTCAGGTTCAATCATTGAAAATGGTAATCCTGGAAAAGTCCTTATTGTCTGGACAGTACCTGTAGATGTGACAATTCTGATTGATGGAGTAGCAGAGTGCTCTTTCACTGTGCGCACTCAGTTCACAGACGAAATCATGCTTTGTGTGCCGGTCGGAATTACAAATGACAACTTGAATATCAGAGCGACTCAGGTTATTGCAACGTCCAGTGGAGTATTAATGGGACCAGATCCATTTGGACCAATGATTCCATTAAAGGTCGTACTTTGTAAAGATGTTCAAGTTGAGTATCCAGTTAAACTTGAAGTTTTGGCAAAATTCTGTTTCCCACGACCTAACAATATTCCAGTACCAGAAGATAGACTGAAATGTGACTTGAGCCTGCTTGAATTCCCTCGTCAATGTCCAGGGCTATTCCCGGTTGACAACTGTGAATGCCAGGCGACTGCTCTTGCTAGAAACGAAGATACACTTGCAACATTCGGTGCAGAAGAGGTAACAGGGCTATCGACACTTAGAGCAGAGATTTGTCAGGAATGCTCACTTGCAGATAGTACATGGTCTTACTCCTTCACAGATACAGAAGTAGGTCCTACACCGGCTCCGACTGGAACTGGATTCCAACCTGACTTCAGCTTCACTTTTGATCCATCATCCATCGACAGCGTTACTTGCAGCGAGAATGGATTAACAGCTGTAGGAGAAGGTATTCGCTACTTTGATGGAGCGCCAGAACAACTGTTCTATGAATTGCAGATCGTTACAGGATTATTAGGTCCTATCTCTGAAGGCTTCCGCTTAATCTTAAGAAATACAGCTAATGTTGTAATCTTTGATAGTGGATATGTAGAAGCATTGGTAGAGTTCGGTGAGTGTGACACATTTGCAGACTTACTTGGCGGATTGGATGACTAATTAATTCAGGGAGAGAGTAAGCTCTCTCCTTTTTTTTAACATGTAAACAAACCATACATAAGATAATAAAAAAAACCAAATGGAGGTGAATAAGATGAACGAGAAGGAGAGCAAGCCCGAATCCTGGAAAGATGGACCGGAAGTATTAAATGATATTCATATGATATCTGAAGAACTCGAGGCTCTATATAATCATTATTCAAGGAGAATTAAAAGTGTTTCAGAGGATTTGTCCAGGGAAAGAGGAAAGCATAAAGTATATCAATCAGAAATTGCTGAGAATCATCACACAATCCAGGTGTTGACGGAACAGATTGAATATTTACTTCAGGATATCGAAAGAAAGCAACAGCTCTATATTCATTTGCAGAATGAGCTAAAAGAAGAATCCTTTCGTGATCATTTATCGGAAGAAATCAACTCAGTCATTACAAAACCAGAGGCCCCTGTTGAAGACATACATGAAGAGGATTTATGGGAAGTTTCTGATTACATCCTTCCTACAGCCATCCCTGAAATAAGGGTGATCTATGAAAGCACTCATAGTCAAAAAAAATCATTACTTGAAAATGTTAAAAATGAAGCTATATCTTTGCTGGTTGAAGCGAATGAGTACTTTGTATCCGAGAGCAATAAGTCCATTGAGGTCGAGGTCTACTCCAACGCATTCCCGACATATTTGGAGTGGATAAGAAAGCAGCGAAAACAATACACGGTGGGAATAAATGAAAGGTGGTATTCAAAAATGTGGAAATATTTATGGGGGAAAGAAGAAGAAAATAATCATCCTGAAATTCTTAAGAAACTTGATTTGATCGAAGAACAATTAGTCTCATATGCTTCCAAATTCAATGAAGTCAAGGAATCTTTGAATCAGAGCAATTCGAGAGAGGAAACCACTCAGAATTACTTGCAGAAGATAAGTCAATTGCATGATCAGTTAAAAAAAATCGAGGGACATTATGAGGAAGAACTCCATGCATTGAAGGATCAAATAGAAGAATTCAAACAAAGAGAATCAGATCTTGAAAGACAAATGACATTATTAAATGAAAAATATACTGGTAAGCAGAAGGAAAGGAATCAGAGGGAAATCGAACTGGAACAAGAACTGGTAAAGCTTCGTCAAGGACTAAAGTCCCAATCTAATAAGAAAAATGACCTATATAATAAAATGAAACAGCAGAATTCAGTAAAGAAACAAACTCCGCAGGTAAATCCTCAATTCGAAGAATATGGGAATATACCTTTGGCTTCGGAAGCGAAACGAACGATGTTTAATCCGAATAAATACATCCGATGAATTTGAAAGGGGGGAAGAAGATGCAATCCAAAGATTTAAATAAAATATATAAGCAGTTAAAAAGCACGCCCATTGGGATTAAAAAAGAGCAAAGGAAACAAATCGAAGCGAAACGAACAAAGTTTAAATTCAAAGGCTGTGGATGTAACGCCTAAAGAATCGGTCATACTTTCCAACCGTATCTATACCAGGATCATGTTGGAAGTCAAAAAAGATCTTCCAAATGAATCATGTGGACTGATCTCCGGGAAAGAAAACAGGTGTTTAACCGTTTGGCCCATGAAGAATATAGAACCTACACCGTACTCTTTCGCAATGGACCCAAATGAACAGGATCAGGTCAGATCACATATGCTTAGGAAAAATCAATCCTTTGTCGGGATATATCATTCCCACCCACTTGGCAGACCTGTACCTTCGAAGGATGATGTTTCATTTTCTCTTTACCCTAATGTTTATTATTTCATTGCATCCGTTGGGGGAAGAGAGGAGGAGCTGCGCTGCTACAAGATTAATAAAGGAAAGGTAAAACATGTAGATATAATTATTCAATGAAAGAGTGCTGCTATAGGCACTCTTTTTTGTGCGACGGGCAGTCGCACCTTGAATGTTACACACTCAAGATTAATGGTTGGAGTACGATACGTAGTATAAACAACTCCCGAAGTCCTTCAGTTAGAATACTGATAGAGCTAACGGAGACTAATCCAGGGCATGTTCGTGAGGTTGTGCTCGGAGGAGATGCGGATGGATTGAGAGAGCTGTAGTCGTATGCAGACCCAAATGCAAAAAGTGTGAAGCACCGCGGCTGGATAAGTTGGCGACTATGCGAAAATAATGGGAAATTCGAAAGGTGTTCATTTAGAGAATCAGCCGAGTGAACACAACTTATCAAATGGATGAGATCCAATCAAGAAAAATGAGAGATGCACTGTGATGGCCGAATCCGATTTAATTAAACAAGCGGGTTGGTTCGATGAGAGGTTAAAATACACACTGGATTACGAAATATGTTCCCGTTTGACCCTGCACATGTATTATTTGGATGAAGTGCTGGTATTGTATTGGGTCCATTCAATTATGGTTACTGCAAAATATAGGGAAGGAATGGTGAAAAAACCAGAATATATTCAAAGTGAATTTCAACAATTCTTTAAGCTGCTACGTAAAAAATTGATAAAATACAAAAATCATCAATCAAGTGTTGAACATTGATTGATGATTTTTTTGAGGTAGTTAAAATGGATAGGATAAATAAGTTTCCTTTAACCCTTTTTCAATTGAATAATGGGGTTCCCAAGTTAATAAACGTTTGGCAAGGCTGTTATCTAAACAACTATGCTTTATATCTCCCTGTCGATCTGTTGTGTGGAAGGATAGGATGTTACTTGAATGATAGTTATCTAATAATTCAATCAATTGAAGAATGGACGTCCTTTTCCCGGTACTGATCTGAATAGTCATAGGTTGTTCCTTTATAGCTGCAGCAATATTTGCCTCAACCACATCTTGTACATAAATATAATCACGGGTTTGCAATCCATCACCATTGATTTTTAACTGTTCATTCTTCAGAAGTTTCTCAAGAAATACAGCTATGACACCTCCTTCTCCTTTAGATGTTTGTCTGGGTCCATAGACATTGCCATATCGGAGGATGGTGAAGGGTACTTGAAATGTATCGAAATATAATTTTATATAGTTTTCCGCCGTTAGTTTCGACAAACCATAGAAAGAGATGGGAGAAGGCTGGTGAGTCTCATCAATCAAATCACTGTTTACATTTCCGTAAACCGCGGAAGTAGAGGAAAATATAAAATTTTTTATGGGGAAGTGCCTACATGCTTCCAATAAGTTTAGTGTTCCCCCTGCATTGGTAAGCATATCATTGACTGGAGAGAGTGTGGATTGTGAAACATCTGCCTGAGCAGCCATATGAAATATAAAATCCGGCTTCTCTGTAAGGATAAGGTTGTATGCTTCAGATGAAGAAATATCCATTTCATAGAATTTAGCTAATGGATTTAGAAACTTTGCTTTACCACTGCTTAAGTTATCGATAACATGTACACTTAATCCTCTTGAGATTAATGCATCTACTAAATGAGAGCCGATAAACCCAGCTCCTCCTGTTACGATTGCTTTCAATTGGCATCTCACCTTTCACTATTTTTAATAGCTTATGCTATATATTCAAACTTTGATGGAACATAAGCCCTTAATCATAAATAAATCTAAAGATGTAAGGACTTTAGCATAACGGTGAAATGAATCCTACCCTGTTTATGGCTAAATTATAATTCTAAGTGAAGTAATGCATTTGTGATAATTTATGGACGATGATTGGAATTCCTCATTTTAGGTGGAGTAAAGAAATCCACTTCAATCAGCAATTCTAGAGAAGTAAGCTATGCATGTTTGGTACAGTTTGCAATTTATACAAGTATTTATCCAGGCTTAATCTACAATTTGAGATAATTACATTTAGGTGTTTATGGCTTATCGATTCTTCCGTTTATTTCAATAAAAATTTACAGTGGATACCCACGTAGTGCGATGGCTCTTTGTCTGTTTAACGTTTTGGCCCCTCCGCTTGGTACGTAAAAGACAAATAATACTTTCATATGTCATCTTCAGAATAAAATTAGGTTCTTATAAAACAATCCTCTTTTTTTTATATGAGAACTCTTCAAGTTTGAATAGGGATAATGGCTATTTTTCAAAACTTTGATTTGTTTGGTATGTTCTCCTTCCCCTATCACGCTTTCCTTACGGCCTAATGCCGCTCTTAACCTCTGGTTAAGTATAATTTTTTGGCAATCGAAATTTGATTGCTCAATTAAAATCTAAATTGTAAATGATGTAAAGAAAATGAGTCACAAATCTGTTGTCTTTGCCTTTTCTTATTCACTTAAAAATTGATTCCCTATACCAATTGCATCTTATAAACCACCTATACCGATAGGGCGCATGTTACAATCGCTTTGGTCTGAGGTTTAAATTGTAATGAACCTCTCTCATTTTGCAGAGAAAAGCCTTTAACAGGCTTTTTTATGTGCTAGTGCCGTTACATAAATCCGAACGTTTAATATTATGGAATATAGATGGAATGATGAACGATAATAAAGGGATAGTTCCATTGGAAAATTGAGGTGAATACATTGAATGTAAATAAAAGGTCCGTAATCATCCCTTCTAAACGAGTCAGAAATGATAGGTCCCCCATGACCGTGCTTTCTATGTTGAATCCATTAAAAATCATTACCGTGGACAATTGCTCAACAGATAAGGCGAAAGAAGTCGTCAAAGAACTAGTAGGCAGGGTGATTCTATATATGTATCTACTCGGGAGGAATGTACCAAGGGCGATAGAGGTCTATTATGAAAAAGGTGATATCCTGCTTGTAATGAATAGGGGTCAAGTTATTTCTACTAAAAAAATCAGACCATTCACACTAGCTGTTGAAAATGGAGCGGATACCACTCTTTATGACTCCAGCTATTTGCTGAAGCGAGGGTGGATGCCACACTGTACGGCAGTAGCAAGGAAAGGGTGGAGTCTCCTTCTGAATAAACCGGAGAATAACATCAATTCGTTCATTTCCATTCGGCATGCGTTGGACCCAAAAGATTTGATGAATCCTTCTTTTACCTATGTAAAGGCGATTCTGTCCGGATGCAAAGTTTCAGCGCCGAGAAGGATCAAGAATGCTGAAACAGATGTCGAATGTAAAGAAGTCTTACTCGGTGATCATATGGAAACCATTCATGTATTGTTATTTGTCACGGTTAAGCAAGGTGGATTCCTTGAAGGGGAAAAACGTGAAGCCAACATGGATTTAAATGGAAAGGAGTGTGACGGGGATGCCGGGAATTAACAAGAAAGCGGCCATTATAGGATTGGGCTATGTCGGGATTCCGCTTGTTGAATTGTTTATAAAAGGTGGGTGGGAAGTATACGGCATAGATGTCGATGCAACAAAGATAGAGAACCTGTTAAACCATAAAAGCTATCTCAGTGATTATAAAGATGAAGAAGTTGAAGCGTTTTTTTCAGCGGAGCTCTTTTACCCAGGAACTTCTTTTGAGGTGATCAAGAGTGTGAATACGGTGATTATATGCGTACCTACGCCTTTAACTCCTGACCATCAGCCGGATCTTAGCCATCTCAAAAGTGCACTGGCGGGTTGTCTTCCTTACCTTCAAAAGGATCAGCTCATGATATTAGAAAGCTCCACCTATCCGGGGACTACAGAAGAAGTGATATGTCCTGAAATTGAAGCTTGCGGTTTCACCCTTGGGAAAGATTATTATGCAGCCTACTCCCCGGAAAGGATTGATCCCGGTAACAACCTGTACAAGCTACATCAGATTCCCAAAATAGTGGGAGGAATGACAAAGGAATGTACCGTAAGGGCATATGAAGTATATGGGTCTATATTTGACAGTGTGGTTCCGGTTTCATCCCCAAAGGCAGCCGAGATGTGCAAGCTTATCGAAAACTCCCAAAGGCTTATCAATATTTCGTTCATGAATGAACTTCTCCACCTATGCGAGAAACTAGACCTGAATCTCTGGGAAGTCATCGAGGCAGCAGGGACAAAACCGTTCGGCTTTACACCTTACTTTCCCGGACCAGGCATAGGAGGGCACTGTATACCAGTCGATCCCATGTATCTTGTTTGGAAGTCAGAACAATATCATCTGAACCTCTCCCTTATTAAAGAAGCCTTTAAAATAAACGAAGCCATGCCGCATTATGTGATAAGTAAAATTGAAAGACATATCAGCGGTGGATCATTGAAGGGGAAGAGTATATTAGTAATCGGTGCAGCTTATAAGATGAATATAAATGATGCACGGGAATCATCCGCCCTCAAGATTATAAAATTCCTGATGGATAGGGGAGCCGTTGTTCAGTACCACGACCCTTATATCCCCCGCATCAAGGTAAATGACCATATCCTCCATACTGTCGACCTTACAGAAGACAACCTTGCCGCCGATCTAACCCTCATCCATACCAATCATTCTTCCCTTGATTATAAAAAAATCGTAGAATACTCAAAACTCGTTCTAGATACACGTAATGTAGTAGATTCAAAAGATCACAAAGTCATAACATTGTAGTAGAAAAATCTCCCTGTCCATAACCCCTTTACAAATCTCCCCCGCGGATTATATTGGCATGGCAAAATAAGGGGTATCTAATTCGCGGTCAACATATAACGAATTATGAAATTAAAGAACAAAAAATATGTAGGATATCCCTCCGATAAACAGTAAAAGAGCAACTTATGTTTAAATTCGAACAACCGTCGCTCTTTTTTTTCTGTTGAAAAAACGGAAGTATTTCAGAGATGTACTGTATCAGAAGATGTGGTTTACCTCGGTAAAATTGTAACTTCCACAGAAAAGGGTTCAGGTAGGGAAAATGTTAATGGTAAAAAAGGAAGTAGAGTCATGATAGCACCCTGCTTCCCATTTTTATTGATATACATTATTTGTCAGGTGATTATTCTTTTTATGGCTATCGTAAGTTCTTTAGCTCGGATTTGGGTAGAATGTTTATTTCGAACCATATTATAGCCATTGGTGCTTATTCTTTGTCTTTCTGATTTATTGTATAGATAGTATTTAGCCTTTTTTAAGAAATCATTTTGATTTATTGCAACGAAATTTTCTCCTGGAATGAAGCCGAGGTCCCGAAGTTCCTTGGAATCAGATGCTAATAAGAGTGTATTACATCCCAGAACTTCAAAATATTTTTTTACAGGGTACTTATATATCGAATCACAAGTGAAAAATAGCTTGGCCTTGTTGACTTCCTGCACATATCTTTCTCTTATAAAAAGATTTTCGCGATTAGATATGTTTCGATAACCAGGGTGAGGATGGTAGACAAATTGAGGGTGATTTGACAATGATGTTAATATATCATGCCGTAGGGGATAAATACTTTTTTTTGTAGCTCCCATCATCAACATCGGTATGCTTTTTGGCTGGTTCATATCTTTAAATAGATTTAGGTCAATATGGTGCGGCATCCAAATCATTCTATTTACAAGTTTTGGATGAACCCTGATAAATGCATCCCGATAACAATTGAAAATATGTTTGATATTATTTACGGTTACATGATAGTTGAATTTGTCGAGGCTGTGAACATCCTCTACATATACTCCGAATGGTAACTTTAATGTCTCTAATCCGGAAATTTTCGGGCAATTGATTGACCCATAAAGATAGATCAAGATAAAGTCAGGAACAAACCTTATATTTTTGAGAATGGAGTGAATATTTCCAGAACTATGCCAAACCTCTAAATCTGTGATAGAAGATAATTCTTTTTGAAGACCATAACGTTCTGTATGGAGCCACTGGCTGAAATCATTACTAATCAACAATAATTTTAGTTTACTAATTTTTCTTCCTCCTTTCTAATTTTGACGATTTATAATCAGCTTCTTTAATTTTTGAATATCTCCTTTTGTCTCAAAATATTTGCGAAGCAGTGTATAGTTATTTTGGTAATTCGGATTGCCCTGTTGTTTATTATTAGGATGCCATAAATGATAGATTTCTTTATTCATTCTGTATTGTTTTCCACATATATTGTTAACAGAAAAGGCAAACGCATCGTCTTCCCCGCCCCAGCCAATGAATCTTTCGTCAAATCCATTCACTACTTCGAAGTGTTTGCGTGGAATAAGGGTCAGTCCTCCATTTGGTGTGTGTGCGCGTACTTTGCTTTGAATAGGGAAGGTAAGCGGCCAGCTCGGTTTTGTTTTTAACAATTTCTTTGTACTCTCTTCCTTGATATCGTAAACTCTCATATAAGGAATAACCCATGCATGATCTTTAAGTTTTGCATTCGCCTCAATGATTAGATTAGGATCATAGAAAATATCATTATCTGCAATTAAAAATAAGTCAGTCTTGGCTTTTTTTGCAGCATCGTTAATTGCCTGGGAACGTGAAAAAAGTTTTGATTCAGAGTGTCCTAGACATATTTCTGCAAAAGGCATATATTTTTGGTAGAAGAGCTTTACCCATCGGAATGCTTCATCTCTAGGGCCATGATCCGGTTTATAAGGAACTAAAACGGATAATTTAATCATAATCTTTACATCCCCCAATGTTCTTTAAAGGTAACAGGAAATCCTTTTAAGGAGAATTCTACAATGCCCGGAACCTTGTGGTAATTAGAACCACGATAATAAACTTTTTTTCCCAACATGGCTGAAGCGATTGTAACATGCGCCCTATCGGTATAAATGGTGTTATAAGATGAAATTGTATGGAGCCATTGTGGTAGGCTTTTACATGTTACTGAAAGGTCATTATTGTTTTTAGGGATTGGATAATTCTTTCTCTCTCGATCTTCTCTATATGCATATAGAATTCCTTTGCCGGGTTGTTTATAAGGTTCGAAATCATAAAAAAAAGCAGTGTCATATGCATAGTCTGCGTTGCAAATATCTTTGATCATTTGATAAGACTTCATTTCTCTGGCAAATACAAGTGCTTTGGTTTTAGATAGTGTATTTCTAACCTCCTTTAACGATGTGTCGAAAGAGGAGGGAAAGATTATTATTCGATCAAATCTTTCTTCTATCTCTTTAAGGTAGTTTGGCCAGGAATGAAATGCTGAGCACCATCCACCGCCTCCAGTAAGAATGGCCGTACTGCCCTCCAAGTTAGATAACTTGTCTCTTGAAACTTTTTTATAACTCACTTTATCCAATAGCTGGTAAGCACCTTCCCAAATTAAATGATCTCCAGTATTTCCAGGTCCATAAATAAATGTAATATCAGGGGAACCTTTTAGTGAAGAAAGTAATTTATTGCGGCTTGTATTTAACCCGCTATTAAAATTTGAAAAATCATTTGTAATCGGCATGATAAAAACTCCTTTATTAGAGATTGTTTTATGAAGTTAGCTTTTTCCATCATATTCGTTTATTTACAAATGGCTTGTATGAAAGCCTAAATTGTTGTTAGTGCATTGTACAAATCGATCTTTGTCAGTGACAACGGTTTTCATCAACTCCGGCATCAATGCAGCAGAGGTCGTCATATGGGATGATCCACGCTTTTGGGGGGTGGTTACTTATGGAACGCAAGTGGGTGGGGATGAAAATCTTGCTTCTTTGGCAACCGTGTATGTAGGCATTACGTTCAGTGATACGACGCTTCGGCATGCAGTGTTTTTCTCTTTAGGATAGATCTCCTTATTTAAATATAGAATGTTATCCCACTAGCTTAGAATAGTTTACCGATTTTGTCGTTGCACAGAGTGTCCCTAACCGATGGGACCATTTACCTTTGAATTTTCTTCGATCGAATTGATGACAAAATTCGTCTAGGTAGGCTTGGAGATGTTTGGAGTCAAGTCCAAGATATGATACAAATCACCAACAAATGATTTGGCGTTTGAAAGGATAGTGAGTAGCCAGTGAATGCATTACTCAAAAGGGAGAAAGAATGAGAGCTGCGTAGTTTCATCAAGTTAAACTTACAGATTTTTAGAGAGAGACAAAAAGTTGATGAGAATATCTCAAAGTGCTCTTCCATTAACCACTGACCGATTCTAACATACCCTTTTGATCAAAATGTATAAGACAAACCAGAAAATCTATTTTGGAAAATGAAAATATCCTTAATCAAATTTTGAAAGATATCGCCACATATTTGAAAAACTCTAACCGGGTATCTCATTACAGCTATATTTCTTTCAGGCTGTAATGAGATTTTTATATTCACCAAAAGTCGCACAATCCGGTATGTGTTCATTTACAGCGAGAAGGAAAAAATGGTGTTCATTCAGATTACTAAAAGTATATGTTGAACTTCTTAAACAAATCTTCAATGTCCATTTTTCTTTTTCTTATATATAGAGCTCTTTTCCGTAATACACCGTCTTTGATCACTTTTTTTTCAATTGCACTTGCTGAGCCATGAATAACCAATGATTTGGCTTTTTTAATTCTCTTATCATCAAAATGAAGATAAGCCATTCTTAGTAAGTTATAATAGACTCCATCAAAATTCACATTATATGGATGACTTGTTCTAAATAAATGGAGAACTGAAATTTGTGGATCACAGTGACATTTATATCCAAATAGCCATAGCTTGAGGGATATCTCCACATCTTCATGGCCCCAGGTTGAAAAGCCTGTTTCAAATCCTCCGATTTCGTTGAACACCCTCCGAGAGATGATGATACAGGCACCTGGTAAGACGGGAGTTTCAAAGAAAAATCTACGTTTCTGATGCCATTTGATTTTAAGTGAAGGAGTAAGAGATTGGCCATATCCCTTAATGGTCGGGTCGGCGATAGATCCGATTGCAGGGCAGACGGCGTCGCTTTTCCCCATAATGATATGATTCACCAAACGATCGATCCAAAAATTTTCAAAGGTCATATGAGCGTCACAGAACGCTAAATATTGATACTGAGCTTTCTCAGCTCCCAGGTTTCTGGCATTAGCCGGCCCAATCCCATCGGTGCGTACATAAGTCACTTTGTTCTGGTATTGGTAGTTTGTAAGAAAGCTGCAGCATTGATCCGTCGAAGCATCATCCACGATGATCGCTTCTATTTCGATGTTGCTCTTAACACTAAACAAAGAGTCTAGAGTCATTCTTACATTTTTCCCTTCGTTTCGCACAGGAAAAATGATAGATACTTTTGGAGTCTTGCTTCTCATGTTTTCGCTCCCCAACTGTGTGATATTCTACGTTAGTGTATGTAAAAAACGCTTTTCCGTGAATTCACAAAAAGGCTGCAACACTTGCCGCAGCCTCATTAATACCTATTAAATGGAACACAGGAAAGAAGGGTTCGTAAGTACTTTCTGCCCGATTACTTCCTATACAATCACGTGACCGGTAGCTGTATCCAATTCCATTGTAGGAACGAGTTCGGAATAATAGCGGGCACAGCCATCTGCATTCAAAAAAATTTTAATGAACTTCCAATAGAAGTGAATTCAATTCCTCTTTCTTGCCTTTGAAGATCGTCGATATACTTCTGAGTCGCTTCCGACAGGTGGATCTTGATCACGACTTTCTTCACCTCTGAGTGATTTTTAAATTTCAAGATCTCGAGTTCTATCTCATCCTTGGAAAATTGATTAAAGAATTCCTGAGTATCGTAAGTTCCTTAATAATCCACTGCGCCTGCATGATCCCTGACTACAATAAAGTGGGTACTACCGAAATTTTTACTCAAAATGCTATGAAAAACGGCCTCCTGTGATCCGCCATTTCTCAAGGCTGCCGGGGAAGTGGATAACAGTACCCGATTTTTTGGATAGTACTCATCGAGTAATACCCTATAGTTTTTCATAAGTATTTCCGCGGGGATATCATCTTGTTTCGTATCGCCCACCAAGGGATGGATGAGTAGACCGACTACAATTTTAAGTGCCGGTTTTTGGAGATATTAATGAGCGCGATGGATCGGGTTACGTGTCTGAAAGGCAGCGACTCTGTTCAAACCCCATTCCTTAAACCGTTCACTCAGTTGCTTTGGAGTTAGAAAACCTTTCAAAGAAACTATAGGTAATTGAAGGAGTTTAACAGGCCCGGTAACACATATTTCTTTCTTTTGGAAGGTTCTCTGAACCCCAGGGTGGAGATTGTCCAATGTTGTAAATCAAAAGAGCGCTTCCGTTTCTTTGCTATATTCATATATTTCTTCTAATTTCAGAGTACCGAATTCATTTTCAGAAATTCATATTTCACCTCAAATATTCATAAGATACATAGACTACAACAAAAGGGTGGTGAGCCTGTACATGAAATTATCAATTAACAACCATGATTGGGGAACGATTCCATCACATTCCGTAGCTGCCATCCAATTTTATTGTGCGGAGAATAATCATCAATTTCATCTGGATGAAGAAGCCCAGAGGGTGGAAGTGAGAAGTTCCCTTCATGGAAAGAAAGTATGGCTATCAGTGACTACACAGAATACAAATATAAACAATGAAATAAATGAAAAAGTAACCAACGTATTAACTGAATATGGAATTGATGTTTCTTCAAAACGTAATACAGAAAGGATCAGGGAGGGGGATTTGTTAGTTGAATTGGTGTCCAGTCATTCACAGGGTGAGGGCAAGTCTGTTTCGGTCGGTTATAATGAGAGGCTGAATTCCATCAATGTAAAGAAAAATCTCTCAATATATAAGAAGGAATTGCCCTTCAAGGGATACTATTTGATACCTGAACACCACTCCATTCCCCATCTGAGATGCTCGATTAAGTGTATAGATGAGGAATTCCTATTAAAAGAAAGCCCTGTCTTACTAACACATTGTGTGTTGAAAACATTACTCGGAAATCAGAAGCCAAGTTTACTGGATCTTAATGTTCTTCATCTATTCCAAACGGTAAGGAATCAGGGAGGGGAAGCAAGCAGTCATAAAGACCAGAAGAAGCCAAGTAAAGATATCCAAATGGATGATAAAACGTACGAAGAAATCAAAATGCGAAAAGCAAATCGTAAAGTTCAAAAAGCTCAGGAAAAAAAACCATATGTGGAAATATATTTTGATTACAATGTCATACCCAATCGAAAATCAGAACGTTATTCCATCAAAGCCGATTTCTTCATAAAGAACACAGGAAATGTAGACCTGATGAATCCGAAGATCTGCTTTAGAATGGATCCGCCGGATAAGATTGAAATAGGAGGACAGATCCTGCCACCTGAAATGAGCGAAATCTTTTCTCTGCAAGGTCAAAACGGGGCACAAGGATGGAAGTATATGGGGAAGGATTGGTTGGAAAAGGCCTATTCCACAGGAGAGTATTGGATAGAATCGATACAGGAATCATTCATCCCCCCTGGTGAAACGATAGCAGTGGAGGGGCTGCAATTTACGGTTGAACCTCTTGAAGAACAGGAAGTTTCAACCATTTTAGGGTTTGTATTATTTGAAGAGCAGGAGCTTCAGCTAAGCTCAAATAACAAGATAAAGATTACATTTTAAAAAAAGACGATGCCACGGAATTTACTGTGGCATCGTTTTGTCATTCCTTTTCATTCTCTATGAAATAATAATCCATCGGAGCTGGAAGTTTTTCTGCAGAAGATGTTTGACGTGCTGTAATGATAGGAGTCTGACTGCGTTTATGGCTCTCCACCAGCCGTTTGAGCTCCAATAGACTGTGGGTCAACGTTACATTATATTCCCGTATGGAGTCGACCTCCTCAAGAAAATCAACAAACTTTTGCTCCACCTGCTCAAATTTCCCTTCGAGTACCTCATTCTGTAGAGTAAATTGAATGTCCTGTTCTTGTTCAACCGCTTCGATCCGTTCATCCTGCAGTTTGGTACGTTGATCGATATCAGCAAATTGGGAGGAAAGCCACCACTCATTTTCTTCAAAATGTTTTTGATATTGACTGATGAATGTTTTAATATACTCCATCTTTTGCTTTTCTGCTTGAATTAATTGCTCCTTTGCAAATTGCAATGAATCAAGGGTATGTTTCCTTTCTGACAAGGCCTTTTCCAACTCTTCGGTTTTAGCTATCAGGTTAAAGAATATTTCTTTCTTCGTATCTTCTGAATGGGCCAAAGCTGAGTTCAAATCTGAAATATGAAGTTTCTTTCCTTGCAGTTCACTGTTTAAGCTGTCTATTTTTCTTAGGTGCAGGATGTTTTCCTCCAAAAGGGATTGATTTTTACTGAAAAGATCTTTTTGATCCTTCTCGATTTCCATTATTTTTTGAGATAATTGTTTTTTTTCGAGCTTAATGGAGAGAAGTTCCTGTTGAAGGTGATTTTTACTCACTTGGGACTGCTGCAACAGCTCATCCTTGCCGTGTAAGGCGTCATGAAGGGCCCTTACCTGACTTTCCAGCTTCTCTTTGCCTTCTTTAAACAAGTTTCGGTCTTTTATAAGTTCCCTCTCAACGGTTTCGTTCTCATCGATCCGGCGGTAAGCAAGCGTTAATTCCTCCTGAGCCTTCTGAAGTTGTTCCTTATGGTACTCGTTTTCAGCATACAGATAACTGCTTTTCAAAGTTCGAATCGTTTTATTCAAGTTCTCGATCTCAGATTTCAGATAGAGGACCTCTTGATCGGAAATGGTGTACATCGGTGGTAATTTCGCATCCTCCCTTATGATAATCTCCTCCTAAAGACTTTTACTCTATTGTATGGACCCAATTGGCAAACGTTACAAATACCCAAGCTGTTTAGATTGATTAAAGCTTACCCTGTATGAGTTCATAGCATGTTTCATAGATTACTAGAAGAAGTGCTAGAAATATGTTTAAGCCTACCGACAGTCGTCCACTCATTTCTTCAAAATATTCATAGATTATAGTAAGTCAATAGAAAAGGAATCCTCACTGTTTTTACTACATCTATGGCCTTTTCCATTGATTAATTTATGACTATCAGGAGTGAATGGATATGAAAAAGAATACAGGCTGCGGATTTGGTCATCACGGATGCCCTCCACAACCATCAAGCGATAAGGCAAAATCAAAAAGCTTATTTACAGAAACATTCGTGCCAGATCTTGACTTGGAAGAAGTAACAGTTGTTCTTGGAGATGTATTTCTTCAATCTTTAACAGAAGCGGAAGTTCATCTGCCAACCTATGCTAGTGCCATTAAAAATATAGAGAAAAATGTATCGCTCACACAATGTAAAGCAATTCCTGTACCAGGGTTTCCGGATTACGTGAAATTATTCGTAGAAGGGATTGTCCATAAGAACATTCAATATGTAGAAGGTTCCTATGGAGTTGTAAAGGATTATAGTGTTGACATTCCTTTTAAAGCGTATGATCGAGTGAGACTGGCTACCCCTGTCAACAATCCGTTCGGAATTGACTTCAGCATTAAGAAGAATGTGTTGCAAAGAAGAGAACTTGCCAAGGACGGAATGGGAGCTAAGCGCTGCGAATTTGGATCCCTGACGTTTGAAATCAATAATGAACCGATCAATTGCAAACTTCTGGCTTCTGCTGTTAATCAGTGGGATATTACAGAGAATTTTGACAATTGGGGACGATTTAATAAAATCACAGAAAAAATGGACATCAATCTTCTAATTAAATTAACTCAGAAGAGACAACAATTGGCTGGAGACGGGGATACAGGTGGAGGAGAAGAGCAAGGTCCAGAAGTAGTCTATAATCGTTTCAGAAATATCATCCAACAATAATGGCACGATTAGAATGTCTTTGACTTACTGGTATATGCTGTCTATAAGCCATTTTAATTTGATACGAAGATAACTGTGAGAGGGTAGAGTGACGAGTAGAGAAGGGGTTCACCTTGAGGGCGAACCCCTTCCTCTTTATACATATTATTGAATCAAATCATCTGAATGGATGTGCACAAATTGTTCTTGTGTTAAATGAAGGCATACCTGTAAACAACCTTGGATTTTTAAAATTGACTGTCCTTTTTGCTTAAAGGATTCATGGTGACTGATAAACGTGAAATCTTGTAGAAAATGTTCAATTGGTTCACAGAAGGAATAATGACATTCATGATGAGTGCTTGGTTCTTGGGTGCTTTCTGCCATGAATGTGTATTCTTTCCTCTCACTCTTAGGGACCTTAGGCGGAAATATCCAACGAGTGGGAATGGTGCGATCCCATTGAATCGGAATGTTGATAGAGTGTATAGAAGCGTTTTCCCCTGGATGTAAATATTGAATCGAAGCAACAAGCGTCCCTTTCACAAACACAACTGCAGCAGGGATGGGGATATGTGTTTTAAGAGATTGGATGGACCAGTGTATAGAAAGGATTTGTTCAATTGGAAACGGTAATTCAACGTCTTCAAAGATGGCGACCTCAATCTGCAAAGTGGACAGTACAACGGGAATCTTTACAGTTAAAGAGCGAGAGTCGGGTAAAGCGGTTTCAGTCCCACTTTCCAGATGTTGTTCTTCCGAAAATAGTTCATTTTCGAAACGCTCTTTTAATGCGGTCAGACTTGGGTGTTGGGGTTCGGTTTCCTCGACATCCTCTTGATGTTCATGCCTGACTTCATCGGTCTCCTCTTGATGTTCAGGTTTGTCGTCCCTGATATCCTCTTCATGCTCCATGATCGTTTCCCGCTCTGTGGAAATTTTTTTGAGAACCGAGGTTAAAGAACCAATGCAATGAAAGAAATCAGTCTTACTTGTCAGCGGACTAGATTTATTTTCACAGTAAATTGTTTCTAAGTAATGACTAAAAGAAGGCAGGTGATTTTCATTATAATCAAATTCATGATCCGAATATAGCAATTCTTCTTCAAGTGCAGGAGGGGGAGCATCGTTAGAATCCCCATTCGGTTCATGATGATTTTCTTGGTCTACATGGAGATCTTTTTGTTCCTCCAGCTCTTCCTCCAACATCATAAATATCTCTTCCCGGATCGATACAGGTTCATTTTCTTCTTCAGAATTCTCTATAATAACCTCTTGTTCCACGGAGGGTACGATATCGTTATTTTCATTTAAAGTCGAAGGGGCCGTGTTGTCCAGGGTTTCAGATAATTCCTTTACAGTGTTATCGGACTTTATGTCTCCGTCCTCCTCATCAGCCGACCCATCGGTTTTGCTCAGTTGATTTTCTTGACTTACCTCCATATCCATCACCTTTGGTGGAGGGAAAAACGTGGGTTGTGTATGAATCTTTTCCTGAGATCCCTTTTGCAGGTCTGTATCTTTTATGGGACTTTTTTTATTCGTCATTTGATCTTGTAAGGAAGGATCTTGGTTCTGAGTAAGGTTAAATAGAGAAAAGGAAGGCGCTTTCCGGCTGTCTTTCTCATTTTCTTTCATCTTATTCAGAAAATAGCTTTCTATATCATTTTTGTGTTCTTCTCTCATAATCATGGTGATTGGTGCGCTTTAACATCACACCTAATCATTTACCTCCTCTCTAAAAATGATTGAATAGGCATGATCAGTCACAATCATCATTCGTGGTGGAGGTAACCCGTATTTGTTGGTTCTGAAGAACTTTTACACATATATCTATGACCATTTTCTCTTCAATGGTGCGGAAGTAGCCTTCTCCAATGGGACCGGAATGAGGGAGTGGACACCGGTCGATGGCTTCATCCCACTCAATGATTTTGCTTGAAACCAACTCACAGTATGGGATTTCATTGTAAAATTGATGGCTTTCCTGATGGAATTGGGATAAATCATGGGTTTGTAGTTCATCTTTCTCCGGATACCCGGAAGGCAGCGGTTTTGAAATAAAGAAATCAAATTCCTGGCGATTATTCACTTCCGGCATAACCGGCATGGATAAGAAATGCTTAATGTCTGTTACACACTGAAAAGGTATATCAACTGTGTATGAATGAAGATCTGATGCAATCGAAGAAAGGGACGTTTCTTCAATTTCTTTACAAGGGCTTGCATACTGGATGTTTTTTCGTACAAAACCTTTTACAAAAAGTTTATTAGAAGGAAGAAGAAGTCTGCACTGTGTCAGTTTTATCGTTTTTTTAATATCTTTAATTTCCAAAACGGCTTCTGGAAAGGTGATTGTCGCATCTACATTTACCTGTAGTGTCAGTTCTGCCAATACGACAGGTACTTTGGTCACAATTTTTCCGATACTGACTTTTGGGTGGTGACAATGGTTTTTACAATCATGCATATTTGACGTTGCATGGCATTCGGACATTTTATGATGATTTTCAAACATAAGGGGCCTCCTAAAGCAAGATAATGCCATCTTATGATTTAGATTGATAGATGTTTGGGCCTGAGCCTATATGTATAGAGACTAATTATGGAAAGCCTGTCACAAATACTGATGAGAATGTTGTACAGAAAAAATGCACTCCCCCTATTGTTATCGATAACAGTAGGGGGAGTGCTGATGATACTAGGTTACTGCTTATTCTGCAGTAAGACGGATTTGCTGTTTTTGTAATACTTTAATGGTAAAGTTGAGGGACATTTTTTCTAGCATATTGTAGAAATATCCTTCACCTACAGGACCTTCGGATACACGATCTGTTGATTCATCCCACTCTAAAATGCTGCTTGAAAGCAATTCACAATAAGGAAGTTGATTGTAGTATTGATTGCTGTATTGATGGAATTGGGAAATATCATTTGATAAATATTGATCCTTCTCTGGATAGCCTGTACCTAAGTCTTGTGCTCTAAAGAAGTCAAATTCCTGACGGTTATTTGTTCTTGGGAGCTGGACTGGTGATTCCAGGGTAATCGTAGTCATGCATTTAAAAGGGACGCGGACCGTTAATGATTTAATGTCAGAAGATACACAGGATCCATCGAATCCAGATCCTCCACATGGTGTTGCGTATTGAATGTTCTTGCGCACATACCCTGATAATAGCAGAGGAAATTGTGCACCATCTTCACTGAAGTCGCCATTGCTTGTTGGAATCGTCATTAAACGGCATTGTACAATTTCGACTTTCTTTTTTACATCTTTGATTTCCATCACAGGCTCAGGAAATTTAATGTGTGCTTCAAGGTTACTTGATACACGATATACTCCTAAATCGACTGGAACATGGACAATTCTTTCACCTGCCGGGGTTAGAATGGGATTGACTGTTGTGTTGTCGCAGTGATCGAGTGAAGCAGACTTATCTACGTTCACACAATTTTTACTCTTATTATAATCACTCATTTTTTTTCCTCCTATTTAATAAACAATATTTAAACTACACTTTATAATATGCGGGTAGAATCTATTAAGAGTGGATATATGAATCAGTATAAGAGTGGAAATTTACTAGGGAAAATCATTTTAGTAGAAACAACGCACTTCCATTTTCCGTTACTTCCCTGAAAAATTTATGACTGGGTACGTGCACAGATGTTTTCTATCCCGGCATAAGCTTAAGGGAAGGAGGAGGATGTAATGGATAGGCATAATTTTGCAGCTGTTGACTTAGGGAACAGCTTTTATAAAGCCATTGTATCAACTCAAGGTGAAGTAAGAGAGTATTCCATGCCAAATGCAATTGCGTTATTTGATGAAGAATTTTATGAGAAACCTTACGACGAAGAGGATATTTTACTACAAGACAATTTGATTGTGGAAGTGAACAGTTCAGCACTTCATGAAAAAAGGGATCCATATTATATCGGTAAAGCAGCAGCCAGACAGCGAAATGTAAGTTTAACGTCCTTTAATAATCAGAAGGTAGATGAAGACCGTACTTACACCCTTTTATTTGGCATGTTGGCCCATCATACTGTAATGAACAACCGATCTGAGACAGATCTATCCTTTGAGATCGATCAATTGGCGGTCTCTCTGCCGACCACTCAGTATAAAGAGCGGAAAGATACGTTGAAAAGCCGTCTCATCGGGACCCATACAGTTTATCTACACAAGGTTCCTGGAATGGCTTCCCCTAAAGAAATCATTGTAAGGCTTCATATTAAAGATGTCATTATCGGGGCTGAAGGAGCCTGTGCCTACCTGGCATTGACACGGGATGAAGAGACATTGGGAGTCAAAGATGAAGCTCTTTTACAGGACTCTGCCAAAGGGATCCTGATCGGTGACCTGGGAGGGGATTCAGTGGATTTTGTAGGGATCAAAAACAATAAGCCAGTAGCTTCCATCGAGGGCGAGCCTTTCGGGATCAACCAGTTTTTAGATCATATCATTCAGAAAGTCAGTAAGTATGAGCTATACAAGTTCGATTCAAGATCTGAGCTAGAGGAGAAGCTGGTGGCAGGTCAATCCGAGTGGTATGTAGAACCATTCGCCGGGGTGAAAAAGGATATAAGTAAATATATCATTCCGCAGTTAAAATCATTGGCCATTAAATACCTGGAGCATTTCGACCGGGTAAGGAACAGCTCAAATGAAATCAAAGGAGCGGTCAAATACATTGCAGTTGGCGGTGCTGCAAAAATAGCCGAATCCCATATCAGGGAAGCGGCGGTGAAATGGGCAGAAAGAGGACGCCCCATTGAATTATTTTTCCCGCAAAATATGGAAAAATTAAATGTATCAGGATTGATGATCCTTGCAAAATTGAATCAATTAAAAAACAATCCTATGCATATGGAATATACAAAAAGCTAAAGGGTGATGAGTATGCCTGAAAAATATGCAGATTACTTTCAAGATACCATTCTAACGATCCCCGATAGCTTCGTAAATGTTAAAACCGGGGAAACGAAAGCCATCACTTCTAAGATTGTAGAGCAAGTCGCCTATCATGCAAAAAATAATACATTGAATCATCTTGTTTTTTCTGCACTGCATGATTACCTGCACCATGCTAAACCTGTTCAAGTTAATGTACAATCCGAACGTGCCATATTAGAAAAACTAGTGGAATTAAAGAGATTGCTGCTTCAGCATGGAAATGATTCCTCCAAGAGCTTGAACGAATACACCATCAAGAGTCCAAAAGAACTAAATCATGCTTCCGTTGGAATGAAAGAAATTGACGATCTACTTGAAGCTTTTGGAGGATGAAAAAGGTGAACGAATCTCGTTCACCTTTTTTCATTCCGGATGCATTTATAAATGAACGGCAGGCAGGCAGGTAATAGCACAGAAACAAGACAAGTCAACAGTTATACAAATTCCGGTTCCCATCAAATCATCCACACTTTTATGGTCGATTTGTTTACAAGGTGATGAGAGCGAGCATTTACTTTCATGATGATGTTGGGAGTCGCCCTTATGGTGGTCGGATTTAAAGGTCAATAATTCAAGAGTCGCACATCTATGATCAAGGTCTATTAACTTAAAGACGTAGGTCTCGATGCACTTGAAGTTTTTTTTCTTTTTTGAATGACAGTGATAGGTAGTGACACCAGTGCCTTTAAATGGCTCGCATCCACAATATAAAATAAATGGGATGGTATTTTTTTTGTGTTTCTTTTTTTCACAAAGTAAATCCTCTATGGACTTTTTACACGAAGTTTCACAACCATGGTCTTTTTTTGCTTTTTTCTGAGCTTCAAGGATTGCTTCTAAAACGTCTTCTACACAATGGTCATAATGCCTGGAGCGGGAGTCATGGCATTTGTTCCTTTGATAATCTTCATGGAAATAGGTGTCCTGAGCATTTGATTTCTGACTATAACTCATTCTTTAACACTCCTTTACAATTTACTACTAATTATCATACGTTCATAAGGGAATATTCGATTGAGCCTCTAGCCTAAAGTGATAAAAATAGATTTCAGGTGCATCATTAGTAGTTAGTCAGTGTTTAGGATTTGATAGAAGAATGTGTTTCCCTGTGTGGCTGAAAGGAAAAAATATACGAAATGAAACGATCACCGTACAGTAGAATCAATAGCTATGATAGGAATGAAACATTTTTCAACACTTAAGCGACTCTATTGTATGTGGGGCTGAAAACCTTTATACTATAGTAATGTGCAACAATGTTTATCCTGTTAATTCGGCCGGCTTTATATATAGAAGAAAACGGTTTGGTTATAGAGGTAGAAAGGGGATTATTCATGAACGAAGAACAGCGAAAACATGGACAACAATCGAAGTCTGTATCTCCAGCAGACCAAAAATCTGTTAAGGATTACAGCAAGTACTTTGAAAGTGTCTATATCCCGCCGTCGTTAAAAGATGCCAAAAAACGTGGGAAAGAAGAAATAAAATACCATAATGATTTTACAATCGATGATCAATATAGAGGACTCGGCGAAGGAAAGAAATTCTATATCCGTACCTATGGTTGTCAAATGAATGAGCATGATACAGAAGTGATGGCAGGTATCTTCATGGCACTCGGCTATGAAGTAACGAATTCGACAGATGATGCGGATGTCATCCTATTGAATACCTGTGCCATCCGTGAAAATGCTGAGAATAAGGTGTTCGGCGAATTAGGACATCTCAAACATTTAAAACGGGAAAAGCCTGATCTATTAATTGGAGTATGCGGATGTATGTCCCAGGAAGAATCGGTTGTCAACAAAATCCTGAAAACCTATCAACAGGTGGACATGATCTTTGGTACGCATAATATTCACCGTCTTCCTCAGATATTATCTGATGCTTATATGTCCAAGGCGATGGTCGTTGAGGTCTGGTCGAAAGAAGGGGACGTCATTGAGAACCTTCCGAAGGTCCGCCGTGGCAATATCAAGGCATGGGTCAATATCATGTATGGGTGTGACAAGTTCTGTACATACTGTATCGTGCCGTATACACGGGGGAAAGAAAGAAGCCGCCGTCCTGAAGAAATCATTCAGGAAGTCCGCCATCTGGCAGCACAGGGATATCAGGAAATCACTCTCCTTGGTCAAAACGTCAACGCATACGGTAAGGATATTGAAGACCTTCAGTATGGGTTGGGAGACTTGATGGATGATCTTCGTAAGGTGGATATTCCACGCATACGGTTCACAACCAGTCATCCAAGGGATTTCGATGATCATTTAATCGAAGTGCTTGCCAAGAAAGGAAATCTGGTCGAGCACATTCATTTACCTGTTCAATCAGGTTCGACAGATGTTCTGAAAATCATGGCACGTAAGTATACCAGGGAACAATTCCTGGAATTAGTCGGTAAAATAAAAAAAGCCATGCCGGACGTGGCGCTCACGACAGATATCATCGTTGGTTACCCAAATGAGACCAATGAACAATTTGAAGAAACCCTTTCTTTATATAAGGAAGTTGGCTTTGAATCGGCGTACACATACATCTACTCTCCACGGGAAGGTACCCCTGCAGCGAAGATGAATGACAACGTGCCGATGGAAGTGAAGAAAGAACGCCTTCAAAGGCTGAATGCGGTTGTGAAAGAATATTCTGCTGAAGCAATGAAGAAATATACGGGTCAAATCGTTGAGGTGCTTGTGGACGGGGAAAGTAAGAAAAATCCGGACATTCTGGCAGGCTACACAAGACGCAGTAAGCTCGTAAACTTCAAGGCTCCTAAAACAGCCATTGGGAAGATAGTGAAAGTGAAGATCACAGATGCCAAGTCCTGGTCTTTGGATGGGGAAATGGTAGGAGAAGGCCAAATCGGAACAGAATTCCAGGAAGCAGTAGAGGTGAAATAATATGGCAAAGTATACAAAAGACGATATTATGAAACGTGCAGAAGAATTGGCAACAATGATTGCTGAAACGGAAGAAGTGGATTTCTTTAAGCGGGCGGAAGCACAGATCCATGAAAATCAAAACGTCCGTGAAATGATCGCAAGTATCAAGAGTTTACAAAAACAAGCCGTTAACTTTCAACACTATGGGAAAATCGAAGCCCTAAAAATGGTGGAGGCAAAAATTGAAAACCTTGAAAAGGAAATCGATGAGATTCCGGTTGTTCAACAATTTAAGGAATCTCAAACGGATGTGAATGATTTACTGCAAATCGTTGCTTCCGTGATTTCAAATAATGTGACAGATCATATCATCGAGACGACCGGGGGAGACTTACTCCGTGGGGAAACAGGATCACATGTGAAAAATTCAGCCCCTGGCAGCTGTTCCTGATTCAGATTTATATTAAACGCCAGACGATTTCAGGTTATAACGACCTATACAGGAAAGGGATATCCCTTTCCTGTATAGGTCGTTTTTTTGTTTGTTATTTCACCGTCCCCGTCATGCGCATTCCGGAACATTCAATTGGGATTCGCATACAATACATTATCTAAGCAACAATCCCATTATGTATTAAAATTTACTCGCACAAACACCTAGATAGTCGCATAAGATGAATTGAAAATGAATGAGGAGGTTCGCTCGAATGGCAGAATATAGAGAGATTATCACGAAAGCGGTCGTAGCGAAGGGACGTAAATTCACACAGTCTCATCATACGATTTGCCCACCGCATAATCCATCGAGCATTTTAGGCTGCTGGATCATCAACCATCAGTATGAAGCACACAAAGTCGGCAAGAAGGTCGAAGTTCACGGTTTTTACGAAATCAACGTATGGTACTCCCACAGTGACAACACGAAGACTTCGGTTGTAACCGAGAGAGTAGAATATACAGATTGCATTAAACTAAAATACCGTGATCCAGACTGCTTAGATGACATTGAAGTATGTGCGAGAGTACTGCAACAGCCAAATTGCTGCGAAGCGGTCATTTCACCGAACGGTAACAAAATCATCGTTCACGTCGAACGTGAATTCCTGGTGGAAGTTATCGGAGAAACAAAAGTATGTGTCCTAGTGAATCCTGAAGGTTGTGACGATGAGGACTGGGATTGCGACTTGGATGATGAAGAATTTGAAGAGTTAGATCCAGACTTCTTAGAAGGCGACGAAGAATAAAATAGACTAGGAAGACGGCCTCTTCCTAGTTTTTTCTTCTTAGCACGTAAGCAGTCGGAAAATGGATATGAACCAACGGGCATCTGTGCAGATGCTCTTTTTTTATGGAATTTAATTACTTTAGTCAGGTTTTCGCTTAGAGGATAAGCAATAAACTGATGACAGTGCATGTGATAGAAGCGATCAATCCCGTCAGGAGAGGTTTAATTCCCAGACGGATGATATCTTTTCCTTTTACTTGAAGACCCACAGCCGTCATCACCATGATGATCATGAACTTGGACGAACTCTTAAGGTATGCCTCCATGGTCATTGGAATCAATCCAAACGTATGAAGCAGTGACACCGCAAGGAACAAAAATATGAACCACGGAAAGGCCTTCTTATAATGAGCTCCCTTTGTGCTTTTCTTTCTTAAGATAAACGGAAGGATAAACATCACAGGAATCAGGAATAACGTTCTGGCAAGCTTCACCGTCGTCGCAACTTCACCTGCTTCGTCTCCATATGCATAACCAACGGCAACCGCCGAAGAAGTATCATGTACGGCGGTACCCGCCCAGATCCCAAACGATAGATCAGACATGTCGAGAAGTTGACCGATGATGGGATACGTAACAAATGCAATTAAATTAAAGAAGACGATCGTGGATAATGCATAAGCGGTTTCATCCTCTTTAGCACCGACGATCCCTTTAACGGCTGAGATCGCTGTGGCTCCACATATGCTGGTGCCGATCCCGATCAATAAGCTCAACCTTTTATCGATACGGAGCCATTTCCCGACAACATAAGTCACTGAAATACCTATGATGACAGAGAAAAATATCACCCATAGAGCTCTTTGACTGATATGGAGGATATCATAAAGGCTCAATCCGACACCTAGAAAAACGATGGCCACTTTCAATAGAACCTTCAAAGTAAACTGTATTCCCGGATCGAAAGCTTTTGGGAGTTTTATTGTGTTTTGGAGGATTGCCCCGATCAAGATCGCAAATAACAAGCTGCCGATCAGTGGAAAAAGAATGCCCAACCCTCTTGATAATAAACTGATTAATAGGATGATGAAGAGGCCCCAGGCTTCTCTCGGAAGAATGGAGCCTTTGTGTTTGTCATGTTGCAAAATTCATTAGCTCCTTTATTAAATCGACCATGTATAAGTATAGTACAATCTCCCTAATGGCGTGAACCAAAATGCACTACTCTATTTATTGTATGTTAAAATAGAAAAGATATAGAAAATATAGACCCAGTAATGAAAGGATTTTTTACATGAAAAAGATTTTGGTCCTGGCAGAAAAACCTTCTGTCGGTAGAGATATTGCCAGAGTACTTCAATGTACGAAAAGTGGAAATGGATTCTTGGAAGGGAATGATTATATCGTCACTTGGGCTCTTGGACACCTGGTGACCCTTGCAGAACCTGAAAGCTATGACGATCGATATAAATCATGGAAGCTCGAGGATCTTCCCATGCTCCCACCGTCCCTTAATCTTGTCGTGATCAAGAAAACGGGAAAACAATTCAGCACGGTCAAAACGCAAATGAACCGCGCTGATGTAAAAGAGATCGTCATTGCGACCGATGCTGGTCGTGAAGGGGAGCTTGTCGCCCGTTGGATCATTGAAAAAGCCCGGGTGAATAAGCCGTTAAAACGGTTATGGATCTCATCTGTCACCGACAAAGCCATCAGGGATGGATTCAAAAAACTGAAAGATGCGAAAAGCTACGAAAATTTATATGCAGCTGCCGAGGCACGGTCCGTCGCCGATTGGTATGTTGGGATGAATGCAACAAGAGCGCTGACCACCAAGCACAATGCCCAATTATCTTGCGGACGTGTACAAACACCGACGATAAGTATCATTGCCCAGCGTGAGGAGGAAATAAAGAATTTCACGCCAAAACCATTTTACGGGATTCAAGCTGTGACGGATAAAGGGACCTTTGTGTGGTCCAACAGGAAAACCAATGATACGCGAACGTTTTCTAAAGAAGAAATCACCTCAATCATGGTGTCATTAAAAGACAGGAAGGAAATCGTCATTCAATCAGTGAAGAAAACATTGAAAAAAAATGGTGCACCTTTCCTCTATGATTTGACTGAATTACAAAGAGATGCCCATAAGATCTTTGGATTTTCTGCTAAAGAGACGCTTTCTATCATGCAGAAATTGTATGAGCAGCATAAATTAGTGACGTACCCAAGGACAGATAGTAAACATTTATCAAGTGATATGGTTTCAACACTCAAGGACAGATTGAAAGCGGTGAACGTCCAACCGTACCGAAAGATGGCCCACAGGGCGTTACAGAGCTCAGTGCAATTGTCAAAAGCTTATGTAGATGATCAAAAGGTGACAGATCATCATGCGATTATCCCGACGGAGGAAACACCTTTTCTTCAGAAGCTGCAGGACAGGGAAAGAAAAGTATATGATTTAATCGTCAAGCGTTTCTTAGCCGTATTCCTTCCTCCATATCAGTACGAACAAACGACTGTAGAAGCCACAATCGGGTCAGAAACATTTCAAACAAAAGGGAAGCGGATTGTAGACTCCGGATGGAAAGAACTTTATGATCATACCACTGAAGCAGACCAACTTCTTTCGAGGATGGAAGAAGGGGACGGCTATCCGGTCCTCTCAATGAAAGAAACAGAGGGACATACCAATCCTCCAGGAAGATTTAATGAGGGAACACTGTTGTCTGCCATGGAGAACCCGAAGAAGTTCATGAAAGAAAGCAATAAAGATTTGCTCGCTACAATTTCTGAGGCAGGCGGACTTGGTACTGTCGCAACCAGGGCAGATATTATTGAAAAGCTCTTCAATTCAGGGGTAATAGAGTCAAAAGGAAAAGATATTCATATAACTTCCAAAGGGAAGCAGCTATTGGAACTTGCACCCCTGGACCTCAGGTCACCTACTTTGACAGCGGTGTGGGAGCAAAAGCTTGAAAAAATCGCTAACGGTTCCCTCAAGAAACAGGAATTTCTGAAAGAAATCAAGGATTATACGAAGAAGTCTGTCAGTGAAATCAAAAACTCAACCCAAAAATTCACCCATGATAACCTGACAGGTACGAAATGCCCGGACTGTGGGAATTTAATGTTAGAAATAAAAAATAAGCATGGAAAGAAACTGGTTTGCCAAGACAGGGAATGTGGTCACCGGAAAAATATCAGCAAGAAAACGAATGCCCGGTGTCCGAATTGCCATAAACGCCTGGATTTAAGAGGAGAAGGGGAAGGGCAGACTTTCACTTGTGTTTGTGGACATAGAGAAAAGCTATCCACATTCAATGATAGAAGAAAAAAAGAAAAGAATAGTAAAGCGACTAAAAGGGATGTTAATAAATATTTAAATACACAACAGAAGGAAGAGCCGGTCAATACAGCATTGGCTGATGCCTTAGCTAAATTAAAATTGGATCAGTAGCCATTCCTGGGGATGAGTGCCTATTTTGGCAATCATCTCTATCTTTTATCGGGATAAATTGGTAGAATATTTGTAATTATGAAAAAATGAGGTGAATTCATTGACATCTTTTACAATTGAAGAGTTTTTTGAGGCAATCGAAACGGGCGATAAAGCGGTAGTGGAGCAAACGTTGAGAAATGATACAAATCTTTGTAATGCAGAGAATGAACAGGGTTTAACCGCACTCGGAGTGGCGTCGCATTTTGATCAAAAGGAAATTGTGGAGCTTCTTTTAAATTTTGGTGCAGATATCAATTCCGTTTCCAATTCAAAGGTATCGTATATTCCATCCAACACAGCATTACATGCAGGGATTGCCGGTAAAGCGTCGAAAGAATTAGTGGAATTCCTGCTCGATCAGGGAGCGAATGTAAATCAGAGTGATTCATCCGGCTATACACCATTACATATTGCTGCATTTGATGGATCAGCAGAGGTCGTGTCTTTGCTGCTGGCTTATGGAGACGAACGAGCTGTCCAATCGGAAGATACCCAATCTCCTTTGGAAATCGCTACTGAAAGAAATAATAAGGATTTCTTGAAGGCTCACGAAAAATTTGTTCAAACGAAAATATAGAATCCGATGAGGCGCATTCCCAAATGGGGATGCGTCTTTATTATATTAAAAAAATTTTCTAAGAATTGTACGCGGTTTCATTGTTAGTTTAATAGGCTTTAGTTGAATCAACTTATGTTTATTTATTCTGAAAAAATAATGTTTTTAGAAAATTCTGTTGTTATTTGTCGTTTTTCGTATTAGAATAAACGTTAATTTCAAATAGTGAAGGGAGGACATCGTGATGCTCACATTTCTTGCATCCATCTGTATTCTGGTAGTTGGTTATTTCTTTTATTCAAAGGTGGTAGAAAAGATTTTCGGGGTGGATGATTCCAATATCACACCTGCATATGCTAATAAAGACGGCTTGGATTATATGCCCATGAGCTGGTGGAAAGCAAGTCTGGTTCAACTCTTGAACATTGCGGGATTGGGTCCGATCTTCGGTGCGATACTGGGTGCTTTATACGGTCCCGTCGCCTTCCTGTGGATTGTGATAGGAACATTATTCGCTGGAGCCGTACATGATTATTTTTCCGGGATGCTCTCTCTCAGACATAATGGGGCACAGTTTCCGACAATCGTTGGGAAATATTTAGGGAAACCCGTTCAATCCGTCATGAATATATTATCCATCGTGTTAATGATCCTTGTCGCTGCAGCCTTTACATCGGGTCCGGCGCAACTCATGGCAGAGGTGACGCCGCTTAACTTTATGACATCTCTGGTTATTATCTTTACATATTTTCTGATTGCAACTGTTTTACCGATTAATAAAATCATCGGTAGAATTTATCCAATTTTCGGTGCGATACTTATATTTATGGCGGTAGCAATCGGAATCGGATTATTCTTCTTTGAACATCCGGTACCGAATTTAACATTTGAGAACATGCATCCAGGCGACCTGCCTTTATGGCCTCTCTTAATGGTCACCGTGTCATGCGGAGCCATTTCCGGCTTCCATTCTACTCAAAGTCCGATCTTGGCCAGGACCCTGAAACGGGAAAGCGAAGGTCGAAAAGTATTTTATGGGGCGATGGTTGCTGAAGGAATCATCGCGCTTATCTGGGCTGCTGCAGGGATGGCATTCTTTAATGGCACAGCCGGTCTTCAGGAAGCACTCGCTTCAGGAGGTCCTGCAGGGGTAGTCAATGAGATCAGCAAAACGACACTAGGCACTCTCGGCGGGATACTGGCCGTCCTTGGTGTCATCATCCTCCCGGTGACGACAGGGGATACCGCCCTCAGATCGTCACGTATGATGCTCGCAGATTTACTGACCGATTTCAGAAAAAAAGAATTGAAAGGGAAATGGCTTTCAGGATTACTCGTCATCCCTGTTGCAGTACCTACTTTCCTGCTGACTCAAATCGATTATACCTTTCTTTGGAGGTATGTAGGCTGGTCGAATCAGGTAGTTGCGACTGTCATGCTTTGGACTGCTTCTATCTATTTATTGCAGAAAGCAAGATTTCATTGGATTTGCAGCCTTCCCGCATTGTTTATGACAGGAGTGGTAAGTTCGTATATTTTTTATGCACCGGAGGGGTTCGGTCTTTCGTATTCAACTTCTATGGTTCTTGGTGCCATCATCTGGATAGCCGTATTGTCCTGGTTTATTGGACAAGTAGTAAAGTACAGACCGGAAAGACAACGGTCACTGAAAATGAAATCAGTCAATTCATTCCGTTAAACGAAGAAACAGCCTTTTCATTTGAGAAGGCTGTTTTTTTGTGCATAAAAAATAAAATGAAAGGAGGGATTTGTGAATTTTGTCGATTAAAATCTTAATTTTTATAATATTTAGACAAGTTATTCTACAAATTTCGCAAAGTGCCTATGATACCTTATGAGAAACGGACAAGATGGCTCAAAAATTATTGACAATACATAATGACAAATGGTGAAGGTAGTTCGTCTTACAGAATGTATAATGCAATCTATTTTGGTACGGGTTAAAATTAAGTGAAAATAGTAAAAATTCAGAATTTATTTAGAGGGCAGTGAAATCTAGTAAGTGTTAACTTATGAACTATAACAATGAAAGCGCTTACTATTTTTATAAAAATCTTAATGTAATGGGGGAATTCGAATGTCAGATTTGGTTACAATCGGACTCATTCAGGCTTCTCATGATGTGGACGGGAATGAAACAGTGGACGTCCATAAAAAAAATGCTATCAAAAAGCATGTGGAACTAGTGAGGGATGCAGCGAAAAAAGGGGCGCAGATCATATGCTTGCAGGAGATATTCTATGGGCCTTACTTTTGTTCAGAGCAGAATCCTAAATGGTATGACTCTGCTGAAGAAATCCCGAATGGCCCGACTACAAAACAATTCCAGGAGTTGGCCCAAGAGCTAAGTGTAGTCATCGTCCTGCCGATCTATGAGCGGGAAGGAATAGCAACCTACTATAATACGGCAGCTGTCATCGACGCAGATGGGACATACTTGGGGAAATATCGAAAGCAGCATATCCCTCACGTGGGTGTCGGTGAGGAGGGATACGGGTTCTGGGAGAAATATTATTTCAAACCTGGAAATCTAGGGTATCCGGTATTTGATACGGCTTATGCCAAGGTAGGGGTCTACATCTGTTATGACAGGCATTTCCCTGAAGGAGCGCGTTTATTAGGATTGAAGGGAGCGGAAATTGTCTTTAATCCCTCAGCGACCGTAGCAGGGCTTTCCGAATACTTATGGAAACTTGAACAACCTGCTCATGCAGTGGCGAATGGGTACTATTTGGGTGCCATCAATCGCGTCGGATATGAAGGTCCCTGGAATATGGGTGAATTCTATGGCCAGTCCTATCTCGTTGATCCAAGGGGGAGCTTTGTTTCAGTTGGAAGCAGGGATCAGGATGAAGTGATCATAGGGGAAATGAATAAGAAATTATTAAGGGAAGTAAGGGACACATGGCAGTTTTACCGTGACCGGAGACCAGAAACCTATAACGATATGACGGCGTTACTTCCTTAACCAAGCTGGAACGATAAGGAGTGCGAATCGGAAATGAAGAGGGGGAAGTCAGTTTGTCTAACACACTTTCATTACTCAATCTAGAGAAGAATTTTCAGGAAGCCCATAAGGGATTAACGGGCAGGGAGGCATTGGAGGAAGCGAATCGATGTTTGTACTGCTATGATGCACCTTGCATTCATGCCTGCCCGACAAGCATCGATATACCATCATTTATCAAAAAGATTGCCTCAGGGAATTTAAAGGGTTCCGCTAAGACAATCATGACTGCCAATCCCGTTGGGGCGAGCTGCTCAAGGGTCTGTCCGACAGAGGAGCTATGTGAAGGAGCATGCGTACTGAATTCTTCAACCAAACCCATTATGATCGGCGATCTTCAACGCTATGCAACAGATTGGGCAAGACATAATGACACTGTGCTCTTTGAAGCGGGAGAGCCTAACGGCAAGAAAGTCGGAATTATCGGAGCGGGACCGGCAGGACTTTCTGCAGCAAGGGAACTCGCGAGGTTTGGATATGATGTAACGATTTATGAGGCTGAAAAAGAAGCGGGGGGCTTAAATACTTATGGTATCGTTTCGTTCCGCCTTCCTCAGAGCATTTCTTATTGGGAAGTGGAACAGATTAAGAAACTGAATGTAAAGATCCGGACAAGTGTAAAAGTGGGTCAGGATATTTCTGCCGAGGAGATCCTCATGAAACATGACTTTGTCATCCTGGCTGCAGGAATGTCGAGTGTACCGGACTTGCGGATTGAAGGAGAAGAATTGTTAGGCGTGCATGATGCCATCGAGTTTGTGAAAAAGACCAAAAGCGCCAAGTTGAATCACGACTACATCGGTAAAAAAGTAGTGGTGATCGGTGCTGGAAACACAGCCATTGATGGAGCCACATGCTCCATTCGACTAGGCGCAGAGAATGTGAAAATCTTATACCGGCGTACAAAAGAAGAAATGACAGCTTATGATTTTGAATACGAATTTGCAAAGCAGGACGGTGTGGAATTCCGTTGGTTGACGGCTCCCCAAAGAATCATCGGGAATGAAAAAGGAGAGGTTACAGGGATAGAATGTATCAAGATGGAGCTTGGGGAACAAGGGCCAGATGGAAGAAGGCGCCCCATTCCGGTTAAAGGTTCAGAATTCATTTTGCCCGTTGACGTCGTCATTAAAGCCATAGGGCAGACTCGTCATCTTACACTCATTGAACAATTCGGGTTGGAGCACTCTGAAGGAGTGGTGAAAGTTGATCCCGGTACTTTTCAAACGTCGAATCCTTCGATTTTTGCCTGTGGGGACATCGTATTCGGTAAAGGTATCGGGGAAGCGATGGTCGTTACGGCAGCAGAGCAAGGGAAGCAGGCAGCATATCAATTACATGAGATCTGTTCGACAGTAAAAATGAATTAAAACTGTTTAAGAGGGGGGAATTCCATGGCGAATTTAAGCATAGATTTAGCGGGTATTAAATCACCCAATCCATTTTGGTTAGCATCCGCGCCACCGACGAACTCAGGGTATCAGGTTCAAAGGGCTTTCGAGGCTGGTTGGGGAGGTGCGGTTTGGAAGACGTTGGGTGAACCTATCATCAATGTTTCATCGAGGTTTGCAGCCGTAAGCTTTAACGGCCAGAGGGTAGCGGGTTTCAACAATATCGAACTGATTACGGATCGTCCATTGGAAGTGAACTTAAAAGAGATATATGAAACCAAGAAGAGATTCCCGAATCACGCCATCATTGCTTCCCTAATGGTGGAGCCGAAGCAGGAAAAGTGGCATGAAATCGTCAAAAAAGTGGAGGATGTAGGCGTTGATGGATTGGAACTGAATTTCGGATGTCCACACGGAATGGCTGAACGGGGAATGGGGTCGGCCTCCGGTCAAGTGCCGGAGCTTGTCGAGAAACAAACTCACTGGGCAAAGGAAGTGGCCAGGACACCGGTCATTGTTAAACTGACACCCAATATAACAGATATCACCGTGACAGCCGAAGCAGCCGTCCGAGGCGGAGCGGATGCTGTCAGCATGATCAATACGATCAATAGTCTTGCGGGAGTGGATCTGGATTCATGGAACACCATTCCTCATGTTGCCGGTAAGGGAGCTCACGGTGGATACTGCGGGCCTGCAGTGAAACCTATTTCCTTAAACATGGTGGCAGAATGTGCCAGAAACCCTAGGATCAATGTTCCGATTTCAGGCATGGGGGGAGTTTCGAACTGGCAGGACGCCGTTGAGTTCATGCTCATGGGTGCTTCCGGGGTGCAAGTATGCACGGCTGCCATGCACCACGGTTTCAGGATTGTCGAGGATATGCTGGATGGGTTGAATAATTACTTAGATGACAAAGGCATATCAAGCGTTCAGGAGATCGTTGGAAAGTCAGTGCCTAGATTTTCCGATTGGGGTAATCTGGATCTGAATTATAGTGTAGTGGCCCAGATCAATAATGACGTGTGTATCAATTGTAATAAGTGCCACATTGCATGTGAAGATACGTCGCATCAGTGTATTGATATGCTAAAGGATCCTGATGGAAATAGCTATCTGAAGGTAAGAGAAGAAGATTGTGTCGGATGTAATCTATGCTCGATTGTCTGTCCGGTTGATGGTGCCATAGACATGATTGAAGTTCCGAGTGGTCAGATGCCGATGACCTGGAACCAACGTCAAGCAGTCATGAGTAACCTGTCCGGCTCTAAAGTAAATGCAGTAAAATAACCCAGGAGGTACCGTTATGGATAAAATCATTCAAAATGGAACGATTGTCACAGCAACCGATACGTATAAAGCAGATATCCTGATACAGGACGGAAAGATTGCAGCGATTGGAAAAGGGTTTGATCCAGGAGAGGCTGAAGTGATCGATGCTAGGGGGAAATTCATTTTTCCAGGAGGCGTCGATCCCCATACACATCTGGAAATGCCATTTGGTGGCACGGTTTCAAAGGATGACTTTGAAACCGGAACAATCGCCGCTGCATTTGGTGGGACAACGACCCTCATAGATTTCTGTTTAACGAATAAAGGAGAACCTCTTCAAAGTGCCATCGATACATGGCATGCAAAATCAAAGGATAAAGCCGTTATCGATTATAGCTTCCACCTGATGATCGGGGAGATCAACCAAGAGGTTCTCTCTCAGCTGCCTGAAGTCATACAGCAGGAAGGCATCACATCGTTCAAAGTGTTTATGGCGTACAAAAATGTATTTCAGGCAGATGATGAAACCTTATTTAGAACATTGGTTGCTGCGAGGGACCTCGGGGCTCTCGTCATGGTTCATGCAGAGAATGGGGATGTCATTGAATATTTAACCGAAAAGGCATTAGAGGAAGGGAAAACGGAACCGATTTATCATGCTTTGACGAGACCTCCTGAACTTGAAGGGGAAGCCACCGGCAGAGCAGCTAAATTAACGGGATTAGCGGATTCGCAATTATATGTTGTACATGTATCCTGTTCGGAGGCCGTAGATCAGATTTCAGCGGCGAGGAGTAAAGGGTTGAATGTATGGGGAGAAACATGTCCACAGTATCTGGTGCTTGATCAAACTTATTTGGAACGTCCTAACTTTGAAGGGGCGAAATACGTATGGTCCCCTCCACTCCGGGAAAAGTGGCATCAGGAAGTTTTATGGAACGCATTGAAAAGCGGGCAGCTCCAAACATTGGGATCTGATCAATGTTCTTTTGATTTCCAGGGACAGAAGGACCTTGGGAAAGAAGATTTCACTAAAATTCCGAATGGCGGACCAATCATTGAGGACCGTGTATCCATATTATTCTCAGAAGGGGTTGAAAAAGGACGCATAAGTTTGAATCAGTTTGTAGATATCATGTCAACTAGAAGTGCTAAATTGTTTGGGTTGTATCCTCAGAAAGGAACCGTAGCCGTTGGGTCGGATGCAGATATCGTCATCTTTGATCCGCAGGCAGAAAGAGTCATCTCTGCTGCGACCCATCATATGGCGGCTGATTATAACCCGTTTGAAGGCATGAAGATCAAAGGAGAACCGGTTTCTGTGTTATCCAGGGGTGAATATGTCATCAAAGATAAAAAGTTTGTAGGAAAGCAGGGTACCGGAAAGTATATTAAGAGAGCGAAATACGGTGACCTGCTGGTAAATGAAGAGAGTGCAGCACTTCAACCCTCTAAGAGCTGAAAACCATTATAGATAATCATCCATCTTAATCTAAGAACGACTCCTCGCGAGACGGGTGCAGGGACTGCGCCCACTCGCCTCTCTTGTGAGAAGATTGGGAAAGCCATTCGAAGCAAACAAAGTGGGGTGTTCATGTTGAAAAGAAGTTATTTAAAGTCTCCTGATTTATTACCGATCAAAGAAAGTGAAAGGAAAGTTACAAAGCTTGGTTATTCCTTTATGTGGGTGGGGATGGTCGTCGTACTTGCAACATTCGCAATCGGTGGGGCAGGCGTCGTATCGTTACCATTACCCCTCGTTGTTTTAGCCACAATCATTGGTTCCCTTGCCATTGGCTTATTTATAACCTTAACAGGCGATATCGGAATCGAACATGGTTTATCCTTCCCTGTATACATGAGAGCACCCTTCGGAACGATCGGGACACATATTCCATCCGTGGTCCGTGGCCTGGCTGCTTCCATGTGGTTCGGAATCAACACATACTTCGGTGCTACAGCGATGAACGGAATTCTTAATATATTATCAGGTTTTGATAATTGGTTTGTTTGCTTCATGATTTTTGCGATTCTTCAATTGGTGAATACGGCACTTGGAATTAAAGCTGTGGAACGTTTTGCGGACCTTGCCGCCCCAGTCATCATTCTCATCTCAGTCTGGATGTATTCGTCATTATCAGACTCTGCAGCCTCTCAGGGAAGAGATATTTGGAGCTGGGTTGAAAGTCCGGTGACGGGGGCAGCCACATTTACTGCTTTCCTTGTTGTGATTTTTAGTAATATGGGATTTTGGGCAACACTTTCAGCAGATATTCCTTCCATTTCACGCTTCATGAAGGCTCCAAGCAATGAAAGGAATTGGTTCAAGAGAAATCGGAGTGCACTCATAGGTAATCTTATTGCCCTGCCGATTACTCAAGCATTTATGGTATTAATCGGTGGTATTTCGTATATAGCCGTACTGAATTATGATCCTGTAGTTGCCCTGCAGGAGGCGGCAAGCGGATTTGTCCTAGGAGTCCTGCTCCTGATGATCGTCCTGGCACAATGGTCTACGAATATTGCGGCCAATATAGTACCTGCCGCCACCATTTTTTCAAATGTAGGGGGACCCAAATTTCCTTTTTGGGCTGGTGTGTTAACAGCCGGAGTCGTGGGGACGATCGTCCAGCCTTGGAACCTTTTCGATATTATCATTCCCGTTCTGCTGTTTGTAGGGGGGATTTTATCCGCCATCGTTGGAATATTGATATCAGATTACTATTTTATAAGAAAACGCCGGGTTAATGTCCCCGCATTATATGAAGACAGGGGACAATTCAGCTATATGAAAGGTATCAATCTTGCGGGCTTCATCTCATGGATCCTTGGGGCGGTAGCTTCATATTTCGTTCCTAACTTCTCGTTTCTGGTTGGATTTGGAATAGGAGCCGTCTGCTATTACGTATTGGCTAAATATTGGTGGTTCAAGAAGTATGAGCAGGCAGAACTTTCCGATCCCAGTGATGAGAAGTATCTGGGAATGTCGGTAGGTCGTGATTGGATCATTGAAGAAGCAGAGGAAAACGTTATTGAAAAATCCCCAACAGGCACAAGTTTTTCTTGAATGGGCGAAAGTGGTACCAATTAGGATAATGAAAGGGTGTCGAAATGTCCGATTATCAAGAGTTCTTAAGCGAAAGAGACAAAATTGATTTTCTCCTGCAAAAGGGTTTTAAAATAGAAAAGGTCACTGAAAATCTCAGTGGGGCTTTTGTTGTATTTAAACATACTGAAAATAAGAGAAGCGCCACTTTGCATGTAAAAACGGCGAATGCACGAAAGTATTTTTCAAATCTATTATTTCAAACACTTCATTGAAAGCGGGCTAAGCGGCTTGAGGAGATACAGTTTGCGATCCCCCATACTGAAGAGGAGTGAAGGATTGGTTCTACCAATCCTTTTTCTCCATTTACTACGCCAAACAAAAGGGAGAGAAGGATGAAAAGTCATTTCTATTTTTCAGTGAAAGATATCCTGGAAAGAAAGTACTTTGAACACGCTAAGGTGATAGCTGGGCACAGAGGTCTCTCCAGACAAGTAAAATGGGTCCACATTGTCGAAGTCACTTCCATAAAAAATCTTCTTAACGGGAACGAATTGATCCTTTCGACTGGTCTTGCCCTGAAGGAGGAAGGGAGTTTCCTCTCACTCATTCACCAGTTGGGGGCTTGTGAAGCAGCTGCCCTTTGTATTGAACTTGATACGAATATCTCTACCATACCAGCAGCTGTATTGGAGTGGGCGGATCAATTTGATTTCCCCATCATTGTTTTTGAAAAAGAAGTCCCTTTTGTCAGTATCACGCAGGATATACACGCCGTAATCATCAATCAACAATATGAGATGATCAAGAAACTTGATTTCTATGCTCAGAACCTGAATAAGCTGCTGCTGTCAGTCAAGCACTGCAGGGATATACTTCAAGTATTACATAAAGAATTGAATGTACCGGTACTTTTTCAATTGAAAGAACAAGATGTTAAGGTTCATCCCTTAATGTGTTCGTCTGAAGAAGAGCGCTTCCTGCAAAACTACTATAAGAGCAAAGACAGTAAAGATCATCACGTTGCTTCAACGAAGGTCATCCTATTTGATCAGGAGTATGCAGAGCTTTGCATCTGCCGATACAATCATCCGTTCAGTGAATATGAGCTGCTGATACTTGACCGGACATCCACCGCCCTTGCTCAATATTGGATGAGGGAATTGTATTTTGATGAACAAAAACGCTTGGAAGAATCAAAATGGATCATGTCCTGGTTAAAAGGAGATCAGTCATACGATGGACTTGCCGCGTTCATGGATGAACTAAACGTATCGATCCACGGTGGTGTCGTGTGTATATGCAAGACAAATGCACTGGCTGATAAAGAAATGCTTGATTTAACCTTCTTCAATCTAGTAACAAAAAGCATATTTGAACAATATGGTTTCAAAGTGGTGCCCGAAAGGATTGATCATGATTTAGTCTTCATTCTCCTTGATACCCGGAGAACCGGTGATTGGAAGGTGCGATTGATCAGTGCTTATGAAAAGATTTTAAAATCAGGATTTTTCAGAAAGTCGTCAGGTGCCATTTTTGCCACAGGTAAATATCAACTCGAGATGATGGATATTCATAGAAGCTATGAAACTGCGAAAGATACCCTTGCGTTTCGAACGAAAGTCGATGGAGGGGACAACTATTGTTTCTTTGATGACATTCATTTATTCAGATTGATTTCAATTGTCAACGAGAATGTGAATATGTGGGAAATGATAGAAGAATTTCTTTCCCCGTTAATAGAATATGACAGGGACCACGATGGGGATTTATTGAAGACACTCAAAGTTTTCCTGGCTTGTCAGGGGTCAAAGCAAGAAACCTCCAAAAGATTATTTATCGTGAGACAAACACTCTATCATAGACTGAAGAAAATAGAAGATATGCTTGGTGAAGATTTCATGAGATCGGATAAACGGGTGACAATCGAATTTCTTTTGGCGGCGCATGAATATTTGCAGCCTCAAAGCTTATTGAAGAAGACAAAGGTACATTAAAGAAAGCTTTGGGATATAGTGTCCAACGGGAATCCCGGGTTATGTTACACAATGTCTAATGAATGACCTGACGTTTTCTTTCATAATGAAAGTATTAAGTATACAGAAAGTTCTGATCTTCTTCGAGAATATTTTTAAAAAAATAAGGAGGAACTGAATATGACTGTAATAAAAAAAGATGTAGCAGTATTGAAAAATTACATTGGGGGTAAGTGGGTGGATTCTCTCAGCTCACAAACATTGGAAGTCTTAAATCCAGCCACAAATGAAGAGATTGCGAGGGTTCCGATCTCTACCAAAGAAGATGTGGCGATGGCAGTGAAAGCTGCGAAGCATGCCTCAGAAACATGGAAAAAGACCCCGGTGCCAAAACGTGCCAGAATTCTGTATAGATATCATACATTGCTTTCAGACAATCACGATGATCTGGCGGGATTAGTGGTGCAGGAGAATGGGAAATCATTCAAAGAAGCGTATGGGGAAGTACAACGAGGACTAGAATGTGTGGAATTCGCTTGTGGAGCACCCACCCTCATGATGGGAGAGACGCTCAGTGGGATAGCGGAAGATATCGACTCCGAAATGTTCCGCTATCCACTAGGTGTTGTAGGGGGGATTACTCCTTTCAACTTCCCGATGATGGTCCCGTTATGGATGTTCCCCCTTGCCATCGCCTGTGGAAATACTTTCGTATTGAAGCCATCTGAAAGAACCCCGATCTTAGCCAATAGACTTGCAGAGCTGTTAACGGAAGCGGGAATGCCTGAGGGGGTCCTAAACGTGGTGCACGGTGCCCACGATGTGGTGAATGGCTTACTGGAGAACAAGGACATTGCGGCCATATCATTTGTCGGAAGCCAGCCTGTTGCGAAATATGTATATCAACAAGCCGCCTCACAAGGAAAAAGGGTGCAGGCACTATCAGGGGCAAAAAACCATCATATCGTCATGCCAGATGCGGATTTTAATAAAGCCGCTGAACACATTATCAGTTCAGCATTCGGCAGTGCAGGACAGAGATGCATGGCATGCAGTGCAGTAGTGGTGGTTGGAGACAATGAAGAGTTTGTAAAGGCTTTAAATAAAAAAGCAGACGAATTATGTATAGGGAATGGGATGGATGAGGAAGTACTGCTGACTCCGGTCATTCGAAAGGAAAATCGGGAGAAGACTCTCGGTTATATTGAAAAAGGCATACAGGAAGGAGCATCACTTATTAGGGACGGCCGTAAAGAGATGGAAGATTTCAAGGAAGGGAACTTCTTGGGGGCAACGATCTTTGACCATGTGACACCAGAAATGACAATCGCAAAAGAAGAAATGTTTGCACCTATCCTCAGTCTTTTAAGAGCTGAAGATCTGGACGGGGGACTGGATTACATCCGCCAGTCAAGATACGGTAATGGTGCAACGATCTATACGAAAGACGCCGGCGCCGTCCGACAGTTCAGGGAGGAAGCAGACGCAGGGATGCTGGGTATTAATGTGGGGGTTCCTGCGACAATGGCATTCTTCCCGTTTTCAGGGTGGAAGGACTCTTTCTATGGAGATATGCATGTAAATGGTAAAGACGGAGTAAATTTCTATACTAGGAAGAAAATGATCACTTCTCGATTTGATTTTTAATCAGGGTTAGGGGGAATCTTCATGGTAAAAGCAGGTCAATCTCAAGATGTATGGTTAAAGCAGGATGAGAAGCTAATTTGGCACTCCATGAAACCATATAATCCCGAGGGCACGATGGTTGTGACGGAATCTCACGGGTCGTGGATAACTGATCAGGATGGACAGAAGTATCTTGATGGAATGGCAGGATTATGGTGTGTTAACGTTGGATATGGACGACAGGAGTTAGCAGAGGCAGCTTACGAGCAGCTCAAGAAAATGGCTTACTTCCCTCTTACCCAAAGTCATCAGCCGGCCATTGAACTTGCAGAGAAGTTAAATCAATTACTTGGTGATGAATATGTGATATTCTTCTCTAACAGTGGATCTGAAGCCAATGAAACGGCCTTTAAGATCGCCCGCCAATATCATCAACAAAACGGTGAGGAGGGAAGATATAAAATTTTCTCCCGGTATAGAGGGTATCACGGTAACTCTATGGGGGCCTTGGCTGCTACAGGGCAGGCTCAGCGTAAATTCAAGTATGAACCATTGGCGCCTGGATTTCACCATATTGCTCCTCCCGACGCATACCGCGATGATGTGACAGGGGGGAATCCCCACGACCTTCCAGGAGTGAAGGCGATTGACCAGGCCATGACATGGGAACTAAGTGAAACAGTCGCTGCATTGATCATGGAGCCAATCATTACAGGCGGAGGAATCCTCATGCCGCAGGATGGCTATATGAAAGCGGCCAAAGAAGTGTGTGTGAAGCATGGTGCTCTCTTAATAGTAGATGAAGTGATTTGTGGGTTTGGAAGGACCGGAAAGGCATTCGGCTTTATGAATTATGATGTGAAGCCTGATATCATCACAATGGCCAAGGGAATTACCAGTGCTTATCTCCCGTTATCCGCCACTGCTGTAAAGCGTGAGATCTATGAAGCTTTTAAGGGATCTGAAGAATATGATTATTTCCGTCATATCAACACATTCGGAGGAAATCCTGCAGCCTGTGCGCTGGCTTTGAAGAACATTGAAATCATGGAAAACGAGAAACTCTTTGATCGGTCGAAAGACCTGGGGGAAAAAGCGTTAAATTCCTTAAAAAATCACCTCCAGGATCACCCCTATGTAGGGGATGTCAGAGGGAAGGGATTATTGATCGGAATTGAGATGGTGACTCATAAGGATACCAAGGAGCCTTTGGAGCTGGATAAAGTTAACGCCGTCATAGGATATTGTAAGCAAAATGGAGTCATCATCGGGAAAAATGGTGCGACCGTGGCAGGTTTCAACAATGTCCTGACAATTTCACCTCCGCTAAACATCGAAGAAGAAGATCTGGAACGACTGGTATCGACTGTCATCGAAGGGATCCAACACCTTAATTAATCAGGTTAAAGGCGTCTGCAAGTGCAGATGCCTTTAATTTTGTATGGAATGATCGACTTGTTTTTCCTGGGGTAATTCCCGGGAGGCGCTTGGGACCTTTCTTTTTTTCACATTGATAAGATCAGATGAATGCACGGTTATGATCACTTGCCCACCTGCAATTTTTGCCCGGATGAGAAGGGGCTGATTATAAGCATTTTTAAAGGTGAAATCGGGTCCGTACCAGCTCACCGTGGCATCTCTGCCCTCAGGGACATATGGCACTCGTTTTGAGTGGTGATACCTTTCCAATATGGTAACGCCCGCTTGATCTACCGCATTATATAAGGTTGATGATACCTGGCAGATACCACCCCCGATATCCTCTGAAAGTTCCCCTCTTACAATGACGGGGGCTTTTTTATACCCCTTTTCTTTCGTTCTTTTTCCTACCACGCCATTAAAAGAGAATACTTCCCCTGGAAACACCACCGTATTGTTGATTTTTTTGGTTGCCAGGGTAATATTTTGCGTTCGCTCTTCATTATGTCTATTAAAGAATGTAACGTACTGCCCGATCTTTTGTGTACGTATGTGAGCGAGGATTTCACTGTCCACCTTTGGATATAACGTTAATAAAGGAGGTTCGATCACTCCGGATCCCTTTGATAACAAGAAACCATCGACCAGACCACGGAATTTCCTTTCATGAAGCTTATATCCGGCTTCTTCGGGGACGATCCGGTTATGTTCATTTATATAGGCATTATGCGGAGGGGTGTAGACCATATTCTGGACGTTTGAAACAACATCTTCATAGTGTTTCTCATTCATTAATGGTTCATCCAACAATGGTACCTTCAGGTAGTGGCGGTCAACCGAAATGGGTGTATGATTTGGTGACTGGATATGTAAGTGATCATGACCTCCCATTGCCGGAAACACTAACAGACCAATCGCGGTCAGTTTAAGCAAAAGCATATGAACCCTCCCTTTCATGGGTAGTATCCGTATAAAAAAGCTATTTCATGTTCAACTGCCATTTCCAAAAATTGAGCGAATGAACCGGCAATAATGTGACCAAAACTAAGGGAAAAAATGAGGTTTCGTACATGCTTTTTATGATGAGATTCACAATCGTCCTGTCAATGCTCCTTGTCTTTGGAGCAAAATCGGCCGATGCCATACCGAGTTTTCAAGTTGAGATTCTTCCATGGGAACAAGTAAAGGAAATGATTCCAAACCACTCTTATTTTACGATTATTGATATAGATACAGGATTGTCTTTCAACGTGCAGAGAAGGGCAGGAAGTAAACATGCGGATGTGCAGCCGGTCACAGATAAAGATACGAAAATAATGAAAGCCATTTACAAAGGAAAGTGGAGTTGGGATCGTCGTGCCATTCTGGTATTGGTTCATGACCAGCTCATCTCTGCCTCCATGAATGGAATGCCTCATGGTGCCGGAGCACTCCAAAATAATTTCCCAGGGCATTTCTGTGTCCATTTTTACAGAAGTACGACGCATAAGACCCCCACTCCAGACTTAGCCCATAAAGTCATGATATTAAAAGCAGGTGGTGAACTGGACAGTTTCCTATACCGTATGGATCCATATGAATTAATCAGCATACTTGAGATTGCCATCAATCAGCAGGATGAAGGACTTCTTTCACATATCATGTCCGGAAACAAGCATTCAATCAAAAAGGCCCTTGCTTCGGTGGAACATTTCCGGATTACTCAAAGATCCATACTTCCCGTTGAGGACTTGCCTGCTCTTGTGGCGATGAAAGTACAATTCAAAGTGAAATGGATCAGGTCCAATCATTCACAGGGGGAAAAGGAAGCCGTTTTTTATTTACGCAGGGATTCATTGGAAGATCAATGGAAAATAGATGGTCCAACATTCACTGATGAAATTGATTAATGTACGAATCAACTAACAATAATTCCCTCCAGTGGGTGAAATCTTATTCTTTATATGAGTTTCCATTAGCTGAAAGAGGGAAAAGGGTATATAAATGAATCGTGGAGGGAAAGTCCGATGTTGGAGTTTGTCATGAAATTAATTAAGGAGTTGGGAATGTGGGGGTTATTCGCTGGAAATGCCATTGAAGCATCCTCATTGCCTTTTCCAGGCGCCCTTGTGACGCTGACTTATGGGTACGTATTGGGTCCATCCCCGATGAAGCTCTTAATATTAGCACTCACCAGCAGTGCCATCTATACCATTTTTAGTTTCATCCCTTATGGTATCGGATTTAAGCTTAAGGATAAGATCAAGGAGAAAACCAGTTCGAAGAAAATTGAAAAGGGGCAGAAGTGGTTCCGGAAATGTGGATTGTGGAGTATTGCGATCACGAGACCCCTCGGCATCGGTAATTATGTCTCATATGTTGCTGGTATCAGTAAAGTGAATAAGTGGAAATTCGGAGGATTAACCTTTATAGGAATATTCCCGATCACCCTCACGATGTTAATAGTCGGGAAAAATGGTAATTTGAAATCCGTTCAATCCATGATGAGCCATATACAGACCTATCTTCTCATCGGAGGGGCAGTCCTCCTGATTGGTTACCTGCTATATAAGTACGTGTATAAACCAAAAGCAAAGCCCGCTTGTTTACAAGATAAAACAAGTATCGCCAAGCAAGCTGAATAAATAACGGAAAGTTCGCTCCTGAAAATGGGAAGCGGATTTTTTTTGATTACAGGGTATCTCATCATGCGTTTCCTCAATCTACTACATGCTTCAACCCTGATCTGTATGATATAATGAATAGTCGAGAATAGCAGATTTACTTGGAAAGGTTTGAATGAAACCATGACACAATATACTCCAATGATAAAACAATACTTACAAGTAAAGGCAGAATACCAGGATGCCTTTTTATTTTTTCGTTTAGGCGATTTTTATGAAATGTTTTTTGATGATGCCGTCAAAGCATCGCAGGAACTTGAAATAACCTTAACAAGCCGTGATGGGGGTGGAAAGGAACGAATCCCCATGTGCGGTGTACCCTATCATTCTGCTCCTAATTACATAGAGCAGCTTATCGATAAAGGATTCAAAGTAGCGATATGTGAACAGACCGAAGATCCAAAGCAAGCCAAGGGGGTCGTGAAGAGGGAAGTCGTCCAGCTCATAACACCAGGGACTGTGATGGATGGTAAAGGTCTGAATGACAAGGAGAATAACTATATTGCTTCCGTAACCGCTTTTGATGATGATACGTATGGACTTGCCTATAGTGACCTTACAACAGGTGAAACCAAGGTGACGGTCGTTTCAGAAGGACTGCAGGCGTTGATGAATGAATTAGCCACCATTGGAGCAAAAGAAGTGGTTATCCATCCTGATCTTTCTGATGAAATTCAGGGAAGGATCAAAGAAAGAACCGATGTTACGTTATCGTATGAGCAGGACTCGAATCAAGGACAAGCTTTCACTCATCTGGTGGAACCGCTGAAGCAAGGGAAACTCATTCAAGCTTCTTCGCTCCTGTTCCATTATTTATTCCGAACACAGAAAAGGAGTTTGGATCACCTGCAAATCGTGGAAACGTATCAGCTTCACCAGTTTATGAAAATGGATTATTATTCGAAGCGGAACCTGGAGCTGACAGAAACCATCCGTTCCAAAGGAAAGAAAGGGTCACTTCTTTGGCTGTTGGATGAAACGATGACAGCGATGGGTGCCCGGCTCTTAAAACAATGGATCGATCGACCCCTCATAAATAAACAGGAAATCGAAAGGCGTCAGACAGTGGTGGAGGTGTTATTGGAACGGTTCTTTGAAAGGCAGGATCTGAGAGAACGACTTAAAGAAGTGTATGATCTCGAGAGACTGGCCGGCCGCGTCGCCTTCGGAAATGTAAACGGACGTGATTTGATCCAGTTGAAAAAATCCCTGCAACAGATCCCAGTGTTAAAGCAATTGATCCAATCGCTGGAAAATGATGCAACCGATGAGCTTGTCGCAAGGCTCGACCCTTGTGAAGAGTTGACGAACCTTCTCGAAAAGGCATTGATCGAAAATCCTCCCCTGTCTATAAAAGAAGGAAGTTTGATTCAGGATGGGTATCATGAAGAACTGGATCAATATCGTGATGCAAGTAAAAACGGGAAATCCTGGATTGCGAAGCTTGAACGGGATGAAAGGGAAAGGACTGGCATCAGGTCACTTAAAGTAGGATTTAACCGGGTATTTGGATACTACATCGAAGTAACGAGAGCGAATCTGCAGCACCTGGAAGAGGGACGCTATGAACGGAAGCAGACGTTAACAAATGCGGAGCGGTTCATTACCCCGGAATTGAAAGAGAAAGAATCACTCATCCTCCAGGCTGATGAAAAGAGTGTGGATTTAGAATATGAATTGTTCCTTGGAATACGTGAAAAGGTAAAGGAATTTATTCCCCGCCTGCAAAAACTGGCAAAACTCGTGAGTGAACTGGACGTTCTGCAGTGCTTTGCTACAGTCAGCGAGAAACGTCATTACTCACGCCCTGTCTTCAATGACGAAAGAAGAATCATGTTGAAGGATGGACGGCATCCCGTTGTCGAAAAGGTGATGGGTGCCCAGGAGTACGTTCCGAATGATTGTTATATGGACGAGGAGAGGGAAGTCTTTCTTATCACCGGACCCAATATGTCGGGTAAAAGCACCTATATGAGACAAGTGGCCCTAACGAGCATCCTGGCCCAGATCGGGTGTTATGTCCCTGCAAGCGAGGCAAATCTTCCTGTCTTTGATCAGGTATTCACCCGCATTGGAGCTGCAGATGATTTGATTTCCGGTCAGAGTACATTCATGGTAGAAATGCTTGAGGCAAAGAATGCCATCATCCACGCGACTCAGCAAAGTCTGATTCTGTTCGATGAAATAGGACGGGGCACATCCACTTATGACGGGATGGCACTGGCACAAGCAATCATTGAATACATCCATGAACATATTGGGGCCAAAACCTTGTTCTCCACTCACTACCATGAACTAACGGTTCTTGAAGAAGAGTTGGCAAAAGTGAAAAACGTTCATGTAAGTGCGATGGAGCAAAATGGCAAACTTGTTTTTCTTCATAAAATCAAAGAGGGTGCGGCAGACAAAAGTTATGGAATACATGTTGCTGAACTTGCTGAACTGCCACAAGCCCTCATTCAAAGAGCGAATGAAATTCTTCTTGAGCTTGAACGGAAGGAAGAACCTTCATCTTCCAATGAAGTAGCGGCTTCAAGGGAGTCGTTTGTAGAAAAGCGGGAAACAAGTGAAGAAGATTTGGCCCAGCTATCCTTTTTTGGAGCTGAGAAATCGGAAAAGAAAGAAAAGCTGAATTCCAAAGAAAAGAAATGCATAGAGGAATTGAAAAAATTGGATATCCTTGAAATGACGCCATTGGATGCTATGAATACGCTATACGGGATCCAAAAAAAGTTAAAGCAATAAGGAGGTGGAACTGTGGTGAAAATATTTCAGCTTGATGATTCCCTTTCTAATAAAATCGCAGCAGGGGAAGTGGTGGAACGACCGGCTTCTGTGGTGAAGGAACTCCTTGAAAATAGCATCGATGCAGGTGGGACCGTCATCGAAATCCATATCGAGGAAGCCGGTTTACAATCCATACGCATCATCGATAATGGCGACGGAATTGAGAAGGAAGATGTCCAAACAGCCTTTAAGCGGCATGCAACGAGTAAGATCAAAGATGAAAATGACCTATTCCGGATCCGGACATTGGGATTCAGGGGAGAAGCTCTTCCGAGTATCGCTTCTGTCTCTCATTTTTATTTAAAAACCAGTACGGGTGGAGGTCCCGGTACGAGTATCGAACTCCAAGGTGGAGAAGTACATTCGATCGAAAGTACGTCTTCCAGAAAAGGAACGGATATCACAGTTTCACACCTTTTCTTCAATACACCTGCACGATTAAAATACATGAAAACCATTCATACGGAGCTTGGAAATATAACGGATGTAGTGAACCGGATCGCCCTCGCCCATCCCTTTGTCTCGATCAGGCTTCTCCATAACGGCAAATCGCTTTTGCAGACGAATGGCAATGGGGATGTCCGGCAGGTTCTTGCCGCGATATATGGAGTCGGGATAGCAAAGAAAATGGTACCGATCGAAGTGGAGTCCCTTGATTTTAAAGTAAAAGGATTCATATCCCTTCCTGAAGTGACCCGGGCATCAAGGAATTACATCTCGACGATGATCAACGGTAGATTCATCAAGAACTATGCACTGGCGAAAGCGATCGGGGAAGGATATCACACCCTTCTCCCCATCGGTCGTCATCCCATCGTGCTCCTTAGTATCGAGATGGATCCGATCCTGGTGGATGTGAACGTGCATCCATCGAAAATGGAGGTCCGCATCAGTAAGGAAGCAGAGCTCAATGCGTTGGTGACGGAAGGGATCAAGAGGGTGTTTAAAGGAAAGGAACTGATTCCAACAGGATCCCTTTCACCTAAACTGGCTCAGCCGAAGTCGGAGCAGACATACATGAATCTCGATCACTCGGCTAAGAGACAAGAAGGTAGATATGGGAACAGCGACTCCGTTCGGGAGCCGCTGCTGCCTAAAGAAGAGATGGTGAAGCTGTACGAGCGGCAACCACCTGTCATTGAGAAGGATGCAAGCATCGATTCTAATGAAGAATCTTTTCAGGGATACCCTATCGAGGAGGAAGAAGCCTGGGAACAACCTATACAGGAAATCGACGAGAATGAGGAAACACCCCGGGTTCCCACTCTCTATCCTGTCGGGCAAATGCATGGCACGTATATATTCGCCCAAAATGAACGTGGTCTTTATATCATCGATCAGCATGCAGCTCAGGAACGGATAAAGTATGAATTTTATAAAGAGAAAGTGGGGCAGGTCGCGAAAGAGCTTCAGGAACTCCTTGTTCCCCTTACACTTGAATTCTCCACGGACGAGTATATAAAGATCAATGAATCTCGTTCTCTCCTTGAAGAAGTAGGGGTTTTCCTTGAGGATTTCGGATACAACAGTTTCATCGTACGTGCCCATCCACAGTGGTTTCCTAAAGGGGAAGAGCAGGAAACCATCGAAGACATGATTGAGCAGATCATCAAGATGAACAAGGTCGATATTAAAAAGCTCAGGGAAGAAGCAGCCATCATGATGAGTTGCAAAGGATCGATCAAAGCAAATCATCATTTGAGGAATGAGGATATGCAGGCGCTGCTGGATGAATTAAGAAGAACCAGCGATCCATTCACCTGTCCTCACGGTCGACCGATTATCATTCATTATTCCACTTATGAAATGGAGAAAATGTTTAAACGGATTATGTAATGGAATGAATGGGGATGAGCCTTTACAAGGTTCATCCCCATTCAACCATATTTGTTCTGATGTTCCTTTTTCCTTTTCAGATAGTCTTCATCTTCCCTTGCCAATTTCCATTTCTCTTCAAAAATGGCGGCTGATTCAGCTTTCTGTTCATCTATCTTTCGATCTTTGATATCCCCATCCTTATCATATTTTTTTCCTCCAGGATAATTGGCGTACCTTCTGGCCCTCGTATAGCCCATCTGAAGGAATTTCCTTGCCATATCCATTCCCACAAAATCATTTTCCTCCTTATATTGAAGAAACATGCGATAAATGGTATTTGAGGATTCTTCTGCTATTTGGGGTGTTTTAAAACGCCATTCTGGAAGGATTTCGCTTTTATAGGGCTCTACAAGTAAAACGCCTTGTTCCCCGCGGCCTACACGGTATTTTTCAGGATGTTTACGAAAATCAATAGAATCAAAATCAAGATCATAATCAAAAGACATGACCCTCACCTCCTAACTCCCTTCTACCCATAATCCTCTTAGGAATAAACGAAGAGAAGTTCCTGTAAATATTTACGATAATAACATTATGGTAACTAGAAAAAATTCATGCTAAAAGAGGATTTTCAATTCTTTTCTTTAATGTATATAGAAAGGATGTAAGCGCTCTTTTGAAGAGGGGGGAAGTAGGATGATTGAAGTTGAAACGTCTCTAAACAATGAATCTGTTCAGGAAGAAACATATTTAACGGCATCTTATCGAGTGGATAAAAGGCAGTTTTCTGAAAAGGAATATAATAAATTTGTAAAGTTGAAGGGGGTCAGGGATTGGTCCACATTAACTTGGAAGGACGTTGGAAGGCCTTATGAGGTGACGTCCTTTGCTAAAGAAAAAAAGGATTGGGAAAAAGAAAAAGGAAAATCACTACCCGTCCATACGTCTTGGGAAATGTTTAATCGCTCTTTCCACGAATGGTTTGTGAAAGATGTGCCTGCAGAAACGAAAGAAAGCAGAAGTCGCATCGTCAGGAATGCCCTGAAATTGAATGTAAATAAATCCACGGAAGCATTAGGGGATCATCTCAGGCTTCATCTCTGGAATTATGTCCACAGAATTCAGGATGGTGTGTGGGATCCCAGGGGGAAGAGAGCCTTATTCGGCGGACTTGATGTCGTTAAGCCGAAAATATTATTTTTAGGGGCAGCGGAAGGATATGAAGCCATGCAGCTCTCAGCCCTCTATCCCGGCAGTGAAATCGTGATGGTCGATTATGATTCGTTTTGTCGTGAGACCCGGTATCGGGAATTTCCGGAAACGTACCCGTTCCTCGGGCCAAATCCCTCGACAGGTGGATTCAAAACGTATTATAAAGGTGACTTTAAGACAACATACATCGTCGCGGATATCAGGGATGTATCGTTTGGAAGGGAGTTTGACATCGTTTTGAGTGTTGGGCTCTTAGAACATTTTCCCGATGATTATAAGTCGGAAGTGATAGAGTGGCATCGGAAATTCTTGAAGCCAAATGGATACATGGTCCTGACCACACCAAGGGCTCAACTTAAATCCAAAATCTACTACGAAGTGATGGCGGATGTGATGAACCACACGTACAGGGAATTGATGACCGTCGAACAAATGGGTCTATACTTATACGAAAATGGGGTGGATATTTTACAACACGGATATATTAAAGTTCATAATGGAATCATTGCTAAAATAAGATAAGAGAAAATAAGCATTTAATTGATCCCTATTCAATCGAATGCTTTTTTTTATGATGTTGATTCCTCCAATATGAAAATTCTCCTTTAGAGAGCAGGATTTCTCACCTAAAAGGCTAATAGTAAAGATATAATTATTTTTCAGAAAATTCTATATATAAACTGGGGGATAGTAGAATGGATGGAGGCATTGAGCTTCAGCATCAGAAAAAGAATAAACGTCTGAAGATAACGCTTTGGACCGCAGGAAGTATATTGTTTATCCTGCTCGGACTATTGATCTTTGCAAATTATTATATTGACAGATCTCTTCCCGTGACATCCGGCACCATTACACTGAAGGGGTTATCAAAGGAAGTAACGATCATAAGAGACCAAGATGGCGTGCCTCATATTCAGGCTCAAAATGAAAAAGATCTCTATATGGCACAAGGATATGTTCAAGCGCAGGATCGTTTGTTCCAAATGGATCTAAGCAGGCGCCAGGCATCGGGAAGATTGAGTGAAGTTGTTGGGGAGAAGGCGGTGGATAGGGACAAGTTCTTCCGTACATTTGGTTTAAGGAGGGCAGCGGAGGTTTCTTTTACCGCCTATCCGGATGAAGCAAAGCAGCTTCTGGAGTGGTATGCCGAGGGAGTCAATGCGTATATGGAAGAAGCGAAAGACGGGGGAAGGCTTCCTATTGAATTCACTCTATTAGGTTACAAACCTGAGAAATGGACACCGATTGACTCTTTGACCATCGGGAAATACATGGCATTCGACCTTGGGGGGCATTGGCAGGGCCAGGCTTTCAGGTATTGGGCGTTGGATAATCTGTCGAAGGAAAAGGCTTATGACCTGTTCCCGACCTATCCGAAAGATGCGCCTACCATTCTATCAGATATAGGAGAGCCACAGATTGATTTCAAGCAATCATTCGCTGCAGCAGTCATACCGCCGGAATTTAACGGAAGCAATAACTGGGTTGTCAGTGGAGAGAAGACGAAAAGCGGAAAACCGTTACTGGCAGATGACCCACATCTATCACTGGGGACACCTTCCATATGGTATCAAATGCAGCTCGAGTCACCTGAAGTCAATGTAAGTGGAGTGATCTTTGCCGGAATTCCCGGGATTATCCTGGGTCATAATGAACAAATTGCATGGGGGGTCACCAACACGGGTCCCGATGTACAGGACTTGTATATTGAAAAACGTAGCGAGGAAGACCCCAATCTGTTTTTGTATGACGGGAATTGGGAAAAGGCAACCATCGTACAAGAACCGATTAAGGTAAAGGATGGTGAGACCATACCTTATAAAGTCACAATTACGAGACATGGTCCGGTGATTTCGGAATTTGCTCATCAAGATGAAGCCAAAGAAGTGATGGCCATGAGATGGACCGCATTGGATCCGAGTCTTGAGCTCTCTGCCATCATCAATATCAATAAGGCGAAGAATTGGGATGAATTCGAAGAAGCCCTGGAGGACTTTCATGTTCCTACCCAGAATTTCGTATTTGCTTCTAAAGATGGCACGATTGCATACAAGGCAAATGGAAAGATTCCTATCAGGAAGAAAGGGGATGGGCTATTGCCTGTTCCGGGATGGGATCCTGATTATGATTGGCAGGGATTCATTCCCTTTGACGAACTTCCGAAGGTGATCAATCCAGAATCAGGCTTTGTGGCTACTGCGAATAATAAAGTAGTAGATGATGATTATCCTTACCATATCAGTCATCACTGGGCACAACCGTATCGATATATGAGAATTTCAGAATACTTAGAAGGGAAAAGTGATCTTACGATTGCTGATATGAAAGCATTGCAAATGGATCAGAAGAATTTACATGCGCGTGAGTTTGTACCAATCCTTACCGAGGATTTGAAGACCGGGTCATTGACCGATGAGCAAAAAAAAGCCATTGAAATCCTGAACTCATGGAACTATCTTGATGATAAAAACTTAGCGGCCCCACTGATTTTTCATCAGTGGATGAATGAGATATCAACGGGACTTTTTGAAAAGGACGTACCGGATGATATGATGAAGCTCTTTGAAGGGCGTCAAAGTGTTGTCGATGAACTCATCCGAAAAGCTCACAAAGGGGAGGAGTCTGAGTGGTTTACAGATCAAGAAGGATACGGGACATTTTTGGCGAAGTCTCTTGCCAGTGCACTGAGTGAGCTTGAGGAAGCGTATGGGTCTTCCATGGATGATTGGGAGTGGGGAATGTATCATAGAGTGTATTTTGAGCATCCATTATCAAGTGCTTCGCCCATCTTAAAGAAGTTCTTGAACGAAAGAGAGCCTGTACCTGTCGGAGGAAGCAGGGTAACGGTGGAGGCTGCAAGTTATAATGAGGAAGGGATCGTGAATCACGGTGCTTCATGGAGATTTATGATCGATACTTCCGATATGGAGAACGGCTATCATATTGTCGGCCCGGGACAGGCGGGCCATTACAAAAGTGAATGGTATCAAGATCAAATTGATGCCTGGGTAAATGGAGATTATCACAAAACCTCACTTGCAGGCTCAAAAGGAGATCAATTGATACTAAAACCTTAACAAATCTAAACTGCTTAAAGGGAATTCCCTTTAAGCAGTTTTATTATACTCGTTACAATCAGAACGTTTTATTATGGAAAGAAACGGGTAGATTCACTTCATAGCAAACTGTTTTTTTTGAATAAGACCGGTAGAAATGGACATACTGACAAGATGTGATTTTAAACCTTCTATTATTATGGTACGATAATATGTAAAGAAACAGTTACATAGAAAGCAGTGAATGTATGACAAGAATGAATAAAGAGAAAGTGATTGTCCTTATTGGTCCGACTGCTGTAGGGAAAACCAGTACAAGCATAAGCCTTGCAAAACGATTCGATGGAGAAGTCATTAGTGGGGACTCCATGCAAATCTATAAGAGGATGGACATCGGCACTGCAAAAATCAGGGAAGAAGAGATGGAAGGCGTACCCCACCACTTGATCGATATAAAAAACCCTGAGGAATCTTTTTCAGTGGCGGAGTTTCAAAATCTTGTAAGAAAGAAAATATCCGATATTCATTCATGTGGGAAAATCCCTTTGATTGTGGGGGGGACGGGCCTTTACATCCAGGCAGTACTATATGATTATCAATTCACTGAAACACCAGGCGATGAACATTTTCGGGCAAAGTTAGAAGCGGAGTTTGAAATGCGAGGAGCTGATTGGCTTCATCATAAGCTGGTTAAGGTGGACCCGGTTTCAGCCGGTAACATTCATCCTAACAATACGAGGCGTGTGATCCGTGCATTGGAGATTTTCCATTGTACCGGTAAGACGATGAGTGAGTATCAAAGTTCCCAAACTCACGAGCTTCAGTATGATGTGGCGTTAATTGGTTTAACCATGGATCGGGAAAAACTGTATGAGAGAATCAATCTTCGGGTTGACCTGATGATACAAGAAGGACTTTTAGAAGAAGTGAAAGCGTTATATGATGGTGGCCTTAGAGACGTTCAATCTGTACAGGCGATAGGGTATAAAGAACTTTATGACTATTTCGAAGGTTCCGTCACCCTGGAGACAGCCATAGAAAACCTTAAGCAAAACTCCAGAAGATACGCCAAGCGTCAGCTTACCTGGTTCCGAAATAAAATGGATGTTGCCTGGTACGATATGACAGAAGAAAGTTTGTACAGCAAAAATATTGAGGACATTTCAGAATTTATTGCAGGAAAGCTTCAATTAGAGTCGAATAAGTAATGTAGAGATAGAAGAGGAGGACTAACCATGAAACAATCTATTAATATCCAAGATCAATTCCTAAATCAATTGCGAAAAGACGGTTCACTCGTAACGGTATTCCTTTTAAATGGCTTCCAGATTCGCGGTCAGGTAAAGGGGTTTGATAATTTTACCGTCCTTTTTGAAACAGAAGGTAAACAGCAACTGGTGTTTAAACATGCCATTTCAACATTCGCCCCTCAGCGAAATGTTCAAATAAATTTTGAAGAGCAAAATTAATGTTCATGAGAAAGCTGCCCTTTGTGGCAGCTTTTTATATGGGATCCGATGGGATGAATTCAAGAATAATTAATGAAATGTACGGTAAGTGAATAGGATAATAGAGAGGCTCTAATCTTCATCACCCTAAATCTCCCCAAAACAAAAATGGACACTGCGAGTGTAATCGCCAAGGGGCTTTTGGAGAGTATCAAACTGTATTCCTTAAAATATGTGAGTCCGAAATTAAAAATGCATTCACAGCGTAATTCTATTTATTTCTCGGGAAAGCGCAGGAATAGACAGGATTCTTTTTATTTGTCGAAAAAAATATGGTAAAACGACATGCATTTATCACCCTAATATCTTAGATGCGTATATTGTCTTTAGAATGGTGAGGTGAAATCTTTGGATCAACCAATGAGAATGAAAAATAACGGTCAAATCAGTATAGTATTGAATTCACAAAAAAGAAGTTCAATACGGGAAGCAGTAGATTCGGCTCCTCAGTCCCTTCCTCAAGAGCATGTAGCGTTAAAAGAAATTGAAGAAGAACTTAGCTCTCTTGTCGGAATGGAAGAAATGAAAAAAATGGTGAAAGAAATTTATGCATGGATATATGTGAATAAAAAGCGGGAAGCCATGGGGCTAAAGGCAGGAAAGCAAGCTCTTCATATGATGTTTAAAGGGAATCCCGGTACTGGTAAAACGACGGTTGCAAGAATCATCGGAAAACTGTTCTTAAAGATGAACGTGCTTTCGAAAGGACACTTAATCGAGGCAGAGAGGGCTGACCTGGTCGGTGAATATATTGGTCATACGGCTCAGAAAACTAGGGATTTAGTGAAAAAGGCACTGGGAGGGATCCTCTTCATTGATGAGGCGTATTCACTGGGCAGAGGTGGAGAAAAGGATTTTGGAAAAGAGGCCATCGATACCCTTGTGAAACATATGGAAGATAGGCAGCATGACTTTATCTTGATCCTGGCAGGGTATTCAAGGGAAATGGAGCACTTCCTAACCTTGAATCCAGGATTGCAATCACGATTTCCCCTTGTGTTTCATTTCCCTGATTATTCTGTAGATCAGCTGATGGAAATCGGCAAAAGGATGCTGGATGAAAAGCAGTACTTATTGAGCCATGACGCCGAAAGAAAGATCCGTGAACATTTGAGTGCGGCGAAAAACACATTATCTCCAATGGCATTTTCTAATGGAAGGTATGTTCGGAATGTACTTGAAAAATCGATAAGATCTCAAGCGATGAGGCTGTTGATGGAGAATTGTTACGATCGCGATGATCTCCTGACCATCCGCAGCAATGACCTGGTCTTTACTAAAACGGCTTCCGATCACCATACTTAGTAAAACGAAAAACAAAAAAATGCATTCACTTGTGAATGCATTTTTATCATTAAACATGAGCCCGTAAACTTCTATTTGGCAACCTCCATTTATATAGGTAGGAGAGTACCCGTAAAGCGGTCGTAATGACGAAAAGGGAGTATAACTCTAACGCTGAATTGACTATACCAAGTCCGATCGCCGCTCCACACAAAACTGCCCACACTGCATAAATTTCCGACCGTAGGACTAAAGGTTTCCGGCCAGCCAGAAGGTCACGGATAATTCCACCACCACTACCGGTTAAAACGGCAGCTACGATGATCGCACTGATGGGGTGGTTCATTTCGGAAGCATATAACGCCCCCTGAATGGCAAAAGCCGATAGACCGATGGCGTCAAAGAAATTCCCCCACTTCCTCCAATGTTTCAAAAGATTATTGGGGAACAGAAAGACCGCTGTAATGGAGAGAAGGGCAATCTGAAACAACATTCCCTGCTCCCATAAAGCGGAAACGGGTACACCGATCAGTAAATTCCGGATGGCGCCTCCTCCAAATGCAGTGACAATTCCTAATATATATACACCGAGGATATCATATTCCTCTTCCATGGCAATGATAGCTCCTGAAATAGCAAAAGCAATGGTACCGATGATACTTAGTACTTCCCACGTCATACACATTCCTCCTCACCCTATTACAATATGCTACATGCCATTATGTAGAATCTTGAAGTAGTGTTATGTCATAATCAAACATACTGATTTTAACACGTATGTGCTTATTTGCAACCATTTTTCATTGCTTTTTACATAGAGTTTACGATGCGGATTTGATATGATGGGAAATAGAATAAAACGGATAGAAAGAAGGTAGTTTATTGAAGAATGAAAATCTAGAAAAAGTCATTCTGGTGGGATGTCAACTGGACGATGATGACCTGCGTTTTCAATATAGTTTAACGGAACTTGCGGAGCTGACAGCAACAGCTCAAGGTAAAGTTGCTACCACCCTTATTCAAAAACGCGACAGGATCCATCCAAGTACTTATATCGGAAAGGGTAAAGTGGAGGAACTGGTTCTGTTGGAGGAGCAGTTTGAAGCGGACATCATCATCTTTAATGATGAACTGTCCCCCAGTCAGATCCGGAACTTATCAAAAGAATTAAACGGCAGGGTGATTGACCGTACACAACTGATATTGGACATTTTTGCACAGCGTGCCCGCTCAAGAGAAGGGAAATTACAAGTAGAACTTGCCCAGCTTCAGTACTTGCTGCCGAGACTCATCGGTCAAGGGGCATCACTCTCAAGGCTGGGCGGCGGGATAGGCACCAGGGGGCCTGGTGAAACGAAGCTCGAAAGTGATCGTCGACACATCCATAAAAGGATTGACGATATTAAAAAGCAATTACAAACCATAGTTGATCATAGAAAAAGGTACCGCGGGAGAAGGAAGCGAAACAAAGCTTTCCAGATTGCTCTCGTTGGATACACAAACGCTGGAAAATCCACGTTGTTCAATCGGATTTCAATGGCTGATTCGTATGAAGAAAATAAGTTATTTGCTACTTTGGATCCGATGACGAGGAAAATGCCTTTGCCCAGTGGATATTCCACGTTATTGACAGATACCGTAGGGTTCATTCAAGATTTACCGACCACGCTGGTTGCTGCATTTCGATCTACACTGGAAGAAGTAAAAGAGGCAGACCTCCTTCTTCATGTTGTGGATAGTTCAAATCCTGACTACAGTCAACACGAAAAGACAGTGCAATCCTTATTGAAGGATTTGGAAATGGATGGACTGCAGCAGCTGACAGTATACAACAAGCGGGATGAAATGGATCCCGAATTTGTTCCCGACAGCGAATCAGACACCATCCTCATTAGTGCCTGGAACGAAGAGGACAGAGGGAAGCTACTGATTAAGATAGAAGAAATCGTAAAGAATCACATGATACCTTATCATGTATTTGTCCCTGTGAATGAAGGGAAAATTCTATCCCAATTGAAGAGTGAAACCATCTTGAGAAAATTGGAGTTCCAAGAAGCGAGTCAAGTATATGAAATGACCGGATTTCATCTTGAAGATCATCCGATAGCAGGAAGCATCAAGAAATTTCAAAAGTAGAAGGGAAACAACACCAAATGTTTGAACAATTAGTAAATGGAACGGCATTACAATCACTTGTAACGAAAGTGGAAGCAGATATCAAAGACATACACAAAAAAATCGATGAACGGTCTGAAAGTAACCAGTTCAACGTTTTAAGAGCGTTTCAGAAGCACCGGGTAAGCGATTCTCACTTCATCCCGTCCACAGGCTATGGCTATGACGATGCAGGAAGGGACACCCTGGAAAGCATATACGCAGATGTATTTGGAGGGGAAGCAGGGCTAGTGCGGCCTCAAATCATTTCTGGTACCCATGCCATCTCCATCGCTTTGTTCGGTATACTCCGACCGGGAGATGAACTGGTGTACATAACAGGGAAACCTTATGATACATTAGAAGAAATTGTAGGAAGCCGAGGAAAGGGTACAGGTTCACTCAAAGACTTCCATATCGACTATCAGAGCGTTGATTTAGATGAGTCTGGAAAAGTCGATTTCGAAAAGGTGGCACGGACCATTTCTACAAAGACAAAAATGGTTGGGATCCAGCGATCGAAAGGGTATGCCAACCGCCCATCCTTTACAATTGAAGAAATAAAGGAAATGATTGATTTCATTAAAGAGATTGACCCTGGAATTGTTGTATTTGTAGATAACTGCTACGGGGAATTTGTCGAAGTGAATGAACCTTGTCACGTCGGGGCGGATCTAATAGCGGGATCCCTTATTAAAAATCCAGGGGGTGGCCTTGCAAAAACAGGTGGATATATCGTCGGAAAGAAAGAAAATGTAGAAGCCTGTTCCTTCCGTATGACCTCGCCGGGAATCGGGGCGGAGGCAGGGGCATCTCTCTACAGCCTTCAAGAAATGTATCAAGGATTCTTTTTGGCACCTCACGTGGTCGCGCAATCATTGAAAGGAGCGGTATTCACATCTGCTCTACTGACCGAGATTGGCATGAACACAGACCCTTCACCTCATGCCAGGCGCACGGATTTAATACAATCTGTGCAATTTGATGACAGGGAAAAGATGATCGCTTTCTGTCAGGCAATCCAATCAGCCTCACCGATCAATTCTCATTTCACGCCGTATCCGAACTATATGCCGGGCTATGTGGATGATGTCATCATGGCCGCAGGAACGTTCATTCAGGGAGCGAGCATTGAACTATCGGCGGATGGACCTATAAGACCACCTTATATAGCTTATGTTCAAGGCGGGTTAACTTACTCCCATGTAAAAATCGCCGTTTGCTCTGCGGTGGACAACTTAATTGAAAAAGGTTTAATCACCATATAAAAAGGATATTAAAGGAGTAATTGGATAGTCTAAAGTGGACTATCCAATTCTTTTGATTATTTATGTAAGAAAAACTCACATTTGATTGACAGAACTCCTAACATTACATATAATGAATTCAAGAAGGAAAACAAAAGGAGGAATCAAGATGAGCGGAAGTGAAATTCGTCGAACGATGGCATTATTTCCAATCAGTATTGTCATGCAGCTCACGGACTTAACGGCTCGTCAGATTCGATACTACGAAGAGCATCAACTGATAAACCCGGCACGGACCGAGGGGAATCGTCGGCTCTTTTCCTTGAATGACATTGATAAGTTATTAGAAGTAAAGGATCTGTTAGATCAAGGTATCAACATGGCAGGGATTAAGAAGATCTTTTCTGTGTCCGGTCATAATGAAAGCAAAGTCGTATCTGACGTAAGTAATGAAAAGGAAGAAAAAGCAAGACAGGATCTATCTGACGACGAGCTGCGTAAATTACTTCGCAATGAATTGATCCATTCCGGTCGGTTCAATCGATCATCTCTGCGTCAAGGAGATATGTCCCGCTTCTTTCATTAAATAAACCCTTTAATAAACTTGAGGAGGAATTACGTAAATGGCAAAGTATACTAAGGAAGATGTTGCAAGATTAGCGAATGAAGAAGGAGTTAAGTTCATTCGACTACAATTCACCGACATTTTAGGGACGATCAAGAACGTAGAAATCCCTCTAAGTCAGCTTGAAAAAGCTTTAGATAACAAAATGATGTTTGATGGTTCTTCCATTGAAGGATTTGTCCGAATCGAAGAATCGGATATGTACCTTTTCCCGGATTTAGACACATGGTTGGTTTTCCCATGGACAGCAGAAAAAGGGAAGGTAGCCCGTCTGATCTGTGATATTTACAATCCGGATGGCACTCCGTTCGAAGGAGATCCCCGTAATAACCTAAAACGCATTTTAGGTGAGATGGAGGAGCTTGGGTTCACTGACTTCAATCTTGGACCAGAGCCGGAATTCTTCCTCTTTAAATTAGATGTTAATGGCGAACCTACGTTGGAATTGAATGATAACGGTGGCTATTTTGACCTGGCCCCTACCGATTTAGGGGAGAACTGCCGTCGTGATATCGCTTTAGAACTTGAAGAAATGGGCTTTGAAATCGAAGCATCTCACCATGAAGTAGCTCCCGGTCAACATGAGATCGACTTTAAATACGCCAATGCATTAAAAGCTTGTGATGATATTCAGACATTTAAACTGGTAGTTAAAACGATTGCCCGTAAACATGGTCTGCACGCTACCTTCATGCCGAAACCATTATTCGGTGTAAATGGTTCAGGAATGCACTGTAATATGTCCCTGTTCAAAAATGGCGTGAACTCTTTCTTTGATGAAAAAGGTGACTTGCAACTAAGTGATACTGCCCGTCAATTCCTTGCTGGTATCATTAAGCATGCAACTGCTTTTACGGCAATCACGAACCCGACTGTAAACTCATACAAGCGTTTAGTGCCAGGTTACGAAGCACCTTGCTATGTTGCATGGTCTGCGCGTAACCGTAGCCCATTAATCCGTATCCCGGCTTCCCGTGGCTTGAGCACACGTGTTGAAGTCCGAAGTGTCGACCCTGCAGCAAACCCTTACCTTGCAATGGCTGTATTACTTGCGGCAGGATTGGATGGAATCAAGAATAACTTACCGGCTCCTAAGCCGATTGACCGCAACATCTATGTAATGGATAAAAAAGAGCGTGAAGAAGCAGGTATCGTGGATCTTCCTGCAACATTATATGCAGCTCTTGAAACATTAAAAACGAATGAAGTAATCGTTAAGTCCCTTGGCGAACACATATTCGAACACTTCGTGGAAGCGAAGGAAATCGAGTGGGATATGTTCCGTACACAAGTACACCCTTGGGAACGTGAACAGTACATTCAAATGTATTAATTACCAGAAACCCTCAACGATTTATCGTTGAGGGTTTTTTTGCAGGAAGTTCAGGTTGATTAGGGAATCAGGGAAGAAACGATAAGAAAAAAGCCCGGGGTTGGAAATTTTGCTTCCAACCCCGGGCTTTTTTCATTATTATGATGACCGTTTGATACTAGAATCCGGAATGCTCTATGCATACCGATACCATTATCAATGAACTTGACGATACACTCCGACCACTTTACCCAAAATGGAAACGTTTCGCAAAATGATAGGTTCCATTGTTGAGTTCTCAGGTTGCAGACGAACATAATCCTTTTCTTTAAAGAAACGTTTTACCGTTGCTTCATCTTCATCGGTCATGGCAACGACGATATCTCCGTTGTTCGCTGTCTGCTGCTGGCGAACAATGACAAAATCTCCATCCAATATACCGGCTTCGATCATACTGTCACCCATGATTTCAAGCATAAAGACCTGCTCATCCGAAGGGGCCATCCGCTCGGGCAATGGGAAAAATTCTTCCACATTTTCAACAGCCGTAATCGGTTGACCTGCTGTAACTTTACCGATTAAAGGAACGTTTACTACACGTTGTCGCGGAATCGTATCTTCTTCAAGGTCCAGGATTTCTATCGCTCTCGGTTTAGTCGGATCGCGACGGATCAGACCTTTACTTTCAAGCCTCGCTAAATGTCCGTGTACAGTGGAACTGGAAGCAAGACCGACGGCTTCCCCGATTTCACGTACGGAAGGGGGATACCCTTTTTCTCTGACTGCAACTTTAATATATTGTAGTATGTCCTGCTGTCTCTTCGACAATTTTGTCATGTTCACGCACCTCTATTATAGATCTTATGTTCCCATTATAGCATGTCACGATAATTGATACAAACATAAGTTCGAATTTTGTTGACACCAAACGAATGTTCGTATTACAATGAAAATAACAAAACAGAACAAACATTCGTATGGGGGTAATTTTATGTTAACACATATTTGGAATCGATTCTCTTACATTATTATATTATTTCTATTAGTCCTTTCAGCAGCTTTCTATTTATTAATCAATATGTCAAATCAACCTTCCTACCAAAGTATCACAGTAGAAGAGGGTGATACTCTTTGGACTATTGCCAAACAGTATAATGAAGAATATTCTATGACAGTGGAAGAATTTATCGCCTGGGTTGGGGAAGAGAACGAATTGAACTCTTTTGCCATCAAACCTGGTGAATCACTTGTGTTACCGATTGAAAATCCAACAATATCAACTCAATCAGATTTCGAACTGGTCATGAACGAAGAATAGAGGGATAGAAAATGAAAGCAGTCATATACTGCAGGGTAAGTACCAAGAAAAACACACAGGAAACATCATTGGAACGCCAGGAAGAAGAACTGGTTAAATTGGCAAACGAACATCACTATGAAGTAACTGCCGTCATCAGGGATCAGGCGAGCGGCTTTGAATTGGACCGTCCAGGGGTTTTGGAACTTTTGGACCTGGTCAGGGATAAATCAATCGAGGCAGTCCTTATCCAGGACGAAACAAGAATCGGCAGGGGGAATGCCAAGATCGCCCTTATCCACTGTCTGTTAAAAGAAGAAGTGAAAATCATCAGCCAGACTCATAGTGGTGAATTACACTTATCCGAATCCGATTCTATGGTCATCAACATTGTCAGTATGGTGGAGGAATATCAACGCAAGCTTCATAACCTTAAAATTAAGCGGGGCATGAAGCGGGCTGTGGAAAATGGCTTTCAGCCCCATAAAAATTTAAAAAACAAAGGCAATGTTGAAGGAAGGGAACGTATTGAAGTGCCGGTCGAGGAAATCGTGCGACTAAGGAAAAACGAATTAACCTTCGCTGAAATTGCAGCTACACTTAGGGGATTCGGATACGATGTATCCAAAGCTACCGTACATAGACGCTTCAAGGAATATATGACTTCCCGTGATCATGCATAACCCTTGTTTTATCTCCTTTATTCTAGTAACATGACGGTAGTGTGATGCACTGCTCTAAGATTGTTTTAGAGTTTGCAAACTATGCAATAAAGGAGTTTTTATAGATGCTTTCAAAATCAAAAATGAATAGAATCAACGAACTTGCCAATAAGTCCAAAAGTAGCGGACTATCTGAGCAGGAAGCGAAAGAACAGACTAAACTTAGAAAAGAATATCTAGAAACGTTCCGTCAATCGATGAAGGGGACAATTGAAAATACAAGAATCTTTGATCCGGAAGGAAATGAAGTAACACCTAAAAAGATCCAAGATATACAGACTAAGAAAAAAATGCATTAATCAAAAAACTTCCAGGCCAAAGTTGAAAGGTACTGGAAGTTTTTTGAATCATTTTTCTCCCTTATGATATTTAAAGGGTTTTTTATTTTCATCGATCATAAAGTCATGTTATCATTCAAGATAGTTGTATAAACTATCAAAGAAGATTAATATTAATAAGGTACATTAAAAGGAAGGATGTCTGACATATGTTTGATAAAACAGATCAATTAGCAATTAATACAATCCGTACATTATCAATCGATGCGATTGAAAAAGCAGGTTCCGGGCACCCGGGAATGCCTATGGGGGCAGCTCCAATGGCGTATGCACTTTGGACAAAGTTCATGAATCATAATCCTAAAAATCCAGAATGGTTCAACCGCGACCGTTTTGTCTTATCTGCGGGACACGGTTCGATGCTGTTATACAGCCTACTTCATCTATCTGGATACGATGTTTCAATGGAAGATCTTAAAAATTTCCGCCAATGGGGAAGTAAGACTCCAGGACATCCAGAGTACAAGCACACTCCTGGTGTAGAAGCAACAACTGGTCCGCTTGGACAAGGGATTGCAATGGCAGTAGGTATGGCATTAGCCGAAAGACATTTGGCCACTACATACAACAAAGACCAATATAATATGGTCGATCACTTTACATACTCCATTTGTGGAGATGGGGACTTAATGGAAGGTGTTTCCTCTGAAGCTGCTTCATTGGCTGCACATCTAAAATTAGGACGCCTTGTTGTCCTTTATGATTCCAACGATATTTCACTTGACGGAGAGTTGGATAAGTCCTTCTCTGAGAGTGTTAAGGGACGATTTGAATCATACGGATGGCAGTATATCCGTGTTGAAGATGGAAATGATCTTGACGAAATTTCCAAGGCCATCGAAGAAGGTCAGGGAGATACAACGCGCCCGACAATGATTGAGGTCAAGACAGTCATTGGTTACGGGGCACCGAATAAATCAGGTAAATCAGCCGTTCATGGTGCACCTCTGGGTGAAGATGAAATGAAGCTTACCAAAGAAGCCTACAAGTGGACATTTGATCAGGATTTCCACGTGCCTGATGAGGTTTACAGTCGCTTCGAGGAAAAAATCCAACAAGCTGGCTCTGAGAAAGAACAGGATTGGGCCAACCAATTCATTAAATACAAAGAGGAACACCCTGAATTAGCCACTCAATTAGAAGCGGCGATCAAAGGTGAACTACCGCAAGGATGGGATAAAGACATCCCGGTATATGAAGAAGGAAAAGCATTGGCAAGCCGAGCTTCTTCAGGGGAAGTGCTCAACGCCATTGCCAAAAATCTTCCTTCATTCATCGGTGGTTCCGCTGACCTTGCTGGTTCCAACAAAACGATGATTAAAGATGAGAAAGATTTCATGCCTGAATCCTACGAAGGCCGAAATATCTGGTTCGGAGTCCGTGAATTCGGTATGGGTGGTGCCATGAATGGTATGGCTCTACACGGAGGGCTTCATGTATTCGGAGGCACATTCTTCGTATTCAGTGACTATCTAAGACCTGCTATCCGTTTGGCGGCTATAATGGGCTTACCTGTGACATATGTGTTCACACACGATAGTATCGCTGTAGGAGAAGACGGACCTACCCATGAACCTGTTGAACAGCTTGCATCTCTTCGTGCAATGCCTAACCTGTCAGTCATTCGCCCTGGTGACGGTAATGAAGTGGCTGCAGCCTGGAGGTTATCGTTAGAATCGAAAGATCAGCCTACGATGCTGGTTCTGTCCCGTCAGGACCTTCCAACGCTTAAAGGTACGGCTGATAAAGCCTATAACGGGGTAAACAAAGGAGCATATGTTGTCTCTGCTTCGGGTAAAGAACAGCCTGATGCCCTGTTGATTGCGACTGGCTCTGAAGTACATCTTGCGGTAGATGCACAAAATGCACTTGAAAAAGACGGCATCAGTGTTTCAGTTGTAAGCATGCCTTCCTGGGATCGTTTCGAAAAACAATCAAAAGAATATAAAGAATCCATTCTGCCTAAGAGCGTGAAGAAACGCCTGGCTATCGAAATGGGATCTCCAATGGGCTGGGATCGTTACGTTGGTGATGAAGGTGACATCCTGGCGATCAATGGTTATGGTGCATCTGCCCCAGGAGCTAAAGTTATGGAAGAATATGGCTTCACTTCTGAAAATGTAGTATCTAGAATCAAAGCTTTACTTCAATAATCGTGAATGGAAAAGGTCGGCTCCTTACACTCTCTAAGGAGTTGGCCTTTTTCTTTTGGGTGAGTACAATAGGAGTATAGGTGGAAGAGATTGGGTATAGAACATGTAACGTATAAATACTTCGAATCACCTCTCAACAATCAGGTAAGATAGAATAGGTTCGACAAAACTAGTGCAGATTTTCAACAATTTATGACAATGACTCCCTTCTAGTTGATTTATACTATATGAAAGAAAGGTAGGAGGGAGTAAAGGTGCGAAATTATCAAATCTATTGGATTGAAGAGTTGTTTGTTCAACATTACTATGGTCGTGAAAGAATGTTCTATCAATTGTTTTCTGATTGGGAAGCGAGTACAGGTGATCTTCACGATATCGTCTCGAAACAAGTAGATTACATTACCAAACCGATTCCATACCTTCCTACCCAAAGACTGCTTCAGCACGAAATAACGAAGGTTGAAGGGGCAGCCTGGATAAACTCCGTTGCGACAATCGAAAGAGAACAATCAGGTGCGACACTCGTCTTGAATGAAAAGTCGATGTCCTTGAATGCCTGGGGGCACGATGAATCTGAATATATCTTTTTTGAAATTTTACGGAGGAATATGGGCCAGCTACTGGCAATGGATATCAAAAATGAACGTTTTGGATGGTTAAAACCGATAAAACAAAGAAAGTTTATATATTAATATGAAATTTTGACCAAAATATTGTATAATGTTTCAGGGTTTAGTACACTTTTAAAAGGACAACATGAAGGAGGAAGTAAGAGTATGGGAACGACTGGATTACTTATTCTAGTAGGCGTTCTGGCATTACTTGCCGGAGTAGCACTAGGATTTTTCATTGCTCGTAAATACATGATGAGCTACCTAAAGAAAAATCCACCAATTAACGAGCAAATGTTACGCATGATGATGATGCAAATGGGGCAAAAACCATCCCAGAAAAAAATCAATCAAATGATGAATGCAATGAATAAGAACATGAAGTAATAGATGGAAGCACTCAGGTGATGAGTGCTTTTTCTATTGTTCGGGTATCCTGATTCCATGGAGTGTAAAGAAGTTATTAAAAGATCAGGTAGGATAATGGGATTATTTTCGTGAATTCATAAAAACTTAAAGATTATCAAGCGGATTGAAATGTAATGTATGATAAAATATAGTCCGGAGGGAGTCATATGAAAAAATGGAGTATTGTATCTCTGTCCCTTTTGATTCTTATTGCCGGATGCAGCAATAAGCCTCAAGAAGTGATAGATGAAGAAACGCTTGAAATTCAAAATAGTGCAGCAAGTGATGCACGTGAATATTTAAATTATAAAGTTAACGAAGAAAAAAAATCGGTGAATCGCGGTCTGATTACCATGACGATCAATAACCGCAGTGATATGGATGAAATTGAGACGGGCCTTATGTCTTTATCCACTGAACATTTTTCCCCTGATAAATATGTCTACCAGGAAGGGCAATATTTAAAGAACTTAAACGCATGGTTAGGGAGGAAGTCTAAAACCAATAAGGCTGGCCTCAACCCTGAATTGAAGATCACCGATGATATGACATGGGAACAACGGATGGAGCTGGAAAAGAAAAATCCAATGTACCTTGCCTATATTCATGAGCAGAATTATGTAGATAAAGATGGGAAAATCAAGGGGATTTCCCTTGGCCTTGCGATGAATACCATCGATTATATCAGGGTTGAAGATGATAAGAAGCTTATGCATTTTGACGAAGCCAATATTAACAAGAAAATGATGGAAGAATACGGAAAGAAAGTGGCCGGCACAGTCGCCAGTCGGGTAAGGGCAAACCAAGAATTGAAAAATGTACCAATCATGATTTCGATTTTCAAACTGCAACCTTTAAACAGTGTTGTTCCAGGAAACTATATTGCTACGACCTATTTAGATGAGAACGATAAAAAAATCAAAAAGTGGGACGATGTCTCCGACAAATATTATTACTTCCCGAGTGATGAGGGCGAAGAGAAAGACCGTGATTTATATAACCGAATCCGGGATCTTGAAGATTATGTGTCAAAGTATTTCTCTCATCAGGATATTGAGTTTGTAGGTAAAGGAATGTATCAGAAGGAAACGCTAAATAAACTGGTCATCGATGTACATACAGGAATGGTGAAGGAAACCGAATTAATAGGGTTTGCACAGGCGATAGGTCCTGAAATCGTCGATTACTTCCCACACACACCGGTTTACCTTTATGTAAAAACCCCTAAAGGCCTTAAAGCCACCATCGTCAAAGAAGTGGACCAGGAACCATTTGTACAAATACATTAATATTATATTTCTATACGAAAGAGCCTCTCTTATTAAAATCAGAGAGGCTCTTTTGTATCGTCTCTTGAAGAGTTTGTCGGAAAAAGATTTCTCATTATTATGAAATTTGGTAAAATAAAGAGTCGATTTAATCATGATGCGGGGGAGACAGTATGAAAGTCTTTTATGATTTAAAATGGTTTTTTCTTCAGGAGAAAAAGTCATATATAACAGGAACCATACTTCTATTATTGGTGGCGTTCCTTCAATTGATCCCACCTAAAATTGTAGGGATCGTGGTCGACCGTATAAAGGCACATTCGTTGACGCCGGAAGATATGTTGAAATGGATCCTGATCCTTATTTTTACCGCACTAGCCATGTACGGTCTCCGTTTTGTATGGAGAATCATGATCTTCGGTTCTGCCACCAAGCTTTCCAGGTTGCTGAGGGACGAACTTTATCATCACTTTACCAAAATGTCCCCGGCTTTCTACCAACGGAAGCGGATAGGGGATTTGATGGCCCACGCAACAAATGACATTCAATCGATCCAACAGACTGCGGGAGTAGGCGTATTGACCCTTGTTGATTCCCTGTCAACTGGAGGATTTGTCGTTGCGGCCATGGCTTTTACAATCAGTTGGAAGCTGACCCTCATTGCATTGATACCGATGCCGTTCATGGCGGTTTTGACAAGTTATTATGGAACATTGCTGCATAAACGGTTTCATAAAGCTCAAGAAGCATTTTCGGCTCTGAATGATAAGACGTAGGAAAGTATAACGGGAATGAAAGTCCTGAAAACGTTTGGGCAGGAAAAAGAGGATATTGAGTCGTTCAGGAAACAATCGGAGGAAGTGGTTCAGAAAAATATCTCTGTTGCAAGAGTGGACTCGTTGTTTGATCCCACCATATCCATCATTGTAGGTATTTCCTTCTTTTTATCGATTGTGTTTGGTTCAAAGTATGTGATTGAAGGAGAGCTTACGATTGGAGACTTGATTTCCTTCACCACATATCTCGGACTCTTAATCTGGCCGATGCTTGCATTCGGGTGGCTATTTAACATTGTGGAGAGGGGGCGTGCTTCTTATGATCGTGTGGCAGGGTTATTGAATGAAAAGATAGATGTGCTGGATGCTGGAGAATTGGAGCGCGCCCCAACAGGAGATATCGAGTTCCAGATTTCCACTTTTTCATACCCGGATGAAGAGGCGCATGCACTGGAAGATGTTCAGTTTACCATGAAAAAGGGTCAAACCATTGGGATCGTTGGAAAAACTGGGGCGGGAAAGACAACTCTTTTAAAACTTCTCCTGAGGGAATTTGAGGGGTATAAGGGGATTGTGAGATTTGGAGGGTGCGTGATTCAAGAGTATAAATTAAATCAATTGCGTGAATCCATCGGATACGTGCCTCAGGATCACTTTTTATTTTCTGCCACGATCATGGAAAATATTGCTTTCGCAAATCCACTATCTTCAAGGGAAAAGGTGGAGGAGGCAGCTTTACTTGCTCATATTCATGATGATATCAGCCGATTCCCATTAGGCTATGCCACAGTCGTCGGGGAAAGAGGGGTGTCCTTATCGGGTGGTCAGAAGCAGAGGATATCGATTGCAAGGGCTCTCTTAATGGATCCTGAAGTACTCATCCTGGATGATTCCCTGTCAGCTGTGGATGCCAGTACAGAAGAATCGATCCTGACTTCCCTGAAGCAGAATCGAGCCGGGAAGACGACGGTGATCACTTCTCATCGGCTAAGTGCGATTCAACACGCTGACCTGATCATTGTGCTTGAAGAAGGAAAGCTCGTCGAGAAAGGCACCCACGGTCACCTTATGAAGAATAAAGGCAGGTACAGAGAAATGTATCTTCGCCAACAATTGGAAGAACTCGTAGAGCGGGGAGGATAAGAAATGGATCGTATACAGACTCTGACACCTAAAGAGCAGCGGAAGATCTTTTACCGTCTAATGGGGTATACAAAGCCTTATAAAAGACCGATAATGGCCGCTTTTTCATTATTGCTTCTCTCAACCATTGGAGACGTCTTAGGACCGATCATCATCAAGATCTTCATTGATGACTATTTAACTCCCAGGGTGTTTCCATATGGTCCACTCGTCGGTTTAGCTGCCGCATATGTATCGATTCAGATTGGTAATGTATTGATTTCTTACTTTCAGTTACTGAAGTTTCAGGAAATCGCCCTCAGGATCATTCAGCAATTGAGGGTGGATGTCTTTACGAAGGTGCAAGGACTTGGTATGAAGTACTTTGATCATACCCCTGCAGGAGGGGTGGTCTCCCGGGTAACGAATGATACGGAAGCGATTAAGGATATGTTCGTAAGTGTATTGGTATCATTCATTCAAGGTGTATTTCTTTTAACGGGGATCTTCATTGCCATGTTTGTCCTGAATACCAGGTTAGCCTTCTTTTGTCTATTCATACTCCCTGTGATTTTTATCATTATGAAAATGTATCGTTCATATAGCTCCATCTTCTATCAGGAGATGCGTGAAAGACTGAGTCAACTGAATGCCAAGTTAAGTGAATCGCTTTCGGGAATGTTAATCATCCAAGTATTCAGGCAGGAAAAAAGATTAAGACTTGAATTTGGGGATATTAATGAAAAACACTATAGGGCTGGCATGAAGAATATTAAGGTGGATGGGTTATTATTGAGACCGGCAATCGATCTTGTATATGTTGCTGCCTTAATTGTAGTATTGAGCTATTTCGGAATATCATCTTTCACGCAGCCGATTGAAATTGGTGTGCTCTATGCATTTATTAATTATTTGGACCGTTTTTTTGAACCGGTCAATCAAATCATGATGAGATTATCTATGTTTCAACAAGCGATCATAGCTTCTTCACGCGTCTTCACGCTGTTGGATGAAGAAGAGCTATCCCCTGGGCAAACGCTGGATAACGGGAATAGTGAAACGATCGGGCAAGGCGAAATTACCTTTGACAATGTGTCCTATTCTTATGATGGGGAAAATGATGTCCTTAAGAAAATCTCTTTTACCGCGAAGCCTGGTGAAACTGTCGCACTTGTCGGGCATACAGGAAGCGGAAAGAGCTCGATCATCAATTTACTTATGAGATTCTATGAATTCAACCGGGGTGACATTTTAGTAGACGGAAGAAGCATTAAAATGTATCCAATGGCAGAACTCCGGCAGAAGATGGGCCTGGTCCTTCAGGATCCATTCCTATTCTACGGAGATATAAAGGATAATATTAAGCTTCATGCCGAAGAGATGTCTGATAAGGAAGTGGAAGAAGCAGCTAAATTTGTACGGGCGAATACGTTTATTGAGAAACTTCCTGGCGGGTATTCTCACCCTGTGGTCGAAAGGGGTTCAACACTATCAAGTGGACAGCGACAATTGATTGCATTTGCCCGTACAATGGCGACCAAACCGAAGATACTTGTCCTTGATGAAGCAACTGCGAATATTGATACAGAAACGGAAGAACAAATCCAAAATGCCCTGAGGAGAATGAGAAAAGGCAGAACAACCATTGCCATTGCTCATAGGCTATCAACCATACAGGATGCGGATCTCATCCTGGTGTTGCAGCAGGGGGAAATAGTAGAGCGTGGCAGCCACCAGGAATTACTTCGTCAAAAAGGAATTTATCACAAAATGTATCTTCTTCAAAATGGTTTGGTCGAGGATATGGAGGATGCCACATCAGAAAGCTAAAAGGGAACAGGGAGACCCGGATTCGGATCTCCCTGTTCCCTTTTAGCACTATATTAGTATCATTTATTTGTATAAAAGGTATAGTTCAACTCATTTGGGGTGTGTAGCATTTTTTTATGTATTGAGAGTTGTAGCTATTTAACAGACGATCAAGTTCCTGACTAAATTGAATAGCTTGAGGTGATGTCAGTCCATTTTCAGCAACAATATCAATTAATTGAGCACGCTTTTTTTCAATTCGTTCTAGAAGCTCTTTTTTAGACACGGCTGTTTCCTTTCTTTTGTATGTCCTGACAAGTGGAATACAAAACTAGTAATAACTGTAACTTTTTATTAGTATAACGAATATAGAACATTTTTTCAAAGTAAAATTAACGGATTTAGGAAAAGAAAAGAGACTTTAATACAATTGAAAGAGTAAAAGGTGATTGTAATAAGATGGTCACAAATCTTTCACATAAACATCCCTCATAGTTTGGCGCATTGTTTGATAGAATAGACATATATACTGAATTGTAGGAGATGTGGAAATGTCTGATATTAATATTTTTTTAGCATTCGGGGCAGGATTCCTAAGCTTCATATCCCCGTGCTGCTTACCTTTGTATCCCGCCTTTCTTTCATACATAACCGGCATGAGTGTCAATGAATTGAAAACGGATAATGCCATGTTGCAGAGAAGGAGTTTACTGCATACATTATTTTTCTTAGTTGGTTTCTCAGCCATTTTTATCGCGATTGGTTTTGGGGCTTCCTTTATTGGAAACTTCTTTTTAAATTACAAAGATCTTATTCGACAGCTGGGGGCTATTTTCATCGTCATTTTTGGCTTGGTCGTCATTGGTGTGTTCACCCCGGAATCCTTGATGAAGGATCGCAGATTTGAATTCAAGAATAGGCCTGCGGGCTTTATCGGTTCCATCTTGATCGGAATGGCGTTTGCCGCGGGATGGACACCCTGTACCGGTCCGATCCTTGCTTCAGTTCTTGCCCTTGCCGCAACAAATCCTGGGTCAGGTGTCATGTACATGACAGCATATGTATTAGGCTTTGCCATTCCTTTCTTCATTCTTTCATTCTTCATAGGGCGAATGCAGTGGATCAGAAAGAACAGTGGAAGGATTGTAAAAGTAGGGGGATACGTCATGATTGCTGTAGGGATCATGCTGTTCTTTGACTGGATGACCATCATCCTTGCTTACTTTACATCTGCATTCGGAGGGTTTCAGGGATTTTAATAATATTCAGTTGATAATTAACAGAATAAATTGAATAAATATTACGATTTATGGTATAGTTTAATTGGGTGAATTAGGTAAAAAGACTCAATAGACATCGATAGTGTGTACGAGGAGGAAACATCTGTGGCAACGATACTTGTAGTGGATGATGCGAAATTTATGAGATTGACCCTTGGAAACATGCTTTCATCCAGCGGGCATGAAGTCGTGGGGGAAGCTGAGAATGGCATGATTGCCGTGGAGAAGTATCGTGAGCTTCACCCTGACCTGGTAACGATGGATATCACCATGCCGGATATGAATGGAATTGAAGCGGTTAAGAAAATCCTTACCGAATTCCCTCAAGCCAAGATCATTATGTGTTCTGCGATGGGACAACAAAAGGTGGTAGTGGAAGCAATTGAAGCAGGGGCGAAGGACTTCATAGTTAAGCCCTTTGACGAGGTGCGCGTAGACGAAGCCATCAAAAGAGTATTAGGGTGATAAACCGAGAGAGATTGAATCTTCCATTCATTCTCTCTTTTTTCTGTTTTCGTTTTTCCTGCATTTGGGCTATAATAAGGGAAGGTATGAAAGTAGATTATAAAAGGATGATGATGCTTTATGATGATTGCTTCATCCATTGTAGCGATTTGCATGGGATTTATGGTGATATTTATCAGGATGAAGGCTCAGAAAAGGCCGGTAAGTGGTAAGAAGATTATTTTACCCCCTCTCTTTATGAGTACAGGTGCGTTGATGTTCTTATTTCCTGTCTTTCGGGTCAATGTGGGTGAGTTTTTAGAGGCGATTATTGTCGGAATGGTATTCTCTCTGTTGTTAATCAAGACATCCAAGTTTGAAATTCGTGAAAATGATATTTATTTAAAGCGTTCTAAAGCGTTTGCCTTCATTTTGATCGGCCTGCTGTTAATTCGAATTGTAGCGAAGTCGATCCTTAGTACTTCGATTGATTACGGAGAATTGAGCGGGATGTTCTGGATACTTGCTTTTGGCATGATCGTTCCATGGAGGATAACCATGTATTTTCAATATAGAAAGCTGCATCAGGAAAATCAGGACTTAACGACGAATTCAATTTGATACGCCGTTAAAAAGCAGGGAGACGCTCCCTGCTTTTTTATTGTGCGCCCGGCATGGGTGTGATCTATAGGGTGAGAGTCCCGAGCCGTGAAGACAGTTGTAGCGGTTAGCTTAACGCAAGGGTGTCCGGGGCGACCCGGAATCTGAAGGAAGCGGGCGGCAAACCTCCGGTCCGAGGAACACGAATCTCATATAAGGCTTGTTGCACTGGATAAGTCTGCAATACAAGATGAAGTCCGAACTGTCGAAGGTGCAGAAAGTAAATGAGGCGGATAGATGGAGGGAAAGATTGCACTCTTACCCGGGGAGATCTGGCGGATACGCCTTGAATACTTGGTAACCGGAGAAGCGATTCTCTGCTGAACCGCCAGAAGTCAGCCGAGGTCATAGTACCGGCTTTTCTCGAGGAAGTCGGGAAGGACTGAACAATCAAGAGAGTGCCACGACCTGGCTCATGGTAACTGAGAGACTCACAGACAATCTGAAAAGAGCTGTCCATTTAGAGGTAACGGTGAATTCCGTGAGGGCTGGTGGAAGTGTGAGGCAGGGCCATCGAAAGAGGAAACGTGACACACGAAGGAAAGGAATATCAGTGATGTTGATGAATATGATTCTGTCTAAACCGAATATGCTTGAAGCACTGAAACGTGTAGAGCGTAATAAGGGAAGCCATGGCGTGGATCTTATGCCCGTACAAAACCTGCGATCGCATATCATGCACGAATGGCAATCGATTCGAAAGGATCTTCTTGGGGGAACCTACAAGCCGGACCCGGTACGTCGGATCGAAATCCCGAAACCAGACGGCGGCGTCCGGCTGTTAGGTATCCCAACGGTGACAGACCGTATGATTCAACAATCAATTGCCCAGATACTCTCTCAGATATACAATCCAACCTTCTCTGATCATAGTTATGGGTTCCGACCAAATCGGAGTGCCCATGACGCCGTCAGAAAAGCGAAAACGTATATCCAGGAAGGATATCGCTGGGTTATCGATATTGACTTAGAGAAATTCTTTGACAGAGTGAATCATGATAAGGTCATGGGTCTTCTTGCGAAGAGAATAAAGGACAAAGCACTTCTGAAACTGATTCGTTCTTACCTCAATGCCGGAATTATGATAGAAGGTGTAAAGGTGAAAAGTGAGGAAGGTACGCCACAGGGCGGACCTCTCAGTCCATTGCTTTCTAACATCATTTTGAATGAACTGGACCAAGAATTAGAGAAACGAGGGCTCCGCTTTATACGGTACGCAGATGATTGTAATATCTATGTCCGTTCGCCTAAAGCCGGTAACCGGGTGATGAATTCAGTGACAACGTTTCTTGAGAAGAAACTTAAACTGAGGGTAAACCGAAAGAAATCTGCGGTGGACCGACCTTGGAGAAGAACGTTCCTTGGCTTTAGTTTTACATCAAATCGCAAACCAAAAGTCAGAGTTGCCTCCAAAAGTATAAAACGGTTGAAACAGAAAATCCGTTCTCTAACTTCCAGATCTTCAGGGTGGTCGATGGAGGGTCGAATCAGAAAGCTGAACCAATATTTAATGGGATGGATCGGCTATTTTCAGCTCGCTGATACACCCAGCTTCCTAAAATACCTGGATGCATGGATCAGAAGAAGATTACGAATGTGTCTGTGGAAGCAGTGGAAACTGCCGAAAACGAAGGTCCGCAACCTCATTGCGCTCGGCGTTCCAAAATGGAAGGCATATGAGTGGGGTAATACCCGAAAGGGTTACTGGAGGATCGCACAAAGTCCAATACTACACAAAACCCTTGGCAATTCCTTCTGGAATCGCCAAGGGCTCCTAAGTCTTATCGTTAGGTATGAAAGTCTTCGTCAATCATCTTGATTGAACCGCCGTATACCGATCGGTACGTACGGTGGTGTGAGAGGTCGGGGATTAATCATCCCCTCCTACTCGATTTGTGAATTTTACGGGAAGGTGACGGTTTTGTGACAATGCAGACGAATATGCATAAATGCAGATCTTTTAGGGCAAAGAGGGAGAAGATGAATGAATAACAAATGATATTGGTGGGATTACGATTGTTTACATTAGCAGATATCTGGACTTTTTTCCTGGCCTTCTTTCTTACATTGCCACTTGTGACCATTGTACATGAATTGGGTCATATCTTGATTGCACGAATATTTGGTGCGAAGATCAAGTTTGCCATCGGAACCGGTAAACACCTCATAAATATTGGCCCTTTAGAAGTGAAGAGAATGTACTTTATGGAGGGGTGGTGTCAATACCGGGAGTTGAAGTATAACAAGGTATGGGTGCATGTCCTGATCTATTTATCGGGAAGCTTATTCAACCTGGTGGCGATACTATTCATTAACTTTCTGATTTATGAAGGTGTGATACCTGTTCACATCTTTTTCTATCAATTTGTGTATTTTTCGGTGTACTTTATCTTTTTCTCATTGTTTCCTTACAGGAACGGAGACGGAAAACCGAGTGATGGCCAAGCGATTCTCGACGTCATTCGCTTTGGTAAAGCAGAGGATCCCATTGATTAAGTGACCATATAAAAAAGGTAAACTGTTTAACGTTTACCTTTTTTTGCATTCTTCCATTTAATGTACAAAATAGCAGCCCCAACAATAAAGATTACATATAATACAATCGGAATGATAAGTATCGATCCCATTTTATTCCCTGCCTGTTTTATCAGAATAAATGCTCATAGGGTGTCACTTCTATCTGCATTTCATCAAGTTTTTTTCTGAGAAATTTATGATCTCGCTTTGGAGTCGCCAAAATGTATCCTCTGATGACTAATTCTTTTGTTATGGCTGCAGCTCTTTCTTTTAAAGCTAATTCACCGATTTTTCCGGCGATTTTCTGTTTTGCCACGTCCCTGAATAATTCCGGAACCGGAGTAACCAGTTCATTCAGCATTTTCTTTTCATCTTCACCCCATAAATGGATGGTTTCGTTCACATAATGTTCTTCCCAGTCCAAGTCAGATTTACCATCTTCCTTAGGGAATCTCTTTAAGAATTTCCGGAACATGAAGAATCCACCGATCGCAAACGAAGCCACTAAAAAAACGACCCAAAAAAGGATGAAATATAAGAACCAACCTTCTAGCATGTTTTTCACCTCAGTTTAAAAGCATATCCTATTCAATTATAGACAAGGACTTAGCATGTGACAAGAATATCACAGATTTTATAAAGAACTCTATACTGTTCTTAATTAGAAATGATATACTAATAAATAACAAATATCGTGAAAATTCTTTCTATTTCGATTGTTTTTTAAGCTTGTGCAAATAGGAGGCTAGCAGGATGAAGTATACCGGCAGGATCGTATCGTTACTTACTGGACTTTTATTAATCATTACGTGGGACTTTATTTATTACTTTGTTCTCCATTATCCGGTGGATTTAAGGGTGGATATGGTGTTTACTATACTGATCCTTTTTATCAGCTATTATATGGGGAAAAGTTATGATATCAGCCATACGACGTTGGCGGCCCTCAGAACGAGTGAAGAAAGGGTAAAGCTGCTGAATGAAGAAATGCAGCACGTCCTCCAAAGTATTGATGAAGTGGTGTTTCACACAAATGCAAAGGGAGAATTTCAGTTCCTCAATCAATCCTGGGAAGAATTTACGGGATACACGGTCAAAGAAAGTCTGCATAAGAATGCCCTCCATTTCATTTCCCTCCATGAACGTCATGAAATCCTCCGATTGGTAAGGCAATGCATCGGTTTACATAGGGAGAAAACCAGGATGGACATTCCCTATCAAAAAAGGGACGGACAGTTTCGTTGGGGTGAGGTCAATATTAAACTGAACTATGATGGTAATGGTGAGCTGCTGGGTACAGTAGGAACCATTTCAGACATTACCGAAAGAGTACATAACGAAGAAGAATTGATGGAAATGAATGAAACCCTGGCTATTGAATCTCAAAAACTTTCAGTTGCCGGTCAATTAGCTGCAGGGATTGCTCACGAAGTCCGCAACCCATTGACTTCAATTAATGGATTTCTTCAGCTGTTAAGAGATGAAGCCGATGAGAAAACGAAGGAGTACTTAGGGATTGTCTTTTCTGAAATCAAGCGGATCGAACTTGTACTGAGCGAGTTGTTGATTCTTGCGAAACCGCAATCCGTTACGTATAAACGGATAAATATCATTGAAACACTGGATCATGTCTCGAAATTACTTAATACGAATGCCATCTTATATAATATCGAAATCCAAACGGAGTTTCATGAGAAAGAACTGTATATCCGCGGCGACGAAAATCAATTAAAGCAGGTCTTTATCAACTTAATAAAAAATGCGATAGAAGCGATGCCTCATGGAGGGACGATTACCATTCATGCAGATTTCAATTCCCATAATAAGGTGCATTTGATGTTTAAGGATGAGGGGGTAGGGATGAAGAAGGAAACCCTGGATAAACTGGGAGAGCCATTCTTCACGACAAAAACAAAAGGAACAGGTCTCGGCCTTACTATATGCCTTCGGATCCTTCGCGATCATGGGGCGGATATACGGGTGCAAAGTGAACAGGGAGAGGGCACAACCTTTCATATCATGTTTGACGGCGTTCAGTCGTCTGAGCGTAAGAAACGGGAAGTACTCCAGAAATAGAGAAAAAGAACCCTTATGGTTAACGTAAGGGTTCTTTTATATGTTAAGGGCTGTATTCTCCTGAATGGCGGGACTGCCTGGGAATCGAACCCAGCGGAGACGGCACGCGCCTCCCGAAAGTTTTGAAGACTTGGGCAAGCACCAGCTCAACAATCAGCCCCGTAAGAAAGTATATATAAGTTATACCACGTGAAGTGAACTTGTTCAATTGTTTGAAAACAGCATTCATACTAATGACCTAGTTAAGAGGAAGTCTCAGGGGGAGTTGAATGCTGTTTATTCGGAATATTTGTAAGATTTAAACTTTGTAGAAATCTGCAAATATTTCTTTACCATCGGTTTATCTCCGTGATAAGATACTTTTTGCCGGCTTATTATAGACGAAGTAAGCGTTTCCTGTTGGAGCTGCTTATTGTACTTGAACTTATAGATATAGACAGAGAGGGGAAATAAATATGAAAAAAGTATGGGTATTAGGTCTTGGTTTATCATTGGCACTTGCAGGATGTTCTGACTCCGGTTCAGATAAGGAGAAAAAGGATGAGGCATCAAGTGCTGAAGAGAACACGGATACGGCTGGGGAATTAATGGATTATTACTTGAATTTAACAACGACCGTTAACGGTGTTGATATTGATTTAAATGGATATGAAGCAGCAATGGCGGGTGAAGAGCCACCTGCTGGAGACGAACTGGCAACATTGAAAGAATCTGCTCAAGCATCAGCGAAAGCGTCTGCAGAAGCAGTAGAAGGAATGGAGATCCCTGATGGTCTTGGAGACCAAAAGGATGCAGTGGAATCATTCCAATCCACACTGGCAGAGTCATATAACATGAAAGCTGATGAACTGGCTAAAGAAGGCGAAGCAGATTTCACAGCAGCTGATGAAAAATTGACCGATGCAGAAAATCAAATCAAAAAAGTGTTAGATGAAGCTGGTCTGGTAAGTTCAAGCTTAATCAGTGATTTAAACGGTTAATACTAAAGTATAAGGTCTATTACGATCACTTATAGTTGGGGAAAGCGAGTCCGGTTTGTACAGGATTCGCTTTTTTTCTGTTCATGTACCCATTTTCACCCTAACTACCTATATATAGGATGAGAGGAGGGAGAGAATGGAGCCGATTGTTTCACTAGTTTCTGAAGTAGGGTTTCCGATTGTGGTCACGATGTATCTTCTTTATCGAATCGAGTCAAAGCTTGATGCTGTCATCACGTCAATTCAAACACTGCCTCGGCAACTAAAAGAATAATGGAGATGGGATCGCTCTATGCGGTCCTATTTTTCATGGAGAGTGATATAGAAGTAGCACCAGAACCACTATCAATGTTTTCCTTACACGGAGACCCTGTTAGTTTGATATAATCCAGTTAGAAACTAGAATGTGCGGAGAGGAGAAAATAGTAGTGAAATTCATTCATACCGCTGATTGGCACCTGGGTAAATTGGTGCATGGCATATATATGACAGAAGAACAACGATACATATTGGAGGAATTCATCGAACTTGTGAAAGAGGAGGAACCCGATGCAGTCGTCGTTGCAGGCGATCTCTATGATCGATCTGTCCCACCTACAGAAGCAGTAGAGCTATTAGATGAAGTATTATTCCGGATAAATGTAGAGCTCGACACACCGATTGTAGCTGTTTCTGGCAACCATGATAGTGCAGAGAGGCTGTCATTTGGGTCTTCATGGTACAAACATAGTCAATTTTATTTAAAGGGGAAGATCTCGGCAGATTTCACCCCCATCCAAATAAAAGGAGTGAACTTCCACTGCGTCCCTTATGCTGAGCCTGGTACAGTCAGACAAATACTTGATGATGACTCAATCAATAGTCATCATGCAGCAATGGAAGCCATCGTCAAGAGAATCGAAGAACAGATGGACCCTGAAGAACCACATGTTTTTGTTGGTCATGCATTTGTACTGGGAGGAAAAACGACGGATTCGGAGCGAACTCTTTCAGTCGGGGGTTCCGGTTGTGTGGGGGCAGACGTATTCAGACCATTCCATTACACTGCACTCGGTCACCTTCATAGTCCAGACGCCATTAGGCATGAAACAATCAGGTACTCAGGTTCACTGCTGAAATATTCTTTTTCAGAAGCTGCTCAGAGGAAATCCGTCACCATTGTAGAGATGGGTGAAGATGGGTCCTTTCAATTGCGGGAAAAGGTACTTCAGCCTAAACAGGATATGAGGGAAATGGAGGGACATATGGAAGAGTTGCTGGATCCCGCTTTCTATCAGTCTCAGAAGGTGGATGACTATTTAAAGATCACCCTTCATGATGAAGGGACATTAATCGATCCCATCAATCAACTGAGACAAGTCTATCCAAACGTGCTCCATCTTGAGAGAAAGAGAGATTTGACCGACGCTAGAAAGAAGAACTCGTTCCAAGCATTGGAGGATAAAAAACGGTCCGAACTGGACTTATTTAAAGAATTTTACAAGGACATGACCACAGGTGAATTCAACGGTGAAAAGGAAGATGTGGTACGGAATGTGATTGATATCGCCAAAAGGGAGGTTGATCACGCATGAAACCACTTAAGTTAGTGATGCAGGCGTTTGGACCGTATGCCGGCAGGGAAACCATTGACTTCCGAGAGCTCGATAACCGCACCATGTTCGTGATTTCCGGTAAAACAGGGGCTGGAAAGACAACGATTTTCGATGGGATTTCCTACGCGATCTACGGAAAAGCCAGCGGGGAAGATCGAAATCCGACAGAATTAAGAAGCCAATTTGCCAATCATGATGATAGTACAGAAGTTGATCTTCTATTCAGTTTACGTGGAAGAACGTATCGGATTTGGCGTTCACCCCAGCAGGAAAAAAAGAAAGCAAGGGGGGAGGGCTTTACTACCATCAATGCCCGGTCTGAATTATATGTATGCGATGAAGACGGGAAAGAACAGCTTCTTGCGGCAAACGTGAGAGAGGTGGACGAGAAGATCAAAGAATTGATCCAGCTCGATGCCAATCAATTCAGACAGATCCTTATGATCCCACAGGGGGAGTTTCGGAAACTCCTTACATCGGATAGTAAAGATAAAGAACTCATATTGCAACGCCTCTTTCATACGGAGCTATACAAGACGATTCAGGAAAAATTGAAATCCGAGGCTGACGAGTTGAAAAGGTCTGTTGAATCCTCCATAGAAGAACGAACAAGGGAACTAGTAAGAATCCATTTTGAAGAAAATGAAGAACTCCAATCCCTTTTATTGGAAAGTCCGTTAAATGATCATCGCATTCTGCACCTTCTAGTCCCTCATATTGAAGAGATGGAAAAGAAGGAGAGGAAGCTCACACAACAATATGAGAACGTTCAAGGGAAAAGGGATGCCTATCAGAAGGATCTCACAGAGGCTAAAAGTCTGATCGATCAATATGAGCTTCTGGAAAAACTTAAGAATCAAAAAGAATCCCTTTTAGCACTGAAACCTGAAATCGAATCGATCGATCATGAGATTGTTTTGGCCAGGAGAGCTTCCCATTTGGTTCAACAAGATGAATATTGCCACAAACTTAATCGGAATCTAAGCGAACTGAAAAGTCAATTAGCCACACTATCCGAACAAAAACAAACAATCTCAGAAAAGCTGCTGACAGCAACAAAGATTTTTGAAGAAGAAACAAAAAGTGAACCTCTCAGGGAGCAAGCTTCAAAAAGAGTGAATCAACTTGAAAATATGGAAAAAGATATAGATTCTTTAGATACGCTAATGAACGAAACGGGTGAATTGAAAGAAAGGTACGAAAAACAGCAGAGTATTGTAACAAAACAGAACGAGCAGATCTCATTTTTACAAAAAGGGATAAAGGAACGGGAAGTACGTGTCAAAGCAGGAGAAGGTGGTCAGGAAGATGTATTTCAACTTGAAAAAAATGTACAGGAGAAACTTTCCCTACTGGAGCAGATAAATGACATGAATCAATTGGAACAAAAACTTCAGCGTGTAAAAACGGAGCGTGATCAATTAAAGAATCGATATAGTCAACTTGAGGATCGACTTCAGGATGCTTCTGAAACGCTGGCTTTTTTGGAGGGGAAGTGGAATTCTGCTCAGGCGTCATTGCTTGCGAAAGGATTAGCAGAAGATGCTCCCTGTCCGGTCTGCGGATCGGAACACCATCCAACCCCCGCAGTAGAGGCAGATTCTATTCCATCCGGGGAAGATCTTAAGGCGGCAAAAGGTAAGCAGCAGGAATTGGAAACGGAAGAGAAAAAAGTAAGCCTCGCCATTGCCCAGGAGGAAACGAAAATACAAGGCATTCAAGAGCAAATCGAAAATATCAACAAGAAAATAAGTGAAAAGAAACGTTACTTTAATCAGTTTGAACTCGGGGAGACCCGTTCGCTGCTGATGAAAGAAATCGAATCATTGAAGACGGACATCGCTTCTAAGAAAAAAGAAGTGGAACAAATAAGAGTCATGGGAGAAGAAATTAGAAAGGGGAGAGAGAAGCTTGAAGAACTTGAAGGGGCAAGAGGGAAGAATCAAGACATGCTCCAAGAACTCAATACGCTCTTTCACACGAAAAAAACGACCCTGGAAAAAGTGAAGGAATCCATCCCCCTTGATCTCAGGACAAAAGCTCAATTTGAACAAGTGTTACAGAAAGAGAAACAAAGATTGAAAGAATTAAAGACATCCTTTGAACGGGCTCAAAAACAGTACTATGAGCTGTTGAACCAAAACAGTGTAAAGGAGTCTCAAGTAAAAGATAAAGAGATCCAAATAGAGAATGTGAATGTGGAGATGAAAGCTGAAAGGGATGCCTTCCTCACGCTACTCACAGAACAGGGATTCTCCCACTATAAAGCCTTTCTGGAAGCGAAAAAGTCAGAAGCGGAAGTCACTGCCCTTCAGGAAAAAGTGAGGAAGTACGGGGAGGATCTTCGCTCAGTCACTGACCGTCTATCCGATATTGAAGGAATCTTAAAAGATAAACAACGGCCGGATCTTCAAAGGATCGAAGAAGACATCATCAAGGTTACAGATGAATTGAAAGAGGTAAATGATCTTTTAAATAGTGTCATGACAAACAGAAAGGAAAATGTGCTCATCCTCAACAGGGTGACAGTCATAAATGAAGGAATCAGGGATTTAGAATCAAGATATCAAACGGTCGGACATTTAGCAGAAGTCGCAAGGGGTCAGAATGCCAACCGGATCACATTTGAAAGGTATGTTCTGGCATCATTCCTTGAAGACATCCTTAGGGTCGCAAATGAGAGATTAATCAAGATGACTTCAGGCAGGTATCAGTTGATCCGGAAAACGGACCGAAGCAAAGGGAATGTTCAGAGCGGTTTGGAACTTCTGGTCTTTGACCAATATACAGGTCAGGAGCGACATGTCAAAACATTGTCAGGAGGGGAAAGCTTCAAGGCCTCCCTGGCTTTGGCACTTGGACTTGCTGACGTGGTCCAGCAATACGCCGGGGGAGTATCATTAGAGACGATGTTCATCGATGAAGGGTTCGGGACACTCGATCCGGAATCACTTGATCAGGCAATCGAAGCATTAATGGATATACAAAGCAGCGGGCGATTAGTAGGATTGATATCGCATGTTCCAGAGCTGAAAGAGAGAATCGATGCACGCCTGGAAGTCATTTCATCACAGAATGGAAGCAGGACGGAATTCCGGTTTTTAGCGTAGGACCACTCAAGAAAAAGGTCAAGGATCTTCATCCTTGACCTTTTTTATATGAAATTTAATTAGTCGATCCCTTTATGATGTTTTTAAACACGGTAACTGGGACATAAATAGAGGAAAACGACTAATCAAGTGGAGAGTTCAAATGAAGAATATTCGTCAGATCTTAATCCCGAGACAGTTACTGTTGCTGTTGATCCTCTCAACAGGCTTATTAAATCACGTCATGTTGATTCCGAGTATCTTTCAGGCAGCCGGGCGGGATGGGTGGGTCAGCATCCTTGCCGCCTATCCCATACTCCTTCTCATGACGTTTCTAATCTTTTACATCATCAAGCACTCCCCTAAGGAAGGCTTCTTTCATTTGCTTCAACAGAAATGGCCGAGATGGGCAGTCTTATTATTTTCTCTACCCATCGGCTTATTTTTACTCTCAAGTGCATACATAACCTTTGTTGATTTAATACTATGGCTAAGTGCTTATTTCCTGGCGGATGTGCCTTCTTTCATTATTTGGGGAGGTATTTTTATCATTTGTTTCCTGATCACTTGGGCCGGGATTAAACACATGGCAATCGCCAGCGGGATATTGTTACCCCTTGTCATGATCTTCGGTTTTTTCATTGCGATTACAAATACGAATTTAAAGGATCCAAGCTTATTGTTTCCAATCATGAGCAACGGATATGAGCCGATCATAAAAGGAATGATTTATGTATTGAGCGGACTGCTCGAGCTATATTTGATTGTCTTGATACAGCCATATAGTGAGGGGAAAATGAAGGTTCATCATCTAATCGTTCTTGGCTTGATCTTTATGGGACTGATGTTCGGTCCCCTTACAGCATCCATAATGGAATTCGGACCAGTAGAATCAGCGAACTTGAGGTACCCTGCCTATGAGCAATGGAGGATTCTTTCCATAGGGGAATTCATCACCCATCTGGATTTCTTTGCCCTCTATCAGTGGCTGAGTGGGGCATTGATCAGAATCAGTCTATTTATGTTCCTATTGGGTGCACTCCTTATTAAAAAGAAGGATCAACATCGGATCTCTTTAAAGATATTAATACCGATTTTTATCATCTTTTTCGGATTGTCGCTGTTCAAAATTGATACATATGATTTTTATATGTTTTTGTTTAATATATTTTTTCCACTGACGGTCATCCTCTTCATGGGTCAAATCATCGTTTCAGCCATCATTTTACGATTGGTAAAATAAAAAGATGGATTTACTATGAATAAAAACAGAGCGAGTTAAGTAAAGGATGTTTTCAATGAAGAAAGCCTCTAAAGAAAAGACAACAAGTAAGGAATCAAAAGGAGACACCCTGGAAGAAGTGAGGCAATTATTCTCACACAGTCAGGATCTGGTGATAAAGGTCCATCTCTTTCATGGAACGGAAACGACCATCGTTTATTTTGATAGCCTGGTGGACCGGCATTATCTGGATCAATTTATTATTCCGAAGATTGAAGAAGTCCCGCATATAACCTTTGCAGAAAAAATCATGAGTTTGTTTCAGGCAGAGGAAATCACCCAGGGCTCCATTGAAGAATTGGCTTCCGCTCTATTTTCAGGATTTGTCCTCTTCTTTGTTGAAGAAAGGGTTTTATCCATCCACGCAGGAAATCTACCGAAAAGATTGCCGGAAGAATCATCTTTGGAAACATCGATTCGGGGACCTAAAGACGGTTTCGTTGAAGACTTGAATACAAATATTTCTCTAATTAGAAGGAGATTGTTCACCTCCTCCCTTTGTGTGGAAAAGTATAAAATTGGAACCAGGTCTCACACTGACATAGCAATTTTGTATCTGGATGATGTCATCGATAAGAGTGTGTTGAATGAATTATACACTAGGCTTGATCAGATAGACATCGACGTATTGACGGGAAATCAACATCTTGAATCACTTTTAGATGATAATCCTTATTCGATATTTACAAGCTTTGATTATACAGGCAGACTGATTTTATCGTAGACTCGTTGAATCAAGGAAGATTTGCACTGATTGTAGATGGTTTTCCGACTATTTCTATAGCGCCGGTCAACTTATTACTGCAGATTAAGTCGCCGGAAGACTCAAGCATCAATTATGTGTATGTGTCCCTTGAAAGAATCATAAGGATGGTGGGAATATTAATTTCTGCATTTTTACCAGGACTTTGGGTGGCGTTCTCCGCCTATAATATTGAACAAATCCCTTATCTGCTTGTCGCAACCATCTCGATGTCCCGGTTCGGACTGCCTCTGTCAGCACCGGTGGAAATGTTCATTGTCCTGTTTTTATTCGAGTTCTTCAATGAAGCGGGTGTACGTCTTCCGAGGGCAATCGGACAAACCGTTTCGGTATTGGGAGGATTGATTGTAGGGGATGCGGCCATCAGGGCAGGAATGACATCTCCCACCATGCTGGTCATTGGTGCGATAACGTATATATCGTCCTTTACTCTCGTCAATCAATCCCTTAAATATGGAACAACGGTCCTGAGGTTTATTGTGTTACTGATAAGTACGTTCTTTGGCTTATTTGGTGTAGTCATGATCTTCATCATGACGGTCATTTACTTGTCCACCCTCTCATCTTTTGGAGCACCTTATTTAGGGACGGTTGCTCCTATTGGATGGAACGAAGTCATACGATCCTTTCTCAGGATGCCGATCCAGTTCTATAAGCAGCGAACCTCTTCCACTAACCCCGTAGACCAAACGAGGAAAGGTAATCATTCAAATGAACAACAAGATAACTAAGTTCATGATCATTCTTTCGATGCTTGCTTTATCGGGTTGTACAGGGTCAAAAAATATCCAGGACCTAACCTATATTGTCGCCATTGGTTTGGACTATGATGAAACGAAAGATGAATATACTGCATACATCCAGGGATTGAATTTTGCTAATGTCGCGAAGCAAGAGGGAAGCAGATCAACTGATCCGATACCAACCTTTGTAGGCTCTGCAAAAGGGAAAACCCTGAACATGGCAGTCAGTAACTTATATAAAGTAACGAGACCGCCATTGTTTTTTGGACACACCAAAACGCTTGTCTTGTCCAAGAATCTATTGAAGTATAAATTTAAAGAAGTATTAGAGGACGTTGGTAGAAACCGTTCCCTGAGGCCTAGCCTCGAACTGTTTGTAACAGATACGAATATTGAAGATATTTTTAGTGCGAAGGGATTATTTGATTACCCGCCTGTATACACGGTTCTCCTGACCGAAGAAAAATCAGAGGGAATCGAAAATGACATCGATTCAACGAGCTTGATGCACTTCTTAAGGGAATATTATGAACCGATGGGTACTGCGCTGATTCCAAATATAACAATCGACCGGCAATCATGGCATGCAGATGGGGAAGTCGCTTCTCTTTATCTGGATGGATATAGTGTCTTTCAAGATGAAACATTCAAAGGGGAAATTTCGGCGAGTGATTCCATGACTGTGGACTGGCTTCAGAATAAGAAAAATTCTCTCGATTATGCCTTATATGAAGAAGGTGAGCTCCTGTCAACATTTAAATTAACAGCAGATGAACCGAAAGTGAAATATCATGAAGATCACGCGAATTTCCCGAAATTTTCTTTGGAAATAAGCGTGGAAGCTGAATTGTTAGAAAAGATAAATGATATGCCTTTCAAAGAATTACATGCTAAGCTTCAGAAATCGTTAGAAGAAAAAATAACAAAGGTTTATCAACTTGGTTTCGAGAAAAAGATGGATTTATTCGATGTGGGTGGACGGTGGTACCGTTCCCATCCTGACAAGTATCATGACTTGGAGAATAGTGGTGACAGATTTTACCTGTCAGACAGTTCGCTAAAAAAAGTAAAGGTAAAAGTTGAAATCAAACATTTCAATGCCTATCGATATATCAAGGAAACGAGATAATAAAGAAAGAGAAAAGGAAATCTCCAAATAAATTTCCTTTTACTCTTTCTTTTTCCAATTGGATTGCATAACATGAAGGTAGGTATTAGGGAATGGAGGAACAATCACTGTGCAAATAAGCATTTATATCATGTTATTAGTAGTATCTGCTGTCATTGCGATCGGTTGGAGCTGGAAGAGATTATTGGATTTCAATTCTTATAAGAAACCATTTTTAGAAGGAGTCGCCCTTCAATTTGTTTTTCTTATCTTTGCATCTGTATGGTGGCTTATTACAGAGGACATTTCAGACGGGGTGATGGGAGTATTCTATTATTTCCTTGCATTCCTAACGATTATGGTTGTTCATGGGTTCACCCTGCATTATCTCTTTTCAAAGAAGAAGATGAAGGAGCGGGAAGAATAAATGCTATTGAGATCGGAATCCAGGCGTACATCATTCATTAAATAAGCTCAGGAACAGAGGTTTCACAAAATAGACAATGAATCTTATCAGTAGGAATTGTTTTTTTATCCTCTTTTTACTAACATAGAATGGGAGAGACAGATAAAGTCGGAGGAGATAAAGATGTCAAAAACCAAAACATTCATTGTGGTGATGACCATCATCGGGGTACTCCTTGCAGGTTGCAGCAACAGTGACTTTCAAGCAGAAACGGATTATGAAGTGAAGGAATTTTCCTATACGAATCAGAACAATAAACAAGTCAGCTTAAAAGATTTAAAGGGACAGGTCTGGATCGCCGACTTCATCTTTACCAGTTGCGAAACAGTTTGCCCGCCAATGACCTTCAACTTGACAAAGCTGCAAAAGAAGTTAAAAGAAGAAGGGGTAAAGGATTATAAAATCGTTTCCTTCAGTGTGGATCCGGAAACAGATACACCTGACGCATTAAAAGAGTACATATCAAATTTTGAAGCAGACACAAGTAAATGGGAGCTGTTAACCGGCTACGAATTCGATGAAGTGAAGGACCTTGCGGAACACTCCTTCCGTTCAATCGTAGCGGACGACCCCAATTCCGATCAGATGATTCATGGGACCAGCTTCTATCTGGTGAACCAGGAAGGCACCGTCGTTAAAACGTACAGTGGCAACAGTGATGTTCCGTATGATGAAATCGTTCAGGATATGGAAACATTAATTAAAGAAGGATCTGAATAAATCCTTCTGCGAGAATCACAGGATGAGTGATTCTCTTTTTTTTTGAGATTTCACATTCCAATATTAGGATGCTAACGATTATAATGATGAAAAGGACTGGGAGTTGACATGATGAAAATTCGTCCGATCGAAGTGAAAGATGCAGAAAGAATAGTAGAAATTATGCGTCAAGAGACGGTTTTACCCAATATCATCGCGTTACCTAGCTTAAGGGTCGAGAAGTTTGAATCGAGATTGAAGAACCCTACATCCAACCAGCATGATTTTATAGCAGAAGTGGATGGGATCGTAGTGGGGCTTTGCGGATTAAGCCAAGGCCTCGGCAGGCGTGCCCACACGGGAAGTTTATTCGTATTTATAGATGAGCAATATCATGGAAGGGGAATCGGCACCAGCCTCATTCAAAACGCGATTGATTTAGCGGATAACTGGTTGATGATTGAGCGGATTGAGTTGACTGTCATAGACGTTAACACCAAAGCGAAAGCTCTATATGAAAAATTGGGATTTAAGAATGAGGGATTCAAACATGGCTCCATTGTCCAGAACGGCCGTTTTGCAGGTGAATATTGCATGGCGAGATTTCGCCCGGGTGGTGCTGTTAAGAGGGAATATGATAATGTTAAGGAATCTACAGCTAAATTATAGAATAGCAGGTGAGTGCAAATTCGAAATTCTAAGGGAATGCTGATAGTTGATATACTGATCACATTATTCATTTTTATATGGGTGGTGAAATCCTTTTCAGATGGGGAAGTATGGAAAGGAGTTCTGTTTGCCGTTTGTTTTGCTATCATGGCAGGGGTACTGGTATTCAGATTCAAGAAGAAAAGATAGAAAGTGGTGAGAGGATGAGAAAGGACCATTACACGATTGGGATGGCCGGGCATATCGATCATGGAAAAACCACTCTCACAAAGGCACTGACTTTGGTTGACACCGATCGGCTTAAAGAGGAAAAGGAGCGGAGTATCTCAATTGAACCTGGATTCGCCCCTTTGTATGAGGATGATACGATTGAGATTTCTGTAGTGGATGTGCCGGGTCATGAACGTTTCATCCGTCAAATGATTGCAGGTGTAGCGGGAATCGACCTTGTTGTACTCGCAGTTGCAGCTGATGAAGGAGTGATGCCGCAAACGAAAGAGCATCTTGATATTCTGTCCCTTCTTGGAATAAGTCATTGCATTGTCGTCTTGACGAAAATTTCTAAAGTTGAAGAAGATTTAAGAGAGATGGCCCGGGAAGAAGTCATCGAAGAATTGAAGGGTACCGTATTTGAAGGCTCTCCCGTTCTTTCAGCAGACGGTTTAACAGGCGAAGGAGTGAAGGCTCTTAAAGAAACCATCATTTCCTCATTAAAAGGTCTGCCTTCAAGGAATACTGCCGGGGAATTTCGATTACCTGTTGATCAGGTCTTTACTGTAAAGGGGCAGGGAACGGTGGTGAGAGGAACGATTTATGAAGGAAGTCTGGAAACGGGTCAGGATCTGACCATTCTACCGCTGGGAATACATACAAAAGCGAAACAAATTCAGGTTCACCACCGTAAGGCAGAAAAGGGATATGCCGGTCAACGGGCTGCTGTCAATCTCCCCGGTGTGGACCATAGATCCGTTAAACGGGGAAATGTACTTGTCTCATCGCCTCACCTTTTTATGACAAACACAATTGACGTTTGCATACACGTGCTACATACTGTCCGATATGAAATCAAACAGAGAATGCGGGTCATGATCCATACAGGTACTTCTGAGGTCTTGGGGAAGCTTGTCTTCTTTGATCGAAATAAAGTGGATGCAGGTATAGACACCGACATGATTCTATGCCAGATACGCCTTGATGAATCCATCATGGTTAAACGGGGAGATCGTTTTATTGTCAGGAGGCCCTCACCGGTTGAAACCATCGGTGGAGGGTGGATCATACAGCCAAACGGGGGCAATTACCGGTTTGGAGAAGAAACGATCGGCTACCTTAAATCCCTGGTTGAAGGAACCCCGGGTGAACGGGCACTAAGAGTACTTGATCGATATAAATCCCTTGATAGGGAAACGTTGAAAAAGAAAGGATCCCTTTCAGAAGAATGTATGACTGAGTTACTCCTGGAACAAGAGTGGATTCAACTTTCTGATTCAACCATAACCCATTGTAAAATCGTTAAAGAATGCCGGAATGCGATTAGTCATTTCCTCTTGACGTTTCATGAAAAATTCCCTTTATTAAAGGGAGTCAATCGTGCAGAATTGAAGCAACGCTTGAGTGAGTATCCTGAAAGTCTGGCAGATTATGTGTTGGAGGACGGGAATTGGGTCGAGGGAAAAGGTCTCGTCCATTTAGTTGGATTCACCCCCCATCTGCCGCCTGCATGGGAGAAGCGATGCAATCAGCTTCTCGATTTACTGGAAAGGGACGGCACACAGGTAAAAGACATGGAAGAGTATTTTGAGCAGGTAGGAATACCGGAGAAGTGGCAAGCGGACTTCACTCGATTCTTCGTACAGGAGAAGAAAATAGTACCCCTGGACGAAAAGAAAGCTTATTCCTTTTGGGTGTTTAACGACGCCACCATCCGCCTGAGGAAGCATACAGATGATGTATTTCAGGTAGGTGAAGCGAAAGAAGTACTGGGATTATCCAGAAAATACATGATTCCATTTTTAGAAAAGCTTGATAAAGAAGGGCTGACTCTTCGCATAGAAGGGAAACGAAAATGGATTGGCTTTAAGGATAAAGAATGAGTGGGAAGGAAGTATATGTCCGTTGATCAACATAAATAAAGTAAATTGCTGCTAATCATACTGTGGCATAGTAGAAAGTAGGATAGGAAATTATGAAAGAGTTATGGGGCGCATTTGGCTGGGTGCTTCCAATTATGATCATTGTGACGGTTACCCTTATCTTTGCGACCTCCTTTTGGAAGAAAAGAAAGGGCAAGGGCAGGTGGCTGAACTTACTCCCTGTATTATTTACGTGTATTTCAATTGGTGGCATCTGTCTGATCACCTTGACTCCAGTGAAAAACGTTTCAGAGGGATCTGTGAATTTCGATCCTTTCTCCAATTTAAAGTTGAATCTAATGTACCGTAATCATTTGGATGTGCCGATCCGTAATCTCATTGCCAATATAATATTGTTTATTCCCTTCACGTTTTTTCTTGCCTGGTGGATAAGACAATCGAAACAATTGATATTGATGGTCACTTTCCTTGGGGGAATCTTTTCATTTGCAATTGAGTTGGCTCAATACTATTTGCCTTTAGGAAGAGCAACGGATATTGATGATTGGATGATGAACACAATGGGAGCGTTCATAGGAGGTATCCTCTTCGTCATCGCTCGCTATATCTACACATTGTTGAAAATCAATAAGAAAATCAAGTAAGAGCGTCGACATAATGTTGACGCTCTTTTATTGATTTTCATTGATTCAGTTCATCTATAAACTTTGGCAGAGGATGTATAGTCCTTCCCCTTAGACAAAAGCTAACTATACCATGAAAGGGGGGGATTCTCGTGTTGAAAAAAGCAATAATAGTGATGATGGCTATCACCGGGATAACCGTGGTATTGCTCCTCATCATGCAATGGGATGTAAAACAAGGTATGAAAAACTATACGGGAACCCACCCAATGACAGAAACCCTATCAAGCAATGCTTCAATTGAAATTTTTAATACAGGAAAAAGCTTTTATAAAAACCTTTTTAAGGATATTGAGTCCGCTGAACATTATGTTTGGATCCACTTTTTTATCATTCGGGATGACGAAGTCTCTCAAGAATTCTTTGATTTATTGATGAAAAAAGCTCAAACGGGTGTGGATGTCCGTTTATCTGTTGACTTTCTTGGTTCGGACATTCAGAAAAAGTCCATAAAGAAGATGGAAAAGGCCGGAGTAAAGATTACGAAAAGCAGACCAATAAAATTTAAGAATATTTTCTATTCCCTTCACCACCGGAACCATCGCAGACTTATTTCCATAGATGAAAGCATTGCCTATATTGGAGGATTCAACATGGGGGATGAATATCTTGGGAAAGATCCAAAGCTTGGCTACTGGAGGGACTACCATATCCGGTTGGCAGGCGATGCGGGGAAAGAAGTATATAAGCAGTTCAAAAAAGATTGGACCGAGGACGGTGGGGAGAGTATAAAGAGTGCCCATCGAACATACGCGTCAGAAAGCACTGAAGGCAGTGTTCATTTCATCTTCTCTAATGGAGATCCTCTTATTGAGAGAACCATTGAATGGATCAATGAAGCAGAAAAGAGTGTGACCATCACAACCCCATACTTCATCCCCAACAATAAGCTTATCACCGCATTGAAAGAAGCAGTGAAGAGAGGGGTCGAGGTGAATATCCTTGTACCGGATGATACGGATGCCTGGTTCACCAAACCCGTTAGTTACGGGATAGAAAAGAGCCTTTTAGAAGAAGGAGTGGATTTATATCTGTATCAGAAGGGGTTTTTTCACGGTAAGGTGATGGTTGTAGATCATGCATGGGCCGACGTAGGGACAGCCAATTGGGATCCTCGAAGCTTTTACTTGAATGATGAGAGCAACTGCATCATTCGGGATGAAAAAGTGGCGAGGCAATTGGAATCCCTTATCGAAAAAGATTTGAAGGATAGTGAAAAGCTGACCATGGAAGCTTTCGATGAACTGCCCTTCTGGCATAAAGCCTTACAAAAGACTCCCCCCTGGCTTTATTATTACTTCTAGTCCCATCATAATTCATGGTGTACGGAGGTAAAAATTTTTGTTGAATAAGAAAATATGGTAAAGTGTTCTCATATAGTTTAGATATAAACACCTTATTAAAGAAAGGGATTGTCCATGAGCGAGCTCTTGTTTGTAGCTTTGTTTGTTCTTTCGTTAATGGCATTTACGTTTTTTAATGTGTCAAAGAAGAAACATGTTTCAAAGTATCACAAGTCGATAGCAGTCACAATTGTCATCTTCTCTGTGATCGGAATGATGTTGGCGGTCCTTCTTTACCTTCCGAACGCTTCTTAGAAAACGGAGAATACTGTAAAAGCAAAAGACACAAGAGGAAGGTCTCACGTGTCTTTTTTTATGCCTGAAGACGGTGATCGTTAGGAATCCTCTTATAGATTGATTGCTTCTCAGAGGGCATAAATTTGATATGATTTGTATGGCTTTGTTAAAGCTCGGGGAAAAATCAAATCATCATGGATACTGACTGTGCGTATGGCAATAAAGGAGAATACACAAATGAAAGCAGCAATGATTTTTGATATGGATGGTACATTATTTCAAACAGACCGTATACTTGAGGCTTCACTTCATGATACCTTCCAATTACTTAGAGACGAAGATAAGTGGGAGGGGGATGCGCCTATTGAAACATATAGAGAAATAATGGGAGTCCCCCTTTCGGATGTGTGGAAGACCCTATTGCCCATGCATCCCATTCACGTACATGAAAGAGTGAATGAACTATTTCAGGATAAATTGATTCAAAACATTATGGGCGGAATGGGCGCCCTCTATCCCCATACAGAGGACCTCTTAGCCTATTTGACGGAAAGAGGATTTCCAATTTTTGTGGCAAGTAACGGCAATCCCCGTTATCTAGAGGCAATCGTGGATTATTACTCGTTGGATCGATGGATCTTATCCTGCTATAGTATTGACGATGTTGACTCTGAGGATAAGGGTGAACTAATACGGAAAGTGAAGGAAGATCATGATCTCAGTCACGGGATTGTGATTGGAGACAGACGGTCGGACTTCAAAGGAGCCGAGGCGAATGAGTTTCTATCCATCGGATGTGCTTTTGAATTTTCACAGGAAAATGAATTACAAGAAGCAGATGTAGTGGTCGGTGATCTGATTGAAATCAGAGATTATCTGGAGAAAATGAAATGAAATAAGAGAGAGGAGTGAGCAGGTGGAGGAGGAAAAACTGGCAGTTTTGAATGAAAGTGGAGATAGGGTAGGGGTAAAGAGTCGTTCTGAGGTGCACGCGAAAGGGTACTGGCACGAGACCTTTCACTGCTGGTTTGCTCGTTATGACGACGATTCGAAGGAAACCTTCATCTATTTTCAATTAAGAAGTGACATTAAAAAGGATTTTCCAGGTCTTTTGGATATTACGGCCGCTGGACATATATTGTCCGATGAGAAGATTGAAGATGGTGTGAGGGAAGTCCATGAAGAGCTCGGAATCAAGGTCAAGTTTGAGGAATTGGAGGATCTGGGGGTTGTAAAAGGGGAACTCATTCAAGAAAATATGATAGACAGGGAACATACAAATGTATTCCTCTATACCAAGCCGGTCTCATACGAGGAATTTCAGCTTCAGACGGAGGAAGTTTCAGGCATTTTTTCTTCAAGCCTGTCAGATTTTAAATCGCTTATTCAACATGATAAAACCGAAATCGAACTGAAAGGATTTGTTGTCACCAAAGATGAGGAGAAGATTGATATCAGCGAAAAGGTCGGTTATCATCACTTCGTTCCCCATAAAAGGTCCTACCTTCTAGAAATCATCGATCGAATAGAACGGAAAATGTAAGAAAGTAATGCCTCTTTCCCATAGCCAGAATGGATAATGAAGGCTATCATGAATATCTGGTGGTACATACTGTGAAAGAGAGTTGGAGAAACATTGAACGGGACAGCACATATGGCAATAGGAGCAGCAACAGGTTTTATCGTGGCGAACTCATTTGGATCAGACCCGGGTTCAACAGCCGCACTTATAGCAATTGGCGGAGTATCGGGACTCATGCCGGATTTGGATATTGACGGGAAGCTTAGTAACAAGGTTACTTTCTCCCCCAAAATGATACGGTCGGTGGCGCAAATCATCGGCTTTCTCATGATGGTGTACAGCTACCTTGAAGGCAGTGGGAAAGAACGGTGGCTTGGGATTGGCTATGGAGCTGGAATGATGTTACTCACAAGCTTCATCACACAGAGAAGGATGCTGATGATTACTGGCATAGGTGTGACGGCATGTGGATGGCAATTGAATGAAATATGGTTATGGTTACTGGGCATTTATATATTTTTTGCTTCATTCGTGTCACATCGCAGTTATACTCACTCCGTACTAGGGTTAATATATTTTGCTATCATAGCTCGTTATCTCGAGTCTTCTATCATGATTGATGGAGTAATTGAAGCATGTGTCATCGGATATGCGAGTCATTTGATCGCGGATATGAAGTTCCTTCCTTTCAATAAGAGAGGCATAAAGCTCTTCCTTCCTCTTTCGTCCAAAGAAATGTAAAATGTGTTTATACCTACTTGACCATTATTTCCCTATACATTAAAATAATGGAAACAACATAAATGTTTAAGTGCGATGAAGAAGAAAAGTAGACGGTCGAAACATTTTAGAGAGCTGATGGTTGGTGAAAATCAGTATGGGAAATCGTTGAATGGGCTTTTGAGCATCCAGACTGAAATACAGTAGGTTTTGGCGGAAGGTCCCACCGATAAAAGAGACGATGTATCGAAGGCGACTTCTGTACAGATGAGTGCGTTTACTGAAGTGTAAGCGAATGAAGGTGGCACCACGGGTTTCCCGTCCTTTTTTAGAGGATGGGAAGCCCTTTTTGTGTTTTCTGAATATTTTTCAACGGAGGGTATGATGGGGATGAAAAAACAAGTTCTGACTGGTATCAAGCCAACTGGTCGTATACATTTAGGGAATTATATTGGTGCGATTAAACCGGCATTGGGATTGGCGGAGAACCAATCTTATAACACTGCTTATTTTGTTGCGGATTATCATGGTTTAACGAAAATCCATGATCCCATTGAAATGAAGGAGCTGTCTTATGGGGTGGCGGCAGCGTGGTTAGCGTTAGGGTTGAATACTGATTCAGCGATTTTTTACCGTCAATCTGATGTTTCTGAAATATTTGAGCTGAGCTGGATCCTTTCTTGTTTCGCACCAAAAGGGTTACTGAACCGTTCTCACGCATATAAATCAATGGTCGAAGATAATCAAAATGGTGGAAGAGAAGTAGATTCTGGTGTCAACATGGGAGTATTCACCTATCCGATATTGATGGCAGCGGATATTCTCTTATTTCAAACTGAATTAGTTCCGGTGGGAAAGGATCAAATTCAGCATGTTGAAATTGCAAGGGATATAGCGGAAAGTTTTAATAAACAATATGGTGAAACGTTTGTTCTTCCGGAGTATGTCATACAGGAAGAGACGTCTGTCCTCCCGGGACTTGATGGACGAAAAATGAGTAAAAGCTATAACAATACAATCCCATTATTCGAAGAACCAAACAAGCTTCGAAAACTAATCAATAAAATCAAAACGGATTCCTCTCTTCCTGAAGAACCAAAGGATCCCGACTCATCTGACATTTTTTCGTTATACAAAGAATTCGCGTCATCAGAACAAACCGAAATAATGAGAAAGAAGTTTCATTCCGGAATTGGCTGGGGTGAAGCAAAAGCTGAATTGTTTTCTGTAATGAACTCGTTTATGAAAGAACCCCGTGACAGGTACAACGAATTGTTAAGTGACACAGAGGCTATTGATCAAATTCTACAAAATGGTGCCGAAAAGGCAAGAAAACAAATCATTCCGTTTATGAGAGAAATTAAACAAAAGATTGGTTTGTATCATTGATCGATACACTAAATTATTTAAATGTGACAAGTGAAAACATTGGAAAAGCCGCATCTTGTCAGAATGCGGCTTTACTTCCCACTTTATTAAGGTTTGAGGATTACTTTAATATTTCCATCAGACTTCTTATCGAAAATATCATACCCTTTTGCCGCTTCTTCAATAGAGAAGGTATGGGTGATGATGTCGGTGGGATCAAATTGGTTCCCTTCGATCATATCAAATAATTTTGGCATCAAATGAATCACTGGGGCTTGTCCCATCTTAATGGAAACATTCCGGCTGAAAAAGTCCCCTAAGGGAAATCGATTTGCTTCTGTTGCATATACACCCGTCAACTGAACAGTTCCGAACTTCCGAACCGCTTCTGAGGCTGTCTTGATTGGACTTATGGTCCCAAATTGATTATCAAAGTCAGAACCGAACGATTCATTTGGCTGAACGGTCCCATCCATTCCCACACAGTCAATCACAACATCAGCTCCCCCTTTTGTTTCTTCATGCAGGAGCGACCCGATATCGTTATGGTTTTGAAAGTTGAATATTTCTGCTTGATTGGTACGTTTAGCATGAGCAAGTCTATGATCTACTTGGTCTACAGCGATGACTCTGTCGGCGCCTTTCAATTTAGCAAATTTCTGGACCATCAGTCCAATTGGACCGCTGCCTAACACAATGACTGTATCGCCTTTTTTTACACCACTGTTTTCTACGCTCCAGTAGGCAGTGGGGATAACATCAGAAAGGAAGAGAACACTTTCATCCTCCAGCTGACTTGTTTCAGGAACTTTAAACGATGTGAAGTCTGCATACGGTACCCTTAGATACTCCGCTTGACCACCCGGATATCCACCATTCATCTCAGTGAATCCGAAAAGACCGCCCACTTCTCCATGGGGATTGGATTCATCACATTGACTTTCCATTTGGTTCTCACAGAAATAACACTTCCCACAGCCAATATTAAAAGGAATAACAACGCGATCACCTTTTTTCAGGGTTTTCACTTCGGATCCGACCTCTTCGACAATACCCATCGGTTCATGTCCCACAACATAATCTTGTTCCGGTTCGATTCCCCCTTTGTATAAGTGCAAATCTGAACCACAAATTCCGCTTGCAGTAATCCTTACTATGATGTCAGTATTTACCTGGATTTCTGGATTCGCTACTTCTTTCACGACCATCTTTTCTTTTCCTTGGAACGTTACACCCTTCACTCTCATCACTCCTGTAAATTTTGTAAGATTCTTCTATGTGTTTAAACTCTTTTGGAGGGTGTTAAACATTAGGGTGACGCGATTTAGAAAAAATCGATAAGCCGATGAGGAAGTCTTGTCAAAAAATCTTGTTTGAATAGTACTTCCCTAGTTATTATTTGGATTTAATTACCACTATTGATACTAGCCTCCGAAACGAAGAAAATTTCAACAAATTAAAAAATAAATTTAAAAATTCTTACTTTTCATTGACAGTCTTATCTGTTTGGTATAAGTTATGGGAAAGCACTTTACAATTTCATATTGTTTCTTATCAAGAGAGGTAGAGGGACTGGCCCGAAGACACCTCAGCAACCAGCCACAGTTACAGGTATGGTGCTAATTCCAGCAAGTTGATGTCAACTTGGACGATAAGAGGGAGAACGAACGTATAAAACCTTCTTATTTTCATAAGAAGGTTTTTTGTTTTTTCCCCTTTTCATTTTCTAGGGACGAAAAGGAGAGAAGGATGTTGAAAAAACATATTGATACATTGCTTGTCCAGGCAGGCAATCGCAAGGATCCAGCTACTGGTGCCGTAAGCCTGCCCATTCATCTATCGACAGCATATGAACATAAAGGGATCGGTGAATCAACCGGTTATGATTATACGAGAACAGGGAATCCAACCAGGGCGACCCTTGAAGAAACACTGGCTCAATTGGAAGAGGGGCATAGAGGATTTGCATTCAGTTCGGGAATGGCTGCAATTCACGCAATCCTTGGTTTATTCTCATGTGGCGATGAATTGATTGTATCGAAGGATCTTTACGGAGGAAGCTACCGCTTATTTGTTCAGTACGAAGCCCAATATAATATCAAATTTCATTTTGTTGATACAAGTGATACTCATTCTATTGAGGAACACATATCGAAGAGCACGAAGGCTATTTTTCTTGAAACACCAACCAATCCATTAATGAATGAAGCAAGTATTTCTGAGGTTGCCGGCATTTCAAAGAGGAATGGATTACTCTTAATCGTCGATAATACCTTTTATACACCAATGCTGCAAAAACCGCTCAAAGAGGGAGCGGACCTGGTTATTCACAGCGCCACCAAATACTTAGGCGGCCATAATGATGTTCTGGCCGGAGTTGTCATTGTCAATACAGAGGACTTGGCTGAAAAGATCTATACCATTCAAAATTCAATCGGTGCAGTCCTTGCCCCATTTGATTGTTGGCTCTTAATAAGAGGGATGAAGACCCTTAGCCTTAGAATGGCTCAGCATGAAAAAAATGCAAGGAGATTAGCCCAATATCTTGCAGGGCATGATTGTGTATCGGACGTCTTATATCCGGGTAAAGGAGGCATGCTTTCCTTTCGCATTGCCAAGGAAGAATGGGTCGGCCCTTTCCTACAACATCTGAAGATTATTACATTTGCAGAAAGTTTAGGAGGAGTTGAAAGCTTTATCACCTATCCCGCCACCCAGACCCATGCCGACATTCCTGAAGAAGAACGAAATAGACTTGGCATCTGTAACAGATTGCTCAGATTTTCTGTAGGAATAGAATTTATCGACGACCTGATCGAGGACTTGGAGAATGTTTTTCATCAATTGGAAAAAGAGGTGTTAACGTATGAGTAAAAAACCATTTTCACTTCAGACGTCACTCATTCATTCCCGCGGATTTGATAAAGAGACAGGAGCCGTTTCTACGCCGATTCATCATGCTACAACTTTTCATCAACAGGATTTTGATCGGTATGGGACGTATGACTACAGCCGCTCGGGGAATCCAACAAGGGAAACAGTCGAAGAAACAATAGCGGAATTAGAAGGCGGGGTAAGGGGCTTTGCCTTTTCATCCGGTATGGCTGCCATCTCAACAAGCTTCCTTTTATTATCGAGTGGGGATCACGTACTCGTCTCGGAGGAAGTATATGGGGGGACCTACAGGATGATCACGGAAGTCCTTACTAAATTTGATATAGAATACTCTTTTGTGAATATGAAAGATCTTCATGAGGTGGCTTGTGCAATTAAGCACAATACGAAGGTGATTTATATGGAAACCCCTTCGAACCCGCTATTGAATATCACCGATATTGAAGGGGTCGTGAAGCTTGCCAAGGCAAATGACTGCTTAACATTTCTTGATAATACCTTCATGACGCCACTGCTTCAAAGGCCAATCAGTCTCGGGGTTGATGTTGTCCTGCACAGTGCGACGAAGTTTCTTGCCGGGCATAGTGACGTCTTAGCAGGGCTTGCGGTAACGGGAAATGAAGAGATTGCCGGGAAACTTGCTTTTCTGCAGAATTCGTTTGGGGCAGTACTCGGGGTACAGGATTGCTGGCTGCTCTTAAGGGGGCTGAAAACATTGCATGTCCGACTGAAGGAATCTTCGGAATCGGCTTATAAGATTGCGAGCTTCCTAGAAGGCAGAAAGGAAGTTGAAGAGGTGTATTACCCGGGCTTGAGCTATCATCCCGGTCGTGAAATTCAAGTCCGGCAGGCAGAGGGTCCCGGAGCGGTACTTTCCTTCCGGTTAAAGGGGGAAGAGGAAGTGAAGCAACTCATCAAACATGTAAACATTCCCGTATTCGCCGTCAGTTTGGGAGCTGTCGAATCGATTCTGTCCTATCCATCAAGAATGTCACATGCTTCCATGCCTAAGGCTGAAAGAGAGAGAAGAGGGATTACAGATGGGTTACTGCGCTTATCCGTTGGTCTTGAAAACGCGGATGAATTAATAAAGGATCTTCAAAACGGTTTAGAAAGTATACAAAAAATCAATCGAAACAACGTGATCAATTTGTAAAGGGGGAGGCAGGATCATGAAGCCATTGCTGGAAGCATTGAAAGAGAGAATCTTGATTGCAGATGGAGCGATCGGCACATTGTTGTATTCATATGGAGTGGACAGATGCTTTGAAGAATTGAATCTTTCTCACCCAAATGAAGTGTTGAAAGTCCATAAAGAGTATATCGATGCCGGAGCCGATATCATACAGACCAATACGTACGGGGCCAATTATCAGAAGCTTTCGAGATACGGACTGGAGGATTCGGTTAAGGAAATCAATACAGCCGCTGTGCGTCTCGCAAGAAAGGCATCCGCTGGAAACACTTATATACTCGGCACCATCGGGGGAATCAGGGGTATTAAACAAAATGTGACTCTGGAAGAGATTAAAAGAAGCTTCAGGGAACAACTTTACTGCTTATTATTAGAGGGCGTTGATGGCATTCTGCTGGAAACCTATTATGATTTCGAGGAATTGACCACCGTGCTGAACATTGCCAAACGTGAAGCGGATATTCCCGTCATTGCCCAGGTTTCCCTTCATGAAACAGGGGTCCTTCAAAATGGAATGGAAGTCAAAGACGCTCTTCAACGATTGGAATTATTGGGAGCGGACGTTGTCGGAATCAATTGCCGGATGGGACCATTTCATATGGTGAATTCATTAGAGGAAGTTCCCTTACCGAAAAGGGCGTTTCTATCCGTCTATCCAAACGCGAGTCTCCCAAACTATGAAGAAGGTCGATTCTATTACTCTGCTGAGCCTGATTACTTTGGGGATATCAGCAATGAACTACGCCTGCAGGGTGCGAGAATCATTGGGGGATGTTGTGGAACCACCCCCGATCACATCCGTTCTGTAGCTTCAAGATTGAAAAGCCGAGAACCTGTGAAGGAAAAAGAAGTGAAAAAGAAAAAAGTAGTTCAATTATCTTCGCCATCCATCAATGAAAGTTTGCTGCATGAGCAAGTAAGGGAAAAGAAAACGGTCATTGTTGAACTTGATCCACCAAAGCATCTCGACACGAAACTGTTCTTCCAGGGAGCGGCTGCACTTAAGGAAGCCGGCATTGACGCACTCACACTTGCCGACAATCCGCTGGCATCTCCAAGGATCAGTAACGACGCGATCGGGAGCCTGGTGAAGTCAAAATACGATCTTACACCTCTCGTGCACATCACTTGCCGTGATCGAAATCTGATCGGACTTCAATCCCATTTAATGGGCTTGCACACATTAGGGATCCACAATCTATTAGCGATAACCGGTGATCCTGCCAAGATCGGGGATTTTCCTGGTGCTGCATCCGTTTATGACCTTTCTTCCCTGGAACTTATAGAACTCATTAAACAGAATAATGAGGGAATATCGTTTTCAGGTAAGTCACTGCGGGAGCGGACTCAATTTTCAGTTGGGGCTGCCTTTAATCCAAACTTTCGTCATTTAGACGCCTCTGTGAAAAGGCTGGAAAAGAAAAAGAAAGCCGGAGCCGACTATTTTATTTCTCAACCAATCTTTGGGAATGAACAGCTGATTCAAGTATATGAAGCGACGAAGCATCTGGATATTCCGATCTTCATCGGTATCATGCCCTTGATCAGTTCAAGAAACGCAGAATTTCTTCATCATGAAGTACCAGGCATCAATGTGCCGGAAGAAACGAGACAAAGAATGAAGGAAGCAGGAAATGATCCCGTCATAGCTCGAGCAATCGGAATGGAGATAGCCAAAGACTTGCTGGATACAGCAATCCAGCTGTTTAATGGCATATATCTGATTACACCTTTTGTAAGATATGATATGAGCGTTGAACTGTTTCATCATATTCAAGAGAAAACCAACACTGAAAGAGAGGTTCCCTATGGCCATCACATTGTTTGAAGAACAGCTTAGAAAAAAAATACTCGTACTTGATGGAGCAATGGGGACGATGCTTCAACAAGCAAATTTATCCCCGGAAGATTTCGGAGGGGAAGAACTGGAAGGGTGTAATGAAAATCTTGTATTGACAGCGCCGGAGGTAATCTATCAGATCCATCTGGAATATTTGAAAGCGGGGGCTGATGTGGTTGAAACGAATACCTTTGGCGCAACCCCCATCGTACTCGACGAATATGATTTAGGCTATAAAGCATACGAAATCAACAAAGTTGCAGCCGAAATCGCCAGGAGAGCAGTAGAAGATGTCTCGACTTCCGATTGGCCAAGGTTCGTTGCAGGATCGCTTGGTCCAACTACGAAAACGTTATCCGTGACAGGGGGAGTGAGCTTTGATGAACTGGCAGACAACTACCGTGTCCAAGCAGAAGGACTTCTTGATGGAGGAGTGGATGTACTATTACTTGAAACGAGTCAGGATGCTTTAAATGTAAAAGCAGCGAACCTCGGCATTCGAACGGCTTTTGACTCCAGAGGGAAAGAAATCCCGATTTTGTTATCCGGAACCATTGAGCCCATGGGCACTACACTGGCAGGACAGACAATCGAATCATTTTATTTATCCCTTGAACATTTAAAGCCTTTGGTCGTTGGCCTGAACTGTGCAACGGGGCCGGAATTCATGCGAGACCACGTCCGTTCATTATCGGATTTAGCCACTACCTATGTAAGCTGTTATCCGAATGCAGGTCTTCCGGATGAAGAAGGGAACTATAATGAAACAGCTGATTCCCTCAGCGTAAAGATGAAAGGTTTCGCCGAGAAAGGTTGGCTGAATCTTGTAGGAGGGTGCTGTGGGACGACACCGGAGCATATACGTGCCCTTTCAGAGGTGGTGAAAGGATTCCCACCACGTAAGCCCAATGTGTCTCATCCCCATGCGGTGTCGGGAATTGAAGCCTTCATCTATGAGGATGAAGACAGAAGACCGATTCTGGTCGGGGAACGGACGAATGTCATCGGTTCACGTAAATTCAAACGATTGATTGCAGAGAATAAGATAGAAGAAGCTTCAGAGATTGCAAGGGCCCAGGTGAAAAACGGTGCTCAGGTAATCGATATCTGCCTTGCTGATCCAGACCGGGAAGAAGTAGAGGACATGAACGTCTTTATCCAGGAAGTGGTCAAGAAAGTAAAGGTCCCGCTAGTCATCGATTCAACGGATGAGAAGGTGCTTGAGGCCGCTTTGAAATTTTCTCAAGGAAAAGTGATCATTAACTCAATTAATCTGGAAGACGGAGAAGAAAGATTTGCAAAGGTCACTAAACTGATGAAAGCCTACGGAGCGGCAGTGGTGGTCGGGACGATCGATGAAAAAGGAATGGGGGTGTCTGTTGAGAGAAAGGTGGACATTGCCCTTCGTTCACATGAATTGCTAACGGAGAAATATGGGATAGCTTCCGAAGACATCATCTTTGACCCCCTCGTATTCCCTGTCGGTACGGGGGATCAGCAATATATAGGATCAGCCAATAGTACGGTGGAAGGAATCAAGAAGATTAAAGAAGCCTTGCCTGACTGCCCTCATATCCTTGGCGTCAGCAATGTTTCATTCGGGCTGCCCCCTGTCGGAAGGGAAGTCCTCAATGCTGTATACCTTTACCACTGTACAAAGGCTGGACTCGACTATGCCATAGTCAACACGGAAAAGTTAGAGCGCTTTGCCTCAATTCCACAGGAGGAAGTCCGTATGGCTGAGAAGCTTTTATTTGAAACGACGGATGAATCCCTTGCTGAATTCACAGCATTTTACAGGGGGAAAAAGAAAGAAGTAAAGGCTCCTGTAAACACAATGACCTTAGAAGAACGTTTGGCCCATTATGTCGTGGAAGGCACGAAAGAGGGGTTGATAGCTGATTTAAACATTGCTTTGGAAAAATACGACGCCCCCCTCGATATCATCAATGGCCCACTTATGGCCGGAATGAGCGAAGTTGGAAGATTATTTAATGATAACCAGCTGATCGTTGCCGAGGTATTACAGAGTGCCGAGGTCATGAAAGCGTCCGTCTCTCATTTGGAACCATATATGGAACAAACGGAAAGTTCCTCATCCAAGGGCAAAGTAATTTTGGCTACGGTTAAGGGGGATGTTCATGATATCGGTAAAAATCTTGTAGATATCATTCTCAGTAATAATGGATATGAAGTGATTGATTTAGGCATTAAAGTAACTCCGCAGGAACTGATCGGGGTCATACGGGAAGAAAAGCCTGACATCGTAGGTTTGTCCGGTCTCTTGGTGAAGTCTGCTCAACAAATGGTCATCACTGCTCAAGATTTAAAACAGTCCGATATTTCAGTTCCTCTTGTCGTCGGGGGAGCAGCCCTCACCAGGAAGTTCACTACAAACAAAATCGGCAGGGAATACGACGGGCTGGTCCTTTATGCCAAGGATGCAATGGATGGGTTGAGTATCATGAATGGAATCCAGCATGAAGAAACAAGGCTGCAACTGGAAGAGGAAAGCCGTGAGAAACAAAGAAGGCTCGTAGTCCATGATGAAACGTCTGGTCGAGCCACATCATCCGTTGCAGTGAAAGTGCGTTCAGCCGTATCAAAGGATGTTAAGGTTCATGTCCCACCAGACTTGAAACCTCATACTATAAAGGAATTTTCGCTGGATCAAATCCACCCCTATATCAATCAGCAAATGCTTCTTGGTCATCATTTGGGCATGAAAGGGAAGATTTCAAGATTGCTGGAAGAAGGGGATGAACGAACGATCCGCCTGAAAGCCGTAACGGATGAGTTGTTCCAAAAAGCAAAAAGGCAAGGGATGATCCATGCATCTGCACGATATCAATTCTTTCCTGCTCAGTCCGATGGTGATGATGTTGTCATTTATCATCCGGAAGATTCATCAACAGAAGTGGAACGATTTCATTTCCCGAGGCAACCAGGGAATCAGCAATTGTGTTTAGCGGATTATTTGAAATCGGTTGAAAGTGGGGAAATGGATTATGTCGGATTCTTCGCCGTAACGGCCGGGGTGAAAATCAGGCAATGGGCTAAGGAGTTGAAAGAAGCAGGGAGGTTCCTGGAAAGTCACGCATTGCAGGCCATTGCCTTGGAAACAGCAGAAGGGCTGGCTGAAAGGGTTCATGAAATGATGAGAAGCCGATGGGGTTTCCCGGATCCCGTAGACTTTACGATGCAGGACCGGTTCCGTACCCATTATCAAGGTCAACGTTTTTCATTTGGGTATCCTGCGTGTCCAGAGCTTGAAGATCAGAAGAAGCTGTTTAAGCTTCTCGAACCTGAAAAAATCGGGATCCAACTAACAGACGGATGCATGATGGAACCAGAAGCATCGGTAACGGCCATGGTTTTCGCCCATCCGGAAGCAAGATATTTTAATGTATTATGATCACCCTATTAAAAAGGCAACTTCCAGAAATGGAGCTGCCTTTTTCTTTTTATTTATGGTCATTAATGAAAGTAGACTGCTATTTATGGATGTTTTGGAAATGGCAAAACGTAATGTTAGAGATGAAGGGAAATCGGCTTGTAGAGTAATAAAGGGGAAACACAGATTTAGAAAGAGTGATCTTCTGTTCTTACACTTTGATTACTAAACTTTGTTTCAAGTATTTCGAGGATCTTTTCTTCAGAAAATCCTGTGATCATCGTCAAATTAAGTAAACTCGGTTTGAGACCTATAGTCTCGCAAAAATGATAGGCACTTTGGATAGCAAGCGTTTCGATACACTTTCTTGTCAGATTGTCATTCATTCTTCCATCAGCTCCCAACTATTTTGACATATGACTAAGTAGTAAGAATACGACATCATATTAAGATTAGAGGTTGGTTTCTAATAGTAGATCCCTATACATCAAAATAGTATATCGAGACATACCCTTGCTGTCTGCTTCTCTGTTAATACCCCCATTATACACTTTATATTGTGAATTGTAGAGGGGGTTTACAAAATAATGTAATATTATTCGAAAATGCTTATTATACTTACTTCTTTACTTTTCCAGCATATGATCCGTTTTTTTCCTTACCATTTCACAGTATATTCATTACCGGGGTGGCCTCTGAATGACATAGAAACATGAATGTGTTATATAATAGAAGGAGAGAAAAGATAGGTTTGAACATTCCACTTGAAAAGAGTATGATATCCCGACTACTCATAACGTCAGATTGGGAAGAGGTAACAGAATATTTTGATGGATATTATTGGAGGAATCATACATGCATAGAAACAAAGAAGTACATACATTTTTATTGGGCAAGGCTCGTCAATTGACAGATGAATGGTATGAATCGCTGGACAAAAGTGCAACCAGTGGGGTATATTCTTCCACCGATCCGAAAGTGATTGAAAAATTAAAAAAGCAAAATTTTGATTTTCACGGAATTCTCTGCAACGTGTTTGCAGAAGATAGAGAAACGTTTAGTAAGAATATTGACGAATGGGTCTTAACCCTTGCTAATGATAAGGAACATTTAGATACTCCCACCCATCATATCCTCAAGGAATTTATGAGGGTAAGAAATCAATACCTGGATTTTTTAAAAGAATTTGCAGATTCTCATTTGGATGAGGGTATATTTAATAAATTTAATTTATGGAGCAAGGTGATCATTGAAGCATTCGACCGTGTCATGATGCGTTTTGTGGAGTTACAGTCTGAAGTTATGGAACAACAGCTCCAGAATCAGCAGGAAATCATTAATGAACTTAGCTCACCGGTCATTTCCCTGAATTCACATACGGCTCTGTTACCTCTTGTAGGTAACATCGATCCTACAAGGGCGGAACTGATCTTAGAAAACGCCTTGGAGCAATGTGTCCATATGGAAGTTTCCCAATTGTTCATCGATTTATCCGGTGTCGTATTAATTGATACGATGGTAGCTCATCAGATTTTTCAGCTGATTGACGCACTTCAACTCATTGGGGTGAAACCAATTCTTTCGGGACTGCGACCTGAAATCGCTCAAACCGCGGTTCAACTTGGATTGAATTTCGAAAGTCTCACCATCACCTCAACATTGTCTCAAGCTTTAACGATTAAAAACAATGAAGCATAAACAAACGGATTATAGGCATCCTTACAACTTGTATGGATGTTTTTTTATATTCATTGCGCTTCTTTTCACTATGAGAAGCGATAAAAACTCTGAAATAAAATATCTTGAATTAAAGATAATTATCGTGTATGATACATCTATAAGGTAATACTATCCCTTAAGGAGTGAAAAAAATGAACCTAAAACCATTAAAAGGGCAGCATCACGTTTCTGCCATAACAGCAAATGCAAAGAAAAATTATGAATTTTATACAAAAACCCTCGGATTAAGATTAGTGAAAAAATCCATCAATCAAGATGACACCTCTGTTTATCACCTATTTTATGCAGATGAAAGAGGGAATCCAGGGACGGACCTTACATTCTTTGAGATTCCACATGCAGGAAACACATATAAAGGAACGAACAGTATTTCATTGACGGCACTGAGGGTAAAGACGGATGACTCATTGTCTTACTGGAAACAGCGTTTTGAAGAGCTCGGAGTCGATCATGATGATATATCTCATCACACCGGCCGATCTACAATAAGCTTCCGTGATTTTGAAGGTCAGCGCCTCATGCTCGTATCTGATGAAACGAATGAAGGAGTGTCCGGCGGGAAGCCCTGGGATAAGAGTCCGGTTCCAGTTGAACATGGGGTTGTCGGTTTAGGTCCTATCACATTAACCGTCGCTCGTGGGGAGAGCACAGCTGCTATATTGAAAGATGTTCTCGGCTTTAAAGAAACTGGAAGCTTTCCTTCCGACATAGAAGGCCAAGCCGATATCCGGGTATTTGAAACAGGGGAAGGCGGAACAGGTGGAGAAGTGTATCTTGAAGAACGGAATGATCTCCCTCAGGAAAGACCGGGAAGAGGAAGCGTCCACCACGTAGCATTCCGGGTTGAAGACGAAACTGAGTTACAAAAGTGGGTAGGGTGGATTACAGAAAACCGCCTGCCAAACTCAGGGTTTGTGGAGCGCTACTATTTCCGTTCCCTCTATTTCCGTGAACCAAATGGCATTCTATTCGAACTTGCAACAGACGGTCCAGGCTTTGAAACGGATGAGGACTTTGATACATTAGGACAAAATCTATCTCTTCCACCATATTTTGAAACCCAAAGAGAATCGATTGAAGCGAAACTAAAACCATTGGATACGAAAGAATAAGGAGGACAATCTCTTGAAACATATTTTCAAGCAAGGAAACAAAGATCTCCCTACACTTTTGCTGCTGCATGGGACAGGGGGAGATGAACGCGATTTATTGCCCCTTGCCGAAATGATTGCACCGGAAGCCTCCGTTTTAAGCGTAAAGGGGAACGTGGATGAGAATGGAATGGCCCGTTTTTTTGCCCGCTTGCGGGAAGGGGTCTTTGATGAAGAGGATTTAGTATTCCGTACCAATGAATTGAAACAATTTATTGATGAAAGCGCGAATGACTATGAATTTGACCGTGGAAATGTAGTTGCCTTGGGCTATTCGAATGGAGCAAACATTGCGGCAAGCATGATGTACCATATAAAAGAATCATTGAAAGCGTGTATCCTGTTTCATGCCATGGTACCAAGACGCGGGATCGAACTGCCGGATTTATCCGGTGTCCCGGTCTTTATTGGTGCCGGTAAGCGCGATCCACTTATACCTTTGAATGAAACAAAGGAACTGGTGGAAAACCTGAAAAAGGCACATTCTTCCGTTACTGAGTTTTGGACAGATGGAGGGCATGAGCTTCGCCGTGAAGAGGTGGATGAAGCGAAGAGATGGTTTGAGAAGAACTTTAAGTGAGTGGGAAAAGCTCGGGAAGACAGTTGTCTTCCCGAGTTTTTTTGTGGAGACAATAGAAGAATACTATCTTTCAATTGGTTACATCATATGATGCGCCTTGAAGACTTTTAACATATCCACGGTCAAAATTCCCCGCCATTCCGTTTCCGCAAGGGGCCATGTTTCTTCGTAGTGCCCAAACCATGACCAAGTGGGCTGCCAGAACCCGTCATGGTGTTGCGCTTCTAACTCCTTCTCCAATTGTATCTTAATGACATCCTCCAATATCTCATAAAAGGGTGATGAAGGTTCACTTGCTAGCTGAAGCGGTTTTGCTACATATTCATTCCACCTCTCAGGATCCGTGCAAACCGTTTTACGCACATTCGTCGAGAGAATGTTGAATAGAGTGGATTTGGTTTTCCCCTCCACTTCACTTAACAACCTTTCGTAACAGAGGAAATCATGCATGTCGATTGGCTCGATTAATCCAGTAAGTTCACTGACCGCCTTTTCCGTCCATTCTTGAAGACGGGGATGATCAGGTTGAAACCGATGGAAATATCCTACGATTTCTGCATTTGGATTTGCCCAAGTCGTTTGGACGCCGCAATGACCCCTCTCAGGATCGAAATGCCACCATGGTGCATGAGGCGCTGAATTGACCTCTTCGGGTACAGCATTCCAACCTTCGTTTTCTTCATCGTATTCGTTTTGTAAATAATTCATAGCCTTTTGAACGATAGGATGAAACGCGGGGAGTCTTAATTCCTTTGCCTTTTGTAATCCAATGGTGGTAGCAAGTGGAGAGGATTTGTCCAGGCGAAAGTCAGGTTCGATTGACCGCCCGAATCCTCCGTCTTCATTTTGAAAACAAGATAACTCTTGGATGGCTTCATCTTTACTTCCTTCTTCAAAGTGAAAGTTGAATAACTTCTGTTCAAGAGGCCGTGCATTCTGTCGGATATAATCTTTTGCCTTATTCCATTGTCCGGTGGAAAGGTTCATACGAAAAACTCCTTATATCAGCATAATTGGTTATAGTAATAGATTATCTATTAGGAGGGGGAATCCCTGCTTATTAAACGAAAAATTCGGAGGTCCGTCCCTCTTGAAAAAATGGATGCCTGATTTTCGTCTGCATCGCTTTTTGATGTATGTATAATAGGATTAATAGGATTAATAGGATTACGAAATGGATGTAGGGGGGACTCGAGTGTGATTTCGCATGAATTGCAAACAGAGTATTATAACGCATTGGTAGACAAGAGAGTGGATTATGAGGGTGTATTTTTCGTGGGAGTGAAGACAACAGGAGTGTTTTGCAGACCTTCTTGTCCAGCCAGAAAACCGAAATTCGAGAACTGTGAATTCTTTGAGACAGCAGAGCAAGCATTGCTTTCATCTTATCGTCCTTGTAAGAGATGTAAACCATTATCTCACCCGAATAGTGTATCGGAAGTGGTGAAAATGTTAGTGGAGGCTGTTGAGGAAAATCCGGAGAAGCGCTGGAAGGATAAGGATTTTCAGCAATTATCGGTGGATGCATCCACTGCCCGGCGCCAATTTAAGAAAAGGTTTGGCATGACATTTGTTGAATATGCGAGAGCACGCAGGATGGGGCTGGCCATGAAAGAAATCAGATCTGGTGCCAAAGTCATTGACGCCCAACATGTAACCGGTTATGAATCAGCAAGCGGATTTAGAGACGCTTTTTCAAAAATAATGGGTTCAGCTCCGGCTTGCTCCGGACATAATACTGTGTTAAAAACAGCGTGGATCGATACCAGACTCGGGCCGATGATCGGGATTTCTGATGAAAAGAAACTTCATTTATTAGAGTTTGTTGACAGGCGTGGCCTGGAACGGGAAGTGGAAAGGTTGAGGCATAAAACAAAGTCAGTAATCATCCCGGGCACATCAGAACCACTTCGTTCTATAGAAAAGGAACTGGACGCTTACTTTAACGGGAACTTGTCAGCGTTTACCACTCCTATCCATATGAGTGGATCTCCATTCCAAAGAAATGTATGGAGGGAGCTAAAAAGAATTCCAATTGGAGAAACAAGATCATATACCGAGGTCGCCCAAAATATTGATCATCCCGCCGCCGTCCGTGCAGTGGCCAGGGCAAACGGTTGTAACCAGCTCGCCATCATCATACCTTGTCACAGAGTGATCAGGGCAAATGGTGATTTAGCAGGATATGCAGGAGGTCTTAACCGGAAGAAATGGTTGATTGAGCATGAACGGAAGGTGTCAAACAAGATGGGGCAGGTATAATGATGTTCAGCAGATAGTCTCTCATATGTGAATGATTCACTGCTTCCATGAGTAATTAGGTGTTGAAGATTCTGATACGAACTACTAAACTATAAAATAGAGTTCTTACAGAATTGGGAGCAATGTACATATGGGTGTGTTGAGAAAAGCAGGTATTTTAGGGTTGGCATCAACCATACAGGGTTTGACTATGTCAGTGTTTTTGTTTCCCCACTTCATCCCTTCCGGTGGTGCAGCAAGTGTGAGTGTGCTATTAAACTATTTACTCCATGTCCCCTTTGCGGTTACATTGTGGGTAATGAACGCGTGTTTATTGGGTGCAGCTGTGAAGTGGCTGGGAAAGGGAAATGCCTTCTGGACCATGTATTGCGTAACAGTCACCTCAGTGGTGGTGGATGCGGCAGATCCATTGGTGACGGGGACTGTTTCATTTGTATTGGTGGATCTTCTCATTGGAAGCATCCTTTTTGGAGTCGGGGTCGGAGTCCTATTCAGGATGGGTGCATCCTCCGGGGGCATGGACATTTTAGCCCTGATCATTTCAAAGCTGAAAGGATACTCACCGGGGAAGACGTTATTCGGAATAAATGGCAGCGTATTATTGTTAACAGGGATCGTAGTCGATCTGAAAATCATTCTATTCGCCATCGCATGTCAATTTATCGCTACAAGAATCTTGGATATCATCAACAAGTTTGATTTCAGGCGAAAGCTTACACATATCGAAAATGTTTAGATGAAAGGTCCGTCCCTCTGTGAGGGACGGACCTTTCATCTAGGATATTTCTTTGATGATTGACTTGATGGTGTGTGTTGGAGAATTTTCAAAGAAAGAGATGTATTGAAACAGTTTGTTTTTCGGGAGGAGGCTTTTACGTATTTCCTTGGCTGATTTCCCCTCCAGGTGAGCATGTTTGACAGATTCCTGGAGGCGGAGAAGGTAATCCCGTTTCTTCTCGAGCAGCTTTCTACCGTGCTTCAGGTACCCTTGATGAGAACAATACACCTCTTCAAAGGAATACATTAGGACTTTGTTTATGGAACGAATCAATTCTGGTACCGATTCGAAAGAGAAATTAGACGTGGGAGAATGAAATAAATATAAATCCCCGGAGAAGCAAATCCCTTTTTTTTCATCGATCAGGACAATATGATCCTCAGCATGACCGGGAGTATGGACGATTTGAAACGAATGGTGTTCGGTCTCAAATGTAGCCTCTTGAAGAGCCATAGGATGAAACGAAGCACGGTTATGCCAGTACATGGCCCTGTAGAAGGGCAGTTTGGTACTTTGATTGCATTTATCGATTCCCAGGGGATGAATCCATTGAGGAAGGGAATAAAATCGTTCAATCCAAGCACTATTGCCGGTATGATCTTCATGGTGATGGGTGTGGATGACCCGTTTTATCGGAAGCTCTTTGAAGATCGTACGAACTTCGTTTTTCATACTATATGGTCCTGTGTCTACAAGAACATCATCGACTTGAAAAATATAAACAGGCATTTTTTGACCAAATGTTTGAACATTTAATTTGAAAGATTGTATCAATGCAGTTACTCCTTACCAATTAGTGTTATAGTACAATATTCGAATAAAATGTGAAAATCCCTGCCTGTATCTACATCTTTTCTAGGGACGGACCCAAATATCATCTATTACTCCCAAGCTGAAAATGGTAAACTAGAGAAAAAGTAGTTGTTTCATATAGGGGGCAAAGCTTTGCAGAAATGTAATGTATGTAGTAATCAATTTAAGTGGAAAGAGATAGTATTTTCAATTTGGGGTTCCTATAAACCGATTGAGTGCAGCCAATGTGGAAAGAGGCATACAATCAATTTTGTTTCAAAATTTATTGTTTCCCTACTTATTATCGTACCTGCTGTAGTATTCGGTTTATTAATCGCACCTGCCCAAGGGCTATCGAAACCGTTGACATTCGGCCTTATCGTTCTCATGGCGTTTGTTATTTCCCTTTTTCTTCCATTATTTGTTAAATATGAATATAAGCAAAGATAAATAGAGAGAGCTGCCTATCATGGCAGCTCTCTTCTGTATTAATGACTATTTCTTCTTCATTTCTTTTAATACTTCTTCTAAGCGATCAGGATAGTTAGTGAACATTCCCGTCACTCCCCACTCAATCAATCTTTTCATATCTTCTTTTTCAAGGACAGTGTATGGGTGGATAAGAAGATCATGTTCCCGTACTTTTTCGACATATGCTTCATCAATTTTTTTATAACTCATTCCAAGACCCACGGCGTATTCCTCATAATGGTCAAGCTCTTCATCCGTGATGGTTGCATCCTTCTTATAATCAATTAACTGGACAAGGGGGATGTCTGCATTCATGTCATGAACTTTTTGAAGGCTTGCTTCACTAAAAGACTGAATGATCACTTTACTAGAAGGACCGTTCTGTCTAGTAAGATTATAGTCTTCTAATATCATAAGTAATTTTTCCTCCATTCCGGGATATACTTCAGGTGACTTTGTTTCAATATAATAATGCTTGTCTTTACCAAAATATTGGATGACTTCTTCGAGAGTCTGTACTTTAAGACCGTTATATTCTGACTTGGCCTTATCTGGATACATCCGATTGAACCAGGAACCCGCATCCAATTCTTTGATTTGATTCAACGTATAATCCTTAACAAGTCCACTCCCATTCGTTGTTCGATCTAGTGTTTCGTCATGCATGGCAACCAATTTACCGTCTTTTGTCATTTGTAGATCAAGTTCTATGTAGTCTCCGCCCATTTCGTCACCTAATTGATAGGATGGCAGCGTGTGTTCAGGGGCGTAACCTGATCCCCCTCTGTGGGCGATGTTCAGAAATTTGTTGTCATTCATTGGTGGGTGACCTGATTGCGCAGAGGCAGTCTGAACCGTACCGGCTCCGATCCCTACAATGGCTGCTGATAAACAAATATTTCTAACTAGTGTATTCATTCTATTTTCTCCCTTCTGATTTAAGCTCATCTAAAGGGTATAAAATGAATGTGAATGGAAATGGTGAGGAATGAAAAGGGTATGTGAAGATTGTATGAATGAAATATGACAGCTGAGGAGAAAGACGTATGTCCAAAGATCGTAGAGAAATTCACCTCTATTTCCACTTCCGATGTGATAATGGCCACCCATAACTTCAATCATCACAAAATGTTCGGAATTTCTTTTGTTTCTATATGACAGGAACAACTGGATAAGATAGAATATAAGATACATTAAGGTAAGGCTTCAAAAACGTCGGGAGTATCATGTGATTGGATCAAAATATACGGTTTCTCTATTAAAGAAGATGATAGTAGAAGAAAGCGGTGCCTGATTGATTACCTGATTCATTCCAAGTTTTTGGTAGGTTGTGCTGTTTATAAGGAGAAATGGATGCTAGAATACACTGTACATCAGGGAGTCGGCAAAGAATATGTGGTTTTCCTTCATGGAATCGGAGGGACCTCGAGTATTTTCTGCAAACAAATGGAAACGTTTAAAAATCATTATAACGTCGTGACGGTTCATTTGCCCGGTCATGGAAATTCACCAGGGGTTGATACCTATAATGAACCATTTACAATCAATTTAATTGTTCGTGAGATCGTAAAGGTTCTGGATGAAATTGGGGTTGGACAAGCTCACTTTATCGGTATATCTCTTGGTTCAGTGGTTATTCATGAACTGATGCAGCAAGTTCCAGATCGGGTGCAAACGGCGGTTCTTGGTGGTTGCATCACTCGTTTCACTTTATTCTCAAACTCTTTACTGCAAGCGGGGCATGCGATCAAGGGCATGATTCCATTCATGTGGTTATATAAATTATTCGCATACGTCATGATGCCCAAAAAAAATCATAGAATTTCGAGGAAATTATTTATTCGGGAAGCGAAGAAAATGAAACGGAAAGATTTTCTGGGGTGGTATCAGCTTACCCCCTTTGTGAAATCCACCTATGCCTCTGTGCAGGAAAGGGCTTCACACATCCCGAAACTGTACATTACTGGAAAAGAAGATCATCTGTTTGTCCGTTCTCTTGATGAAGATACCAAAGGAGATCCTTCTGCTGTGAAAGTGTTCCTTGACGGTTGCGGACACGTTTGCAATGTAGAAAGGCCGACTGAATTTAATCGGCTGGCGCTTGATTTCATTCATAATAAACAGGTCCTTCCGCTGCAGAAGGTTCAATAACGTGCATCTTCCATTCATAAATCGGAATGGGAGATTTTTTGTGTTTGATTCTGGATTAGAATGGGTTGAAGGAATATACATATTGGCATGAAAGGTCCGTCCCTAAAGAATGGCGCATAAAATGCTGTAAATCAGGAAAGTAAGAGGTGAAATCAAGGTCCGTCCCTTTAAAGGAAATGGAGGCATGTTGGGAGAATATAGTATAGGTGGGTGTATGTAGGGGGGATTTGAGGTTTTGATTCGTGAGGTTTTGAATTTCAGGTATGAGGAGTATCCGTTTGAGTTGTTTTCAGGTTCTCATCTGGCAGCGGTCATTTTTTCTGTAGGATGCATGACGGGCTTATTTATCTTTAGAAATCGTCTAAAGGGCAGGGCGAAGAGTTGGGTGAAATGGTTCCTGATTTTTTTACTCGTATTGAGTGAAGTGTCTTTTCAGCTTTGGTATGGTTTGAATGATCAGTGGGATGTAACGATAAATTTACCTTTTCAATTATGCTCTTTGTCTTTGTATCTTTGTACCATCATGCTTATAAGCAATAATTATAGAATTTTTGAAATCAGTTTCTTTTCCAGTATGTCAGGGGCATTTATCGCCATTGTCACACCTGAATTATTTTTTGGGTTTCCTCATTTTAGGTACTTTCAATTTTTTATGGCCCATTTGTCGATTGTTCTATCATGTTTGTACATGGTGTGGATAGAAGCGTACAGACTGTCATTCGGATCTTTGATCAGGGCGTTTGCGGCATTGAATGGAATCGCAGTCATAGCGTATGCAGTAAATAAAGTGGTAGGAGCAAACTACATGTTTCTCATGCATAAACCGTATAACAGAAGCCCGATTGATTATTTAGGGGAGTATCCCTGGTATCTCCTTTCACTTGAAGGGGTGAGTCTTTTATTATTTCTCCTTCTCTATGCTCCTTTTTATCTTTTAAAGAAGAAAGGGAAAGGTGTAAGGTAAAAGATATGAAACTTTCCTTTTGCTTCAATCGTCTATTAACATATAAAGCAGGGAGCAGGTTTGATGAGTCAACTATTTATCTTGAGTGTAATCGTATTGGTTTCTTACGGTTTGGGCAGCATTACAGGCGCTTATTATATAGTGAAATGGTTCACTGGTAAGGATATTCGTAAGATCGGAAGCGGCAATGTAGGCGCAACGAATGCAGGCAGAGTGGCAGGTAAGAAAGGGTTTTTGCTGACTATCGTTATAGACGCCGGCAAAGTTATACTGGCATTATCCTTCACTTCTATACTGACGGATGGGGAGGGCTATTTGATCATAAGTGCGATATTGATCATGATCGGGCACCTGTTCCCCATTCAACTCGGATTTCATGGGGGGAAGGGGGTTGTAGCCTATTTGGCTTCAGCATTATTTCTCTGTCCGTTAAGTATTGGTGTTTTCGCTATTATGATGGGCGGTTTATACATCATCATTAGGAGATATACATTCTCAGGTTTTCTTTCAATGGGTACCATCCCGATAACCGCCTATGTGATTGAAGGTTCATTCACTATATCTGCTGGCCTTGGGGCTCTATTTATAACTGTCCTATTGTTCCAAAACCGATCATTTCATCATTCCGTCCAAACATAGGAGGTACAAGTATGAATAATAATCCTTTAGAATATAAAATTGCATGCGAAGAAGATGAATTTCAACAAATATACACGTTAAATTATCAAACTTTCGTAGAAGAAATCCCTCAGCACGAAGAAAATGAAAATCATATACTGGTGGATAAATTTCACGATGAGAATACATATGTAATCGCAAAAGCTGATAAGGAAGTCGTCGGGATGATTGCCGTAAGGTCCAAACGGCCCTTTTCATTGGATCAAAAGCTGAACAATCTGGATGAGTATCTACCTGTTCAGGCCGTCCCATGTGAAATCAGGCTCCTTTCAGTTAAAGAAGAGTATAGAAGTACAAGGGTCTTTTATCAATTATGTGACCGCCTCGTGTCCTATTGTTTGGAGCATGGATTTACTATGGCACTGATTTCCGGCACGGTACGTCAGCTTAGACTTTATAAGCGGATGGGATTTCTACCGTTTGCTGAACTTGTGGGAGAAGAGGAAGCAAGATTTCAACCCATGTATCTGACCCGTGCTAGCTTCGAGAATTCAACAAAAGCGTTTCAACGCTTAATGGTCCGTAAAACGGGTGCAATAACCACCCAGTCTTTTCTGCCAGGTCCAGTGCCGCGTCATACAAGGGTGGAGGACGCGTTTAAAAGGGACGCAACTTCTCATAGAAGCAGTTCCTTTCTTCACGAAATGGAAGTTGTAAGAGAGGGTTTACGTGATATGACGGGTACGAACCATGTACAGGTGGCAGTGGGAACGGGAACGTTAGCAAATGATATGATGGCAGCTCAATTGAAAAAGTTACCGGGTAAAGGTCTGATTCTTTCAAACGGAGAATTCGGCAGCAGATTGATGGATCATGGTAAACGATTCGATTTAACCTATCATACACTCGAAAAGGAGTGGAATGAACATATTACGCTGGAAGAAATCGAAACCGTCCTTCAATGTGATCCCGATATTAAGTGGCTGTGGACGGTCCATTGTGAGACCTCAACAGGTTATTTATATAATGTAGAAGAAATTCTTCCCCTCTGTCAAAAATACAAAGTAGAACTTTGTATCGATGCCTGCAGTTCGGTCGGAACGGTTCCAGTCGATTTTAATAACGTGTTTCTCGCCAGCTCGGTAAGCGGAAAAGGACTTGGCTCGTATCCAGGACTTGCCCTGATCTTTCATCGTGAAGTAATCGAACCAAGTGATTCAATACCCAGATATCTGGATGTGGGTATGTATGCTTGTAATAGAAGTATTCCGTATACGCATTCTTCTAATCTACTGGCCTCTTTAAAAGAAGCTCTTCAGTTGATTGACTATGATGAGACCTTGAAAATCTCCAAGAAGGTAAGGCGGATGTTGGCTGATGAAGGTTTTCATATCTTAGGGGGGGAAGATTCTTCCCCCGGTGTGATTACCATTGCACTAAATAGGGAACAGTGTAGTAGACAATTCGGAGATGCCTGCAAAAGCAGGGGTATCTTATTAAGCTATGAAAGTGAATATTTGATCAAAAGGAATTGGGTGCAGGTGGCACTCATGGGTGAACACAATGAACGAGAGGTTTTGAATGCCATGACAATACTCATCAGGGAATATAACAGTATGACTGGAACAAAGGTAGTGAAATGAGTAGGATGAAAGATTTCTTTACGCGTTTTAAGACACATAAACTGGTTGGGTTTGCCCTGCTTTCTCTATGGATCAAAACCGTTTTGGTCTCTCTAATAGGGTTCAACCTCCACATAGATACTTTTCTGGACATTTTGCTCATAGTATTGAATCCGGTTGGTTCCATTATGATATTTATCGGATTCAGCTTTTTTTTCTTTAAGAGGGTCAAGAAGATACTGGTAGTCCTTTTTATGGGGATTGCGACCGGTCTCCTTTATGCTGATCTTCTTTACTTTCGATTCTATTCTGATTTCGTAACGGTCCCCATTCTTTTTCAATTCAAGAATGTAGGGGGTATCGGACCGAGTACGTTTGAATTGATGAGCCCATGGGATCTCCTCTTAATGGCTGATATCATCATTGCAGGATGGATGTTGAAGAGGGGCAGAGCGGCTTCTGACATCTTGCCTCGCAGATGGAAGTTGACCTATATCGGCATTGGTCTTTCATTATTGGTGCTTTCCATTGGATTGGGATTATTGAAATCCCCCTATTTATTTGCCGAGTCCTACGATAGGGAACAAATGGTTAAATCCGTTGGCCCTTATAATTATCACATGTATGACATAGGAATTGCCGCAACGAACCCATTTTCCCATCTGCTTGCGAGCAAATCTGACACCAAGGGTCCCATGCAGTATACTCAAGCAAAGAAGAAAGACCCTTCTGACTTATTTGGGGTTGCTGAGGGGAAAAACCTGATTTTAGTCAGCATGGAATCTACCCAGAACTTCGTTATCAACACGAAAGTGAATGGAGAAGAAATCACACCATTTTTGAATTCCCTGATAAAGGACAGCTTTTACTTCAGTAATATATACGACCAGACGGCACAAGGGAAAACGTCGGATGCCGAGTTTATGATTGATACCGGGCTGTACCCATTATCAAGCGGGTCAGCTTTTGTGAGAAAACCGGATAATACCTACGTCAGCCTTCCACATATGCTAAAAAGGAAAAAAGATTACTATGCAGCTGTTTTTCATGGGAACGATCGGACATTTTGGAACCGGGAAATGATGTATGAGACCTTGGGGTACGATCGCTATTTTTCAAAGAGAGACTATACGGTAACAGAAGAAAATTCAATCAATTATGGGATCAAGGATATTCCTTTTTTCGAGCAGACAATGTCATATCTTGAGAAGGTCCCACAGCCCTTTTATACACGTCTTATAACCCTGACGAATCATTTCCCTTTTTTATTGGAAGAAGATGATCAATTCATCGATACAGCTTCTACGGATGAAGATGTTGTAAACCGATATGTCACAACGGTTCGCTACGAGGATGAAGCGATCAAAACATTATTTGAAAAGCTGAAGGCAAATGGGATGTATCAGAATACGGTAGTGGTCCTTTATGGGGATCATTATGGGATTTCCGAGAAATATGAACCGGGGGTATTTGAGCTTTTGGGTCAGAAGGATACTCCCGTCAATCATGCCAAGCTTCAGCAGGTCCCCCTGATTATACATGTTCCGGGGGAAAAAGCGAGAACCATCGACACTATTGGAGGGGAAATCGATATCCGGGCGACGGTCCTGCATTTGATGGGCATAGACCCAAAGAATGCCCTTTCATTTGGTCATAGCCTATTCACGCGGAATGAAGATCATCCCGTAATTTTCCGTGATGGGGATTTCATTACAGACAAGTATATTTTCCAGGATAATGTCTGCTACAATAAAAAGAGTGAGGAGCCTGTCAGTGAATCACAATGCGATCCATTTAAGGAAACGGTTAGAAAAGAGTTGAGGATGTCAGATGACATTCTGTATGGAGATTTATTGAGATTTCTGGAATAGAAAAGCAATTGAACCCCCCGGCTTAAGTGAGCGCCGGGGGGTTCTTAATGTGAAGACAATATGTTATGATCATAATTTTATTATGTAAACAATAAACTCTATAATTCATCGTCAGAATGTAGGGGATAAAACCTACCATTAAAACCAATCACATCGATATGTATGATATGCAAAGGATCGTCCAGGCTCTTATACTGTCTACTTATACGTAAAGTGAACAGTCCAGGGGAATAGGTGCCTCTTTCATCAGCAAATTTTATCTTCTCTGTTATATCTCCATTAACACTATTCTTTTCGATGATGGAACAATCTTCATTGCAATCGATCATATATTCTTCCTGGAGCCACTTTTCAAAGTCTTTTTCCGTCGGTCTGTTTAAGATCGTAATAATACTCAGTGAAGCGATTACAGCCATGACAAATAGAAATGTCCATCTTTTGTTCATTGTTCGACTCCTTTTTTCAAAAAATGTTGGAAAATACTGATAAAAACAGTTTATCACAGTTTGCGGGGGAAGGGTGAAAAAGACCATAAGAAAAGAGCTTGGGTTCAAGCTCTTTTATATTTAAGGAAGTAGTGGCAATTTGATTTTTACAACAGTCCCTTTATTCACTTCACTTTCATATTCAATCATTCCGCCCATTTCACGAATAAGTTTGTTTGTCACCATACTTCCCAATCCCGTTCCTTTTGTTTTCGTTGTATAAAAGGGTAAACCGATTTTCTTTAACTCATTCGGGGTCATTCCTTTTCCGTTATCTGAGATTCTGATATGGATAGAGCGAGAAAAGGGATCGTCTTTTAGGGTGATTGAAATTTCACCTTGACTCTCAATAGATTCGATTCCATTTTTAATAACGTTCATGATGGCTTGCTTCAAATGGTCCTCATCACCTCTAATATGATGGGAGCCGGTCTCATGAAAAATGATGGAAGTATTGGAGTAAGCTGCAAAAGGTCTTAACAGATCCACACAATCCCCGATGACATCTTCAATGTTAAGCTTTGACAGTTGAAATCCGCTAGGCCTTGCTACGCTCAAGTAGTCCGTGATAATTTTGTTCGTTCGATCCAATTCATTAAGGATGAGGGGGGAGTACCTCTTTAACCTCTTATCCTGTGAATCCTCGCTTAGATGCTGTATGAATTCTCTTACTGTTGCAAGGGGATTACGGATCTCATGGGCAATCGAAGCCGCCATTTGTCCAACCATATTCAGTTTATCAAGATATACCATTTCTTCAATCTGTTTATTCGTACGTATCAGGTGTTCGATAATGAACACTAGTGAGAGAAAGGTAAAATAAAAGACAGAAAAGTAAATAATATAAAAAGGCAGATGCAAAATTGGAATATAGACGTTAATAATCGTAATGTATAAAATGGAGTGGATTAAAAAGATAAGGGTGCTTCCTAAAAATTTGTATTGCGTCTTCAAGAGCATCTTCCGAAAGATCATACCCATCACGAGAGCCAATACTGAAACGGCGATACCCACTGCAACGTAAGGACCTCCGATTAAATATCTGACGATGATGACACACCCGAGCACGATGGAACCTGATAATAATCCTGCATATATGGTTGAGATCAGGATCGCAATCATCCGTAAATCAAAATGGGTGGCTCCAAGCGTTTCGATGGGATACAACATGCACAGAAGGGCCCCAAAGGATCCAACCAGCCCATAAGTGATTTTATGTTTGAAAATAGAATCCTGTTTTTCTTTAAATGGAAATAGAACATTTGCATTATAAGTAAAAGATAATAATATCGTAATATTGACCAATAGAGTTTTCATTAATGTAATCAAAGAAAAGCCCCCAAAACTAATTGACTAAAGGAACCCCAAGTGCTCCCTGTCTGATAACACAAGACATACAAATATTAAAAATACTTCATTTCCCCCTTTTAGTCAAATTTCAGGGACGGACCTCTAAATCGCTTGGATTTTTAAACCATCATTATTAGGAAATGCAGTGTTGAAGCATGTTACAAGCGAGTTTGAGATCGTAAATGTGACTTATTCCGAGGTCCGTCCCTCTCTATAAGCAGGTATTTTAATAGGGAGAATCGAATATATATTTAATACAGGCTTTATTTTTGCTTATTGGATGAAAAGAGTATGATACATAGTTGGGTGTTGCCAAGTGCATAGGGTGATTCGGCCGTTCTGATAGAGTATTCCATGAGGAGGAATGATGATGATCGAAGGACAGGTCTTGCATCAACGGCAGCAGGTGAAAGTCATGCATAAGAAAATCCCATTGAAAGAAGTGGTGAAGAGGGCGTTCCTGATCACGGTAGGTGCTGTGATCATGGCTGTCGGTCTTGAGATTTTCCTTGTTCCCAACCAGGTCATCGATGGGGGGATTGTAGGCGTTTCCATCATGCTTTCACACATAACGGGCATTAAGCTGGGACTTTTTATCTTTATCTTGAACATCCCCTTTTTCTTCATCGGTTATAAACAAATCGGTAAAACCTTCGCATTTTCTACGCTTTATGGGATCATCGTTCTCTCGATTTCTACCACCTTTCTACATCCAGTCGCAGCCTTTACACAAGATATTCTGTTGGCATCCTTATTGGGAGGGATCGTTCTCGGCATTGGGGTAGGCATGGTCATCAGGTACGGCGGTTCCCTTGACGGAACTGAAATCCTCGCCATTCTATCAAGTAAAAGGCTTCCTTTCTCTGTTGGGGAAATCATCATGTTCGTGAATCTTTTCATTTTAGCCAGTGCAGGCTTTGTCTTCAGCTGGGATAGGGCTATGTATTCTCTACTCGCTTATTATGTTGCATTTAAACTTATAGATATTACGATTAAAGGACTGGATGAATCTAAATCCGTTTGGATCATCAGTGAGAATTACGAAGAGATTGGAGACGCACTCCTTCATCGGTTAGGCAGGGGTGTCACATATTTAAAGGGGGAAGGTGCCTTTTCAGGAGATGACAAAAAGGTCATATTCTGTGTCATCACACGACTGGAGGAGGCAAAGTTGAAGGACATCGTGGCTGAGCATGATCCCTCCGCGTTTCTGGCGATAGCGGATATCGCAGAGGTAAGAGGAGGAAGGTTTAAGAAAAAAGACATTCATTGACGGCTCCACGTAAGATGCACAGAATCGGGAATATTCCTGGTTCTGTGTTTTTTTATTCTTTCTGCACGGGGTGATGTATAAATACTTATTGTCGCCTTCATGTCCTTGTAGTACTATTATCTAGATTGATGACCCTTCTAACGAGTCAGCAAAAAATATCATCTTCATTAGAGGAGAACATGAACATGGAACTTGTAATACTGATTAAAGCATTTATTCTCGGTATGGTAGAAGGTTTGACGGAGTTTGCTCCAGTATCCTCTACAGGCCATATGATCGTGGTGGACGATCTTTGGATCAAATCCAAAGAAGTATTGGGAAAGTATCCTGCCAATACGTTTAAAGTAGTCATTCAACTTGGATCCATTCTTGCGGTAGTCATAGTGTTCCGGGACAGATTCAAGGATTTACTGGGAATGTATTCCCGTAAAGGAAAAAGAACATCAAAATTAAAGCTATCACATATATTGGTTGGCTTGCTCCCGGCCGTCATCCTTGGGTTACTATTTGAAGACTATATCGATGAACATCTGTTTTCACTAAATACGGTCCTTGCAGGGTTAGCCATCGGAGCGTTCCTTATGATCGCTGCAGATGTGTTCCGTCCAAAGGTACAGACGGTGGAGACCGTTGATGAGATCACTCACAAGAAGGCGTTGTTGATTGGTCTGATACAATGTCTGTCGTTATGGCCGGGCTTTTCAAGGTCCGGTTCTACCATATCAGGTGGTGTATTGCTTGGATTAAGCTACCGTGCAGCGTCTGATTTTACCTTTATTATGGCTGTACCGATCATGTTGGGTGCAAGCGTACTGTCCCTGATGAAGAACTGGATGTATTTTAATGCTGAATTCATGCCTTTTTTACTTGTCGGTTTTATCAGCGCATTCCTGTTTGCTTATTTATCGATCCGCTTTTTCTTAAAAGTGATCAATAAAGTCAAGTTGATTCCATTTGCCATTTACCGTCTGGTTCTTGTTGGAATTATTTTACTGATTTTTGTATAATGTACACTTGACAGGTAGAAAATACTCCCATATAATTTCAATAACACTTTTATCAGAATTAAGAATATACTATACGAAAGCAAAGAAGAGGACATGATTCATTCACTATTTTCTTGATCAGAGAACAGGGTCACCGGCTGAGAGCCCTGAAGAGGATTGAATGTCTTACCACCTCGGAGCTATCATGGGGAAGTCAGTATCCATGATCGGGAAAACCGTTATCTTACTTAAGCGAAGCATTTTATTTTATACTTCGAAATTAGGGTGGAACCACGACCGCACTCGTCCCTTGGTTAGGGATGAGTGCGGTTTTTTTAATTGAATGAAGCTGTGCGCTATGAAGAGGACACGAATCATTTCCATTTTCTTATCAGAGAACAGGGTCATTAGGCTGCAAGCCCTGAAGAAAGGAAAATGATTTACCACCTTGGAGCTATTATGGGGAAATGACAGTATCCATGATCGGGAAAACCGTTATCTTACTTGAGCGAAGGACCAATTGGATTTTTGGGCCTTCGGAATTAGGGTGGTACCACGACCGCATTCGTCCCTTGGTTAGGGATGGGTGCGGTTTTTTTATATACAAAATTTTAAGGAGGAAAAGGCATGTCTATTCAATCAGAGGTGGAAAAAAGAAATCACAGGAAATTGGGTCAAGAGCTGGAATTATTCATCTCCATGGAAGAAGCACCAGGAATGCCGTTTTATTTACCAAAGGGGATGCTCTTGCGGAATGAACTGGAGGAATTTTGGAAAAAGGAGCACTTGAAGGCAGGCTATCAGGAGATCAGGACACCCATCATGATGAAACAGGAATTATGGGAGAAGTCGGGTCACTGGGATCATTATCATGAAAACATGTATTTCTCAGAGGTGGATGATCAGAAATACGCCATTAAGCCAATGAGCTGTCCTGGAGCTGTCCTGATTTATAAAAGTAAGCGGCGAAGCTATCGGGAATTACCTATTCGTTATGGTGAGCTTGGGTTGGTTCATCGTCATGAGCTTTCAGGGTCATTAAGCGGATTGTTGAGAGTCCGTTCTTTCACTCAAGATGATGCCCATCTATTCGTAAGGGAAGATCAGATTCGTGCAGAGCTCCATAAAGTTCTCGATCTCATTGATCGGTTTTATGGAAAATTCGGCTTCGAATACAAAGTCGAGCTTTCAACTCGCCCGGAAGATTTTATGGGATCTGTTGACCTTTGGAATCAAGCGGAAGGGGATCTTGAACGTGTATTAGAGGACAGGGGCGTCGATTATCATATCAATCATGGAGATGGAGCATTCTACGGACCGAAAATCGACTTTCACATTCTGGATTGTCTGGGAAGAAGCTGGCAGTGCGGAACGGTTCAACTCGATTTTCAAATGCCTGAAAAATTCCAGTGTGAATATATCGGTGAAGATAACCGTGTAGAGAGACCGATCATGATTCATCGGGCCATTTATGGATCGATTGAAAGGTTCATGGCCATTATCATTGAGCATTTTGGAGGAGATTTCCCCCTTTGGCTGGCTCCCCATCAAATGAAAATCCTTCCTATATCTGAAGCTCATATCCCGTATGCCCAAGAAGTGAAGTCAAAGCTTGAAAAAGAAGGATTCAGGGTGGAACTGGACGATCGCGTTCAGAAAATGGGGCTGAAAATCAGGGAAGCCGAGATGCAGAAAGTTCCTTATATGATGGTCGTAGGTGATAAAGAAATCCAGCAACAGTCGGTGTCACTCAGAAAAAGGAAGGAGGGGAACGTGGGAGTACTCCAAGTAAGTGATGTTATTCACAAATTGAAGGGGGAAATGAGGTAACAGGAAAATCGTTAATAGATTTACGCTATCCAAAAGGAGATTGGTTTGTGGGATTGGAGCATTCAGCGAACCAAAGAATGGAAGCAGCTATGATTTTTTGAAAATAAAATATGATATTCATAATAGAAAGTAAGGAGGGGGAACGGTGAGCGTAAGAATCCTGAACCGTTTTGAACCAGAGAGGCTGAATGAAATGAAAGATGTTTACCATTCAGTAGGGTGGCTTAAGCATACAGATGAGGTGATTTCCAAAATATTTATCAGAAGTGATATCGTATCTCTGGCCATTTTAGAAGGGCGTATCGTTGGGGTGGGTAGAGCCTTGACGGATGGAGTATTCAACGCGACGATCTATGATGTGGTCGTGCACCGTGATTATCAAAAGAAGGGGATTGCGACTGTTATTATGAAGGATTTATTGGAGCAACTGGCGGATGTATCTTGTGTTTTATTGATTTCGACTACGGGCAATGAAGCTTTCTATAGAAAACACGGTATGAAAAGTTTGAAAACGGGAATGGCAAGGTATCTCAACCCATCCCTAGCGGAGGAATATTTAACATAATCATGGAATAGAGCCTGCCACTTTGTGACCGGCTCTTTCACTGTATTTCTTCAAATCGTATGCGTTTTTTCCTTGGGATCCTCAAGGTTCATCTTTTCTAATTCAAGCCTCATTTTTTGGGTTTCTATGACGAAATTTTCATGTTTGAGTTTTTCGAGTTCGAGTTCATCTTCTATCATTTTTTGCTTCAGCTTGGATTGCTTTTGGAAATGGTCTGTAACGATACCGAGAATGGGTATGGAAAAAATCATGATCACAGCTATGGTTCCAGTCATTTCGATCCTCCTCTTTCTCCTTTTATGCTCGACTTGTAATAGTTAAATTATAACAAAGTGCGAGACGAAATAGTATAAAATGTGGTATTCATAAGTAAGAATTCATTATAAAAATATATACGAATGAATCCGTGAAAGAGTTTCAAAAATTTGAAAGTAAAAGAGGGAGGGTTATACGTTCCACTTTCTTTGAACAAACGTCAGCAATGTCCCTCGATATTTTTTAACGGCAGAATTCATGATGGCATAGATCAGGATCCCGCATAAAGGGATATTGATCATCATTCCTGTAATGAAAGCTTTTCCTATTTGTATTCCAACCCCTACTGCATCACCCGAAGAATCAACCGGGAAGAAGAGATGTCCTACAACAAGATTCAAATAGAAGAAGAAAGGGAAAGCCCAGATTAAAGAGACCCCGCCAACTAATCCCGCGAACGGGTTTCCCTTGAATATTTTTGCACTGGCTGTAGAAATGACAGGACCGATGCCGAAGGAAGGTACGAAATTAATCAATAAGCCAACCGTGAATCCCAAAGCGATGCTATGAGCATTATCTTTAAGGCGTAATAGTTTTAAAGTCAGGCACTTTATTTCTCTTAGTTTTTTTCTAATCATATAATCATCACCATATATTTTAAGAATGTGATTCCGTTCAATTTGTGTTAATATCATCCTTGTTTATAGTATGTCTAATTTTGAGGTTTGTAAATTAAAAAAGGACTTTTTTACAGGAAATATTGAAATTTTTTATGACACAGCTTTATGAGGATGAATAAAATGGTATTCTAATACTAATAGAATATTTGGCAGAGCGAGGACTAAAAATGAAACTAACGAAAAAAATCCCCAATATGGTGACCCTGGGGAATTTATATTGCGGATTCTTATCCATCGGATTTGCGGCAAATGGACAATTTAAAAATGCAGCAGTTTTAATCATCATTGGCATGATGCTCGACAGTATGGACGGGAGACTTGCAAGAATGCTCAATGCAGACAGTGTTCTCGGGAAGGAATTGGATTCATTGGCGGACATCGTGACCTTCGGGGTCGCACCATCATTCCTTGTGTACTATACATACTTCTTCCAATTCGGATTATTAGGGTTCATAGTGGCAGGTTTATTCCCTTTATTCGGTGCATACCGTCTTGCACGATTCAACACAAGTCCGCCGAAATCATCCCTGCATTATTTTGTCGGCGTCCCTATAACGGCTGCCGGAGGGATCCTGGCCATTCTTACTTTGTTCGGTAACTGGATTCCGAATATCGTGACGACGGTCATTTTTACAGCGATGTGCTTTCTGATGGTGAGCAGGATCAGGATACCGAGCCTGAAAGAAGTTCCGTTACCTAAGTATGGGACGATCGTAACAATCTTTATCGGGGCATTATTGTATGTGATCTTCAAAGGGACATATGAAGAATTTCCTTATTTAATTTACATTGCAACCCCATTGTATATTGCATATCTGGCGTACCGGTTTATAAGAAGATAAGTTTTCTCTAATATTAATAATACAGAAATGAGCCAGGCGATCATCGCCTGGCTCATTTCTGTATTTCTTTATCCTACTACATCATCCTGATTACAAGCCCTCCAAGTGCCCCTGCAATTACTACCATCCAAGGTGGCAGCTTCCAGAACACAAGCATACTGAACAGAATAGACGCCAATGCAAAATCCACAGGAGCAAGGATCGATGATGTCCAGATCGGGTGATAGAAAGCCGCAATCAGAATTCCTACGACTGCTGCATTCACCCCCATCAACGCGCCTTTTATCTTTGGATTCTGCCTAAGGGAATCCCAGAACGGCAAAGCCCCTGTAATCAACAGGAATGCAGGAAGGAAAATGGCAACCGTCGCTAGCAGTCCACCTTTCCATCCGTTTACGACAGCTCCAATATATGCTGCAAACGTAAAAAGGGGACCCGGAACTGCCTGGGCTGCACCATACCCTGCAAGGAACTGTTCTTCGGTCAGCCAACCTGTCGGGACAAATTCACGTTCCAACAGAGGTAATACAACATGGCCCCCACCAAAGACCAGAGACCCGGATCGGTAGAAACTATCAAAGAGTGCCACCCATTCCAATGTGGTTGCTTCCCGGATAATCGGAAGGAGAATTAATAATCCGAAGAATATCGATAAGCAGACCACCGCTAACCTGCGGGAAATCGGGACCTTCACTCTTGCTTCCTGATCAGAAGCATGATGTTTATAGAGTAGGAAGCCGATAAGAGCAGACAGAAGGATCACTGCCACTTGGGAGATGGCGGTCTGCCACATCAAAATGACTACCAGAGCGAACAGGGCAATGGCTTTTCTCTTTAAATCCGGCGTCAACTTTTGTGCCATCCCTAAGATCGCATGACCGACTACTGCAACTGCAACGATTTTTAATCCATGGATCCATCCAGCATCCGTCACCCCCACACCCTGGAGGACGAGTGCAAAGAGTATTAATGCTACAATCGAAGGGAGAGTGAATCCGAGAAAAGAAACAATACCCCCAAGCACGCCGGCACGCATAATGCCTATACCCATCCCGACCTGACTGCTTGCCGGTCCAGGCAGGAACTGACAAAGGGCAACGAGATCAGCATAGCTTTTTTCATCCATCCATTTCCTTCTGCGCACATATTCTTCATGGAAATAACCAAGATGGGCAACAGGCCCTCCAAATGAGGTGAAGCCAAGTCTCGTTGAAATCATAAGGATTTCTAAAAGTGTTTTAAGATTCATAGCTGTTTTCATTGTGATTCACCTTCTTATCAATCTTTGATTTCTTTAAAGAGCTCGAACGCTTTGTGTCGGGCCTCTACCAAGACTGCACTTCCTTTGTCAGTGGTGGAATAGTACTTCCTGATTTTTCCGTCCACGTTTTTATCTTCTTTTATCAACAGGCCGTCAGTTTCCATCGAATGCAGGATCGGATACAGAGTACCGGAGCTGATGCTATATCCATGCTCTCTCAGTTCCTCCAGCATCCATGTCCCGTAAATGGGCTCCTCTTTGGCATGATGAAGAATGTGTATTTGAATGAAACCGAGGAATAGTTTCCGTAAGACTTTCTCTTCCACTTTTATCACCTCCGCTTGATATCGATATGCGATATCGATAATCGAAATCAACTGATCATACTATAGCATAGCTTTTACGATAATAAAAGAATGAACACATAGATTCACACAAGTTTAATATAAGTGGAATGATTGACCATTTAATAGTAAAATCATCCATCTGAGTCATTCTTACTAATCTCACATCACCGTTTAGACCTTTCTTCACATATTTCTCAATCCGGGCATATCTTCTGAATCATGTCGATATACTTTACAGGTTTATTACTACAGAAAAGGAGCGAGTGTATGATCAAAAAAATTAATATGACAATTTTGGCACTGTTTTTACTCCTGCCAACCTGGAGTCAGGCCGGATCTTTCGGAAATGATGATCCTTCTGGAGTTCCGGGACAGTGGTATGTAGGTACGACTCCCTCGTATGTTGCTCCTTTTAAACAACCAATCCTTTTTGTTCATGGTTTAAACAGCTCTTCCAATACATGGTGGAACGAAAACAATATGTACGACACCGCTTATCAAAATGGTTATGAATCCGCTTTTATCGACCTGTACCCTACAAAGAATATGTGGGACAACGGAGCGCTCCTCGCCCAAAAAATACGAGAGATTTACAATTACTACGGAGAGAAAGTGGTGGTTGTCGCCCATAGTAAAGGAGGAATCGATACTCAATCGGCTCTCGTTCACTATGGTGCCTTTCCTTATGTTTCAAGAGTGATCACCCTGTCTACACCTCATCACGGCTCACAATTGGCGGACTTGGCATATAGCAGCTGGGCAGGTTGGCTTGCCGGCATCCTTGGCAGTAAGAATGATGCCACCTACTCCCTGCAAACTGGGTATATGGCATACTTCCGGTCGGAAACCGATCAGCATGTGAATGTAAATAAAAATCCAATTTATACGTTTGGAGGGACAAAGTGGGGAAGCTTTGGAAGCTCGCTTTACTGGGGTGGATTATATCTGAGTCCTTATGGAAGCAATGACGGTGCTGTTACGGTCAATAGTTCCAGACTGCCGTATGCCACAGAATTGAGGGTGGGGGACTGGAACCATTTCACCATCAAGGAGGGATCGTCCACATTTAACTTATTCAAAGATTATTTAAATGAAAGTACGGTCAATTCATCAGGTGCAAATGTTCAAAGCAGTGAGCAATCTACAACTTTCAATCCTGACGCAGCATCGTACGTCAGAGGCGGAGAAACGAAGGGGAAAAAACAAGAAAAAGTCCTTGTTGAAGAAGGTGCTGATTCAGTCACCTTCGATTGGATAAGTAATAGTTCTTCCTCCAGCTTGACCCTGAAGGATCCGAAACAGACAATACATTCTTCCTTCAATGTAAAAAAAGACGAAGGGGAATATTTTAACGGGGCTTATCATTATACTCTTACGATTCCAAACCCTATTCCTGGTGAGTGGACTCTCCAATCTACTTCTGCAAATCCAGAAAAATATCTTATGAATGTTTCTTTAGAGAGTACAGTGAACGATGCTGTGAAGGTGAACATTGATAGGGGTGAAATCAGCTTAAAGAAAATGGACAGTAAGATGAAGCTCCAACAAGAAACAACAATCGAATATTACGAGAATGGGAAGTTAAAAGAAAGCAAGCTGAAACTTAAGGACGGTACACTGAAACTACCAACACTGGGCGAAGGCGTTTACAACGTAACCATTGATATAGACGCTGAAAAGGATAGAAAGAGATTCAAACGGACCCTCATCAAAACGATTTATGTTGATGCAAGTGGGAAGGTATTCGGTCAATAATAAGTCCTCAATTGGGAAGCTCATGAGCAGCTTCTCTTTTTTTTACATAATGTTTTGACTTTTTATCAGAAAGCCCCATTCTCATGCTACACTTAGTATAAAAAGTGGAGGGTTAAAAGAATGTATGATCATTTTGAAGTGACTATAACCCCATTGAATCGGCAAAGAACAGTACGTGTTTATTTACCGGAGAATTATCATGAAATGGAAACCAAAAGGTACAAAGTACTTTACATGCATGATGGGCAAAATCTTTACCGGGATGAAGATGCTGGATATGGAATGGCATGGAGAATCGGAGAATATCTAGAAAAGGAAAAGATGGATCTCATTGTAGTAGGGATCGACTGCAATGAAGGATTAAAGAGGTTGGACGAATATGGTCCTTGGGAAAGTGCGGAAATGACTGATGTGTTTTCAGCAGATCGCACATCGATAGGGGGAGAGGGAAAGAAGTATATTGAATTTATCGTAAATGAATTAAAGCCACTGATCGATCGTACGTACCGGACGAATCCAGATGAAACCAGCATGGCTGGAAGTTCAATGGGTGGACTGATATCGACCTATGCCGCGTGCATGTATCCTCATATTTTTAAAAGAGTGGCTTCCATTTCATCTGCATATTGGTTCAATCAACTGGAAATCGAGGACTTGATCAAAGAAAGTGATCTATCACCGGTGGAACGTTTTTACATTGATATCGGCACAAAAGAAAATACAGAAACCATTGATGATTTGACCTACATCGATTCAAGTATGAATGTCTATCGTATACTCAAAGAAAAAGTCCAGGACAGTCGTTTTGAAATAGTTGAGGGTGCGGAGCATAACGAAGTGGCATGGAGAGAAAGGGTACCGATGATTTTTGAATACTTGTTCAAGATTTAACGAGTTTCAAAATAGAGGGACGGACCTCCAAACTGATAATAAAAGATGGCACAAACCCTGATTATTGCTATAATTATGATAATTGTGTGGCAGAAATTGGAGGTCCGTCCCTTCAATAGGAAGGGGTGGTTAGAATGGGTGCATTGTATCTTTCCGGCGGTGGGGATAGGGATCAGACGTTGGCGATTGATAGGGTGTTTGCGGATGAATTGGCTGGTGCGAGGTCATTATTATATCTGCCGATGGCTATGGATCCGGGGGATATTTCGTATGAGGCGTGTTATGAGTGGATCAAGAGTGTATTTGTACCTTTGGGGGTTAAAGACATTACGATGTGGGTGGATCTTAGGGGGAAGACCCAGGATGACCTTAAGAGATACTCTGCTGTGTATATAGGGGGTGGAAACACGTTCAGTTTAATGCATACTATTCTTCAATCGGATTTCCACATCCACTTATCGGCTTTCAAAGAAGAAGGCGGCATGATTTACGGCGGCAGTGCCGGTGCGATTGTCATGGGCAGTAATATAGCAACGTGTATCCATATGGATGATAATGATGTCCAATTGAAGAAGAGAGACGGATTGTCTTTCCTCAATGACTTTTCTATATGGTGTCATTATGAGGAAGAAAATGACCCGCTGATTCATCAGTTTATTCAAGAATACCGTAAGCCTGTCATAGCCCTAAGTGAAGAGACCGGTCTGAAATTCAAGAGTGGAAGTATGGAAGTGCTGGGTACTATGCCCGCCTATGTTTTTAGTAGGGACCTGACGAAAAGTGTTTTTGAGCCTGGCCGATTTTTGTGAAACCATTGAATAATAAGAGAAAGAAGGAAAACTATGAAACAAAATATTTATGACAATCCCACATTTTTTGAAGGATACATGAATTTGCGTGATTCCAAAATGACCTATAATGATTTCCTTGAACAGCCTGCAATGAAAGATGCCCTTCCAGATCTGAAGGGGAAACGGATAATGGATCTTGGGTGCGGAACCGGGGAGTTGTCGAAATACTGTATTGAAATGGGTGCATCCGCCGTCGTAGGGGTGGATATTTCTGAAAAGATGATCTCAAGGGCATTACTAGAAAATAAAGACGAAAATATTACATACGTTTGCAGTCCGATTGAAGACCTAACCATTCCAACAGAACCTTTTGACTTAATTGTAAGCTCACTGGCGATCCATTATATAGAAGACTATGAATCTTTGATCCGAAAGCTTTATGGCTTTTTAAAGCCGGGCGGGTTGTTGATCTACTCAACCGAGCACCCAGTCGTAACCGCTAGAAAGGAAATGAAAAATTGGTGGCAAAATGCAGATGGGGACCGGTTGCACTGGGCACTTGACCATTACAGGGAAGAAGGGAAACGGGAACAGCATTGGTATGTAGACGGAGTGATCAAATATCACAGGACCATACCGACCTTGGTTAATGGGCTTATTAGCCATGGTTTCATGTTGGAAAAAATGCATGAACCCCTGCCCACCGGAGAAGGAATTAAACTAATGCCGAGTTTGAAAAATGAAGAACGAAGACCATCATTTCTTATTATCATATCAAGGAAAACAGCCTGATCGGCTAATCTAACTTACGCTATCTATCTCATATACATATAAAAAAGGACTTCAGCGAATGAGGTCCTTTTTCATGTGCATAGAAGTGATTAATGAGCCTCTACGGCTTTATTAAGTGTTTGATAGACTTTAATGGTTGAAATATTAATCCCAATTTGAACGAATTCGATACTCATCTCGGGGCGCATTCCTGATAAAATAGGTTCAATTCCAAGTAATTTAAGACTGTCAATCAGTTTCATGACCCCTTGTTGAAATAACGGATTCACTTCATACACACCGGAAAGGTCGATGATCAATTGTTGTATAGAAAGCTTTTTACACTCGAGTAGAACATGCTCTGCCATCATTTCTCCACGAACTTCATCGACTTGACCGATTAAAGGCAGAACAGCGAGGTCCGAGAAGATGGGGACAACCGGTGTAGATAAGGACAGATATTTTTCTTCCGAGATCTTCAACTGCTCAGCTGCATATTCACTATACGCTTCACAAAAAGCGGAAATCATCGTTGTAAAGGATTCGTCGATATCATGTGTAATCTGCAGGAGGATTTCTTTCGTCAAAGTATCATCATTTTGAAGGACTACCTCTTCTAATACCACTTTTTTATACAGGGAAACTTTACTTATTGACATATTGAGAGGGATTCCTTGACCGGAAGCAAGTCTTCCAACCTCTTTCCCCCAATTCTTTGAATGAGTCTCAAAGCTTTTTCCTTTCAATAATCCATTGCCAATGAGTTCAATGAGCTGTACAAAATATGGCAGACTGTCATTTTTTCTTTCTTCGACATATAGCTCGGGGTATGATGTGGCAAGTTCAGAGAAAATCGAGTTGGCGATTTCCTGTTTTCTTTCAATCAATTGATCCCCTATGGAAGTAGTGATTGTATAGTGAGTCATTTTGGTCCTCCAGTTGAATCTTTTTTCTTTAGTATAGAGTATTATTCATATTTAGTATAGGCGAATAATAGTATACCAGGTATATTGACAAAGAAGTGGACTTTCCCTTATAATTTCAATAATTTAAAATATTTCCAATTAAAACGAAATGTTCAGGATTCTGTATAAATCTGGTCTATAGGGATAATTCGTTAAGGCAGGAATTGTACAATGCAGATGACTGAGGTGATGACTCTCGTCCTTAAGATTCAGTTCTTGAGGGGGAGGGCTTTTTATTTTATTCAAAGGAGTGTTATGAAATGAATTCCGTATTAGTCGATGTTCCTACTGTGATTGAAACAAAAAGACTGGAACTAAGGATGCCTCAGCCGGGTGACGGTCATGCAGTCAATGCAGCGATCAAGGCTTCTCTATCCGAATTACAGCCGTGGCTGGGCTTCGCCCGAAGTAACCCATCTGTTGAAGATACGGAGACGAACACCCGTGAAGCGCATGCCAAGTTTATTACCAGGGAAAGCCTAAGGTACTTGATCTTTTTGAAAGATACCAATGAATTCGTCGGTTCTACAGGTTTCCACAACATTGATTGGGATGTTCCGAAATTTGAAGTCGGGTATTGGATCGACACCAGAATGAGTGGAAAAGGGTATATGACAGAAGCGGTCGGGAAACTAACCGAATTCGCTCTGAATGAGCTGAAGGGAAAAAGAGTGGAGATAAGATGTGAATCGACGAATGACAAAAGCAGGGCGGTTCCCGAAAGACTCGACTATGAATTAGAAGGAATCCTTCGAAATGAAGATCTATCAGTCGATGGAGAACGATTAACCGATACATGTGTGTATGGGAAAATATCCGGATGATTGAATTGGTTTGCAAATGGAAGGAACGTTTTATAGAATAATAATGTAATAATTTACAATTTTTCTCAAAGGAGGTTTTCTTCTGCATCGATACATCTGTGAAACATGTGGAGTTCAGTATGAAAAAACATCAGAAATCCCAGAACGCTGTATGATTTGTGAGGAGGAGAGGCAATATGTCAACCCTACCGGTCAATCCTGGACTACATTGGAAAACATGAAGGCGGAATCTTTCAGGAACAAAATCATTCTGGAAGAACCTGGTCTATACAGTGTGGAAACATCCCCGGATTTTGCCATCGGACAGACGGCTTATCTCGTTCAACAAGAAGGATTCAACCTTCTATGGGACTGCATTTCTTATCTTGATGAAGAAACAATCAGTGAGATCACCAGATTGGGAGGTTTGGACGCCATCGCCTTATTTCATCCTCACTATTATTCGACTCAAGTAGAATGGGCGGAAGTTTTCGGCGTGCCCATCTATATTCATGAGGATGACCGGGAATGGGTAATGAGGGAAAGTGATCACATCGTTTATTGGTCAGGTGAATCTATTCATTTACATAACGGACTCACTATCCATCGACTTGGCGGCCACTTCAAAGGGGGTGCCGTCCTGGAATGGAAATCAGGTTTCAATGGCAATGGCATCCTTCTTACAGGGGACATAATCCAGGTAGTGGCAGACCGGAAGTGGGTCAGCTTTATGTACAGTTACCCAAACCTTATTCCCCTTCCGGCTTCAAAAGTAAAAGAGATGGCGTCGAAAGTGGAAGAAATGAAGTTTGCCCGTTTATATAATGCCTTCCATCGCGTTGTAATGGAAAATGCGCATGAGAGAGTACAGGAGTCTGCCCAACGTTACGTAAGTGCCTTGGAGGGTACATGGTTTAAAACTAGAACCTTTTCTGACAACTGATATTGATCGGGAAAGAGGTAATGAGGCATTTAAAGTGATACGAGCGGACTGAACTTAAAACCACCAGTTTTCTAATCTGGTGGTTTTATACCGTTGATTTCATGAAACCGGCCAATCTTTCTTCAACATACTATAGGTCACAAGGTCTTCATAATGATCATACAACCACTGGCCATCCCGTGTGATTCCTTCTTTTGTAAATCCTAAACGTATCGGAATCCCGCTGCTCTTCTCATTGTTAACGGCACATTGGATTTCCACCCTGTTGAGATCCAATTCGTTAAATACATAGTTTACAAGGGAAGAAACGGCACGTGTGATGATCCCTTTACCTTGTGCTTCTTCACTGAGGAGATATCCTATGCTCGTGCTTTTCGTTTTCCAATCAATATAATGCAACCCGATCATACCGACTAATCTCCCATGATAACGTATCCCTGCATCAAATCCGTTGTTATCGGCGTAATTCCTGATCCAAATAGGGATGACCGGCTCCAAATCCTCTGGTGATCGGCGTTTATCCACCCATAAAAGCCACTGACGAAGATGATCCCGGTTCGAATCAATCAGCTCGTATAATTCCTCCTTATGGTGCTGTTGAAATAGCTCGATTGAAATCTCTTTATCTACTGTGAATGAAAACATGGGAACATCTCCTTTATAATATTTAGAAGATTATACCATATTCATGGTGTTAAATCGTTTATATAAGAATAAAATTTATGGATATAAAGGGGATTTATTTTATAATAGAAGAAAATAGTTGAAGGAGGTGGTGACATGGTAATGAGATCGATCTTGCCAGAGTCCCAAGCGTCTCATGCAAAGCCTATTATTAGAAAGGCGACACTTTGCATGGGAAGGTATCTAATTTGATCGCCCTGAAAGTTCATTTCTAGTAAGTCGGCTTTGCACCTTATTGACTGAATTCAGGTAGAAGATAAGGAGCTGACTGAAATGAAATATGTAAAAGCGGAAAGCGTGTTACCTCAATCATTGTTAAAAGAGATTCAAAAATATGTACAGGGGGAAACCCTTTATATACCCAAGCGAAAAGCGGAGTACCGAAAGTGGGGGAGCCGTTCTGGTAGCAGAAGGATCATTGATGAACGAAATGCCAAAATTAAAGCAGCTTTCTCAAATGGAAAGCCGATCCAAGAATTGGCCTGTGAATATTACCTTTCAAGTGAAACAATCAAGAAAATCGTTTACAAAAAGCACTGAGTTGTATCAGTGCTTTTTTTCAGTGTATATATTAATTCTAAGTGAAACTCTACATATCCAGAAAGCATATAAGGGTATATAGTATATGAGAGAGCACATGCTTATCTGCATGGCTGAAAAAATAAAAGAGTGTAAAATGTTTTAGATGTAGGAGCGATAATGATGGATCCATTTATTCGAAATGATCAATACAATTTTATCAAGTATCAAACACAGGCGCTGATTAACGGGTATTCAACGGTAAATGATCTTGGTGTTCTCGAAGCATTGAGAGGACTCGTGTACGATAAGGTGATGAATCTATTCGAAGACCTATCCCCACTGCAACTGAAGGAACTCCAATCGATTGTTACTATCCGGGATACAGAGCAGGCAGAGGACTTCCTGATTGGACTAAAGCCATTCGTGATCCCTTTTCCCGCATTGAGTGATTCCGCTGTGAAAAAATTATTCCCTAAGGTAAAGAAGTTAAAAACACCTGCATTGGATGAAATAGAGTTGAAAGACATTTCCTATCTAGGCTGGAACGATTACAGTCAGGAACGGAAATATATCGTTGCAGAATACGAAGGGAAGTTGCGAGGCTTTAAAGGGACATTCAAAAACAGCAACAAGAAAGGACTTTGTACGATATGTAACACGTTTGGAAGCATAGGGCTTTACCTTTCTGAATCCAAAACGTCTGCTCATGGAACCTTTGTAAAGAAAGGGAATTATATTTGTCAGGACAGTGATGAATGCAATGAAAAGCTGAAAGATAAAGAGAAATTGGATGATTTTATCCAACGGATCAATCATTAAGACCATACGCCGGGTAAAGTTCCCGGCGTATATTTTTTATCTTTATACTATATTACGGAATTCCAATTCTTCTCAACACTTATAAATCCCTTGAAACATTCCCATACTTTAAGTAGTATAGATAAGTAGAAAATTGTAGAGTTTCGAAATGAGGGTTTTAAATGGAAAAGAAATCCATATACGGATTAACATTAGATCAACTGACAACTTGGCTTGTTGAAAATGGACAAAAGAAATTCCGTGCGGCTCAAGTATGGGATTGGCTATATAAAAAGAGAGTGACAAAGTTTGCGGATATGAAGAATTTGAACGCTGACTGTGTACAGCTTCTGGACGATCACTTCTATCTTCATACGTTGACACAAGAGGTTAAACAGGAATCGAAGGACGGTACAATCAAATTCCTGTTCAAACTTGAAGATGGGAACCTGATCGAGACCGTTCTGATGCGTTTCAACTATGGCTTGAGTGTGTGTGTCACGACACAGGTAGGCTGTAACATCGGTTGTACATTCTGTGCAAGTGGACTCTTGAAGAAGAACCGTGATTTATCAAGCGGCGAGATTGTCGAACAGATTATGAATGTTCAACATCATTTAGATGAAGCTGGGAACGGGGAACGTGTCAGTCACATCGTCGTGATGGGGATTGGTGAACCGTTCGATAACTATGATAATATGATGGACTTCTTCCGTGTAGTGAATGATCAGAAAGGTCTTTCCATCGGAGCACGCCATATTACCGTTTCCACAAGTGGCCTTGCTGATAAAATTTATAAATTTGCCGATGAGAATATTCAAATCAACCTGGCCGTATCTCTTCACGCACCAAATAATGAATTGCGTACAAGAATCATGAAGATCAACCGTGCATATCCGCTTGAGAAGTTAATGCCGGCGATTGATTACTATTTAGAAAAAACAAATCGACGCATCACGTTTGAATATATCTTGTTGAGTGATGTGAATGATCATAAGGAAGAAGCCCTTCAGTTGGCGAAACTGCTGAAGAATAAGCGTCACCTTTCATACGTCAACCTGATTCCTTACAATCCCGTCGACGAACACAATCAATATCAACGAAGTACGAAAGAAGCAATCGTAGAATTTTATGGGACACTGCTTGAACATGGCATCAACTGTGGTGTACGTGTGGAGCAGGGAACAGATATCGACGCAGCCTGTGGTCAGTTGAGAAGTAAACAAATCAAGAAGGATAAAGTAAAGTCGTAATATATATAAATGGAGCACATGAATTCCTGATTGGGATTTATGTGCTTTTTTTATGATTTAAGAAAGCTGAAATTTTATATTCTATAATTATTGAATTTATTGTTCAATAATTATAGAATATACATAGAAAGAAATTTTTGGAAAAGGGGTGTGTGAATATGGATGTGCTCCATATGACCAGTCGAAAAAGAGAGACCTATGAAGTAAGGGTCGAGGCTTCCCTGCTATGGGAATGTGCTTTAGGGATTGCGGCCATCACCAACACGAGGCTCATTGATACGTTAGAGAAAACGAATGCATCATGGGACAAGTTAAAAAAGTCTCTAACCCACTCACTGATTCAGGGTTTGGAGTATGTGGAAAAGCATAATACGTGGAAATCCCTTCTTCTGTTATTGCATCAAAGAGAATTTGGAACATTACAAGAGTTCATCACGTATTTGGATGAGCTTGATGATGAAGAACTCAAATACTATTGCATTCCCTACATAGGACTTAAATTTCAGGAACTTCGAAAGCTTGCATCAAAGGGGGATGTGACATCACGGAACAAATTAAAAGAACAGACGGACGATAACCCATATTATCCAGGCTATATCGAATTCATATGCACTACAAATGTCCATAACCTAAAGAAGCACTTAATGAGTGTAATGACCAGTTGGTACGAAGAAGTGATTCGACCTGAACAAGAGACACTAACTGGAATATTGAAAAGGGATAGACAGTCTAAGGTAGAGATGAGTGAAAAACTCAATCCTGAGGCTTTGGTGGAATGGGCCACCGGCGGTATCACCTATTTGCCCGAGCCGGCTGTCCACACAGTCCTCCTCATCCCCCAGTACATTTACCGTCCCTGGAACATCGAAGGGGATGTTGAAGGGGTGAAGGTGTTTTATTACCCTGTAGCCAATGAAAGTATTTATCCGGATGATAAGAATATGCCAAGCTATTTTCTCGTCCAGAAGCATAAGGCACTAGGAGATGAAGCGCGCTTGCGAATGGTGAAATTCTTGAAGGGATCAGATCGGACCCTCCAGGAAATCACCAACGAACTGGATATGGGGAAATCCACAGTCCACCACCATTTGAAAATTCTCAGGTCCGCTAGGCTCGTCGAAACCCGGGATGGGAAGTATCACCTGAAGGAGAATGCTGTTCAATCGTTATCGAATGAATTGAATCACTATTTAACAGAGGAATAAAGGGGTGTCGAGTATGGGAGAGCGTGCGGTCAAGCTGAGTGAATGGGAAGGTTTCCCGCCTTTAAAGAAAAATTATCCTGTTTTCAGGTTTATGGGTGGAAATCTCATTTCATTTTTCGGAGATCAGATTTATTTAATTGCAATTCCACTTATGGTTTTATCTATAACGGGGTCACCTGTAAGCATGGGGATTGTAGCGGCACTTGAGAGGTTACCGATTCTGTTGCAGCCTTTCGCGGGTGTTTTGTCCGATCGTTTTAACCGGAAGCTTCTGCTTCTTTTATGTGATTTAGGACGGAGCATACTTGTGGGGATGATCGGGATTCTTTTTATAATGGGTACTCTGGAGATGTGGATGGTATATCCCTTAGTGTTTGGTATTGGATCACTAAGTCAAATTTATAATACTTCTCAATTTGCTTCAGTTCCAGGTCTGGTGAGAAGAGAAGACCTTCAAGCTGTAAATTCACTAAATTCCGGGATGTTTAATGCAGCAGTTTTTTTAGCGCCAGGTTTAGGTGGGTTAATCATTTCATTCTTTAATCCAGGATATGCCCTGTTGGTGAATGGCGTCAGCTTCCTCGTCTCATTTCTTGCCATCGCAAGTCTCAGAATGAAGAGAAATGAGAGAGATTCATCAAGAGTTTCCATATGGGGAGAGATGGGGGAGGGATTTGAATTCGTTTTAAAGACCAAACCAATTTTGTACACAAACCTTGCCATGGTAACTTCCGTATTCGGAACAACATTGTTCCTCACATTATTAGTGTTTCACTTGAAAGATACTCTTGATATAAATACGGTTATGATAGGTTGGTTGTTATCAGCTGGCGGAGTGGGTGCCATTATGGGTGCACTGACGTCGAACTTCTTTCGGAAATGGTTTTCTTACAGAAGTATATTATTTACGGCCTCTGTGGTTGGAGGACTTTCGATTCTATCTTTTGGTTTGATGGAATCGTATTTATGGCTCGTGATCATGAACGCAGTAGGGACCTTCTGTGCTTCGATGATGAGTCCCTGCATCATTACGATCCGACAAACGCTGTCTTCCGATCACTTATTGGGGAGGGTGCAGGCCACCAGCCGTCTCATGACGTGGATACTCATGCCCATCGCCGCATTCCTGGCAGGGATACTGGCAGAAGCAATGGGAACCAACCTCACCATCGTGCTTGCCGGAGCGATCTCCACACTCGCCTCCATCCCCTACCTGCATCATAGTTTAAAAGATTAATAGAGGGACGGACCTCATAACGTCAATATGGTAGGATGGGAATAGCATATTATTGATACAGAAATGAAAGCTTTATTCGTTATGAAATAACGCAACTCAGAAAGGGGAAAAGGGGATGCAATCGAATCACCATGACATCACCATCATCGGAGCAGGAGTAAGCAGTATTTTTCTTGCTTATACCTTGATGAACCATAATGAACATGTTTCCATACACATGATTGATCTCGGCAAGGAACTGAGTGAACGTACATGCGGCTTAGATGAGGGAGGAATCTGTACATGTGAAGGTGTGTGCAGTAAATACATAGGATTTGCAGGCCTTGGTAAATCCGAGGGCAAATTTAATTATACGAATGATTTTGGCGGCGAGCTTGGCAGGAAAATCGGACAGCAAAACACACTTGATTTGATGAGGGAAGTAGACAATATACTCTGTGAATTTGGCGGTGATAGCATATATTCATATAGTACGAAAAATAAGAAGCTTTCAAGTAGGGGAAGTGATGCGGGCTTGAAGGTTCTTTCCACGGAGGTCCGTCATTTAGGAACACGCCTGGCGAGCGAGATTTTTCAGAAGATGTATGAGGTGCTGAAAAACCATGTAACCTTCAGTTTTGAAACCCGTGTCGAGTTCATATCAAAAAAGGGCGAGACCTTTCATTTAGAATCGACAAACGGTCAATTCACCACAGAAAAATTGGTGATCGGCACAGGAATGAGTGGAAGCAAATGGCTCAAGGAACAAACAGCATCCCTTGGTCTATTTCCGGGGAAGACGCGTCTGGATATGGGGATTCGCGTAGAAATGAAGGGTGACCAGCTTCAATCGATACTACAAGATACGTTTGAAACAAAGCTGCAAATCGAAAGGGATTCATTCAGTGCCACAACCTATTGTATGAATCCTCAAGGGAGGATTATCCGGAAGCACCAGCATGGATTAGTGATGCCGGACGGACAAAATGCACGTGAAGAGGATACACCGAGTGCGAACCTGAACTTCAGCTTATTTGTTCCGCGTTATTTTCAATCCCATGATGAGGCAATGAAGTATGCAGGGGACATCATAGGTGGAATCAATCAAGGACGGGGGAGGATTGTCGTTCAGAGATTGAAGGACTTTAATCTCCATAGACGTACTGAATCGTTGGAGGGGAATGTGATAGGTCCGTCCCTCGATGCGGAATGCGGAAATGTGCGAGAAGAGGTCCCGGAGTTGTATGGGATGGCGCTTACCCAGTTTTTGGGTTCTCTGGAAACTCTTATTGGGGAACCGATCCACCCTGATACGCTTCTGTACGGTTTGGATGCGAAATTTCATGAACCAAAATTACCGACGGATGAGAACTTTGAAACGGATATTTCAAATCTGTTTTTGATTGGTGATTGTTCTGGAGAAACCCATTCCCTTTCCCAGGCATCGGCAAGCGGAATTTATGTAGGTAATTATCTGGGGATATCCTTCCAATAAATGATAAATTTAGAATAATTTGAAACCTTTTTGTCTGTTTTTTCGTATTAGAAGAAAAGAACAGGCAGAAAGGATTTTTTTATGGGATTGAGAGTAGACCAAACCGGTTTTAATTATGAAGAAGAGGTATATAATCAACCAAAAAAGCAGATGAGTCTGTATTCTTTCCTCCGATTGCTGGGACTATTTATTTTCTTTGGGTGGGGTGTCATGTTCTTCACTGTCCCATTGAATATAAATGAAAAATTTGAATGGGTTCATGTAAAGGCATTCATATAAATGGAAGGATGATGAGAGAATTCTTTTTATGTCTGATCACTGTTGGATTCATTTATCTAATAAAAGTCCTTATTTGATTGCAAGTTTGGTGTTTCTTGTATTAAGCTGGGGGATTTCATTTTACATGGCCTATCATTAAAAATGTGAGGGGGAAATACGTTGTCTGACTGGGGTGTTTTGTTTCTCTTAGTTGTAATCATTATGACCATCTTAGCTCTGACCAACATTATGGTTATAAAGATTTCAGGTAAAAATAAAAAGAAGAGAATTTGGTCAGGAATCATCTGTATATTGCTTACACCTGTGGTTTTTTTCTTGACCGGTTTATCGGTAAGTCCATTTGATCCATATGGATTTGGAACAGGAATGCTCATGATGATTTATGGTGCTTTTTTTGCTTTGAATGGCGTAGGGGTCATTGTGACTGGGCTGTTTCTGGAATCAGGGGATCGTTAAATACATGAAGTATGAAGGGAAGGTTGATTAGATGTTAGAACTTTTTTCTTATAACTGGCAAGTGAGAGATGATTGGTTTGAATGGTGTAGAGGAGTGAACTCTGCGGAACTGAATAAAGAGCGGACAGGCGGGATGGGGAGCATTCTAAAAAATCTTTTCCATTTAGCAGATTGTGAACAGATATGGATGAATCAATTGCAGGGGAAACACCCTATGGAAAAAGATATCCATGCCATTACAACACTGGATGAAGTCATCGCATTTTCCGAATTGACACGGCAGCAAACCGAAAGCTTTCTATCTTTATGGACACCAGCCTATGAAAAGAAAGAATTCAATTTGACCTCCAAGTCAGGTAAAACATATACCTTTACATACAAAAAGGTGATGCAGCATGTCGTGACCCATGAGATTCACCATATTGGTCAATTATCAGTGTGGGCAAGGAAGATCGGTGAAAAGCCTGTGTCGAGTGATTATATTTTTAGATAAAGAATGTGTAACTGGTGGAAATGCAGAGTAATGGAAGTAAACAGGGTCTTCCAAAAGAAATCCCTTTAGTACTATGACCATCGGTGATATACTTGATGGATTGGACATTTTATAAAGGGGATTAAAAGCCGTATGAGATATATGAAATCACAAATGAAGCTGTTAGTCAGGGACAATAAAGAATTACAAGAAAGATTGAAAGTATTAATGGAAGAAATGAACTTAGAGAGAACCTTTGCCATGAAAGCCCTCTATCATTCAGAAGTTGCGGATGGCGGGAAATATCAGGCTGCGTATCAGGCATTGGACTTACCAAAGGAGTAAGTCTTTTTTTTATGAAATGGTTCCTCGCTTTTATCTTATATGGTAATATCATACATATCGTGAGAGGGTGTACATAAATGAAATTTGTATTTGACTTAGATGGAACGATTTGCTTTAAAGGGAAGCCAATTTCAACAAACATTGTCCAATGTTTATTGGAGCTGAATTCAAATGGCCACGAAGTAATTTTTGCATCCGCCAGACCAATTCGGGATATGCTCCCTGTCCTGGATAAAGAATTGCATTCTTTTCCTTTGATCGGTGGGAACGGCTCTCTTCTTTATCATAGAGGAAGAGTGATTCAAGCAACTTCTTTTCATGAAAAAGACCTTAAGAGGATCCATGACCTCATCCATCATTATGAGGCAACTTATTTAATCGATAGCGAGTGGGATTACGCATATACAGGTGCTGCCGATCATCCAATCCTTGATTTCCTTGATCCTGACAACCTTGCCCAGCAGCTTCCAGTGACTTCACTGAATTCAATTGTGAAGATATTATTGTTATCAGCAACTAACTTACAGGGTTTAATTGATGAATTGCAAGCCTTGGATATCGTTATCAACATACATACGAATGAAAACGTAGTGGATTTAAGCCCCTCTAATATTCATAAATGGAGCGCACTTTCGAGATTTGGAGTGGATGAAGAAGACTTTATTGTTTTTGGTAATGATGCCAATGACATCAGTATGTTCCGAAAAGCAAGGCATGCTGTCATGATAGGGTACCACGAAGGACTTTCGAGCTTGGCTGATGAACAAATCCCTCTTACAGGTGATTATGAAGGGCAAATCATTTGGAAGTTGAGAGAATTGGAATTTGCATATAGTAAAAACAGTGTAGAAACGAAGTAAGCTGGCTTAGGAGAAGTCCTTTTAGCCGGCTTTTTTTTACTGAATCGAAATGGTTGACTATCAGATTCAGATGTATTATATTAATTGACGGGTCAACAATTGACCTATCAATCATTCAAAAGGAGGAGGATGCTTTGTCCAACTCGTGCCGTGAAGAAGAGAAGATCATTGTTCAACTCAATGATATATATAAACAAATGAGTCCTAAATTTGAGCGCTGTACAGGTATCAGTCAATCGCGCCTGGACCTATTGCACAGACTGTTTGAAGTGGAAGAAATCAGTCAGACTGCACTTCAGCGGGAAGTGAATATTGACAGCGCCGCTGTTACCAGGCACCTGAAACAGCTTGAAGGAAAAGGAATGGTTTCCCGTCGCAAGAATCCTGCGGACAACCGTTTTACTTATGTTCAACTGACAGAAGAAGGAAGAATGAAAATTGAAGCTTACAGGGAAGAGAAAGAGATTTTCATCTCGAAAGTCTTCAAGACATTCACGGAAGAAGAACGTTCGATTTTAACGGGAATGCTGAATCGAATTCAGGATAATGTACAAGACATCGAATACTAAATATAAACACATGAAGGAGAATGCATCATGAATACAACAAAAATCAATGATTTCAATGAAATTGTCACAGGTCGACGTTCCATCCGAAACTATGACCCATCCGTAAAAATCAGCAAAGAAGAAATGACTGAAATTCTTACAGAGGCAACACTAGCACCGTCTTCTGTTAACCTGCAGCCCTGGCGTTTTGTTGTAATCGACAGTGAAGAAGGAAAAGAAACCCTTGCACCACTTGCCAAATTCAATCAAACACAGGTGAAAACATCCTCTGCAGTCATCGCTGTATTTGTTGATATGAACAGCCTTGATTATGCAGATGAAATTTACAACAAAGCTGTCGAAGAAGGACTAATGCCTGCTGAAGTAAGAGACAGACAGCTTCCAGCCATTAAAGGTTTACTTGAAACGATGCCTAAAGATCAGTTCAGGGAAATGAATCTTATTGATGCAGGTTTAGTTTCAATGCAATTGATGCTTGCTGCACGTGCCCACGGATATGATACCAATCCGATAGGTGGATATGAAAAAGATCAAATTGCTGAAGCATATGGCATGGACAAAGAACGTTATTATCCTGTCATGCTGATTTCAATCGGGAAAGCTGCCGATGCGGGGTACAAATCAGTCAGATTACCAATCGAATCCATTGCAGAATGGAAATAAATTTTAGAGGAGAAAAGAAATGATTATTATACATGCAGAATTTCAGATCAACCCAGTGAAAGAACAGGCATTCTTAGAAGAGATCCGCCCACTTGTCGCTTCATCCAGAGCAGAAGAGGGCAATATTTCTTATGATTTAATGAAGGATACAGAGAGAGAAAGTGTCTATACAATGGTAGAGGTATGGAAAGATCCATCTGCTGTTGAAAGTCATAATTCCAGCGAACATTTCACATCATTCGTTGGAAGGGCACCTGAGTATTTAGCGGCTCCTTTAGATGTGAAGATATATGAGGGAAATAAAATAGAAAAATAATAAATTGTGAAGCACCCGGCATCATCTGGGTGCTTCTATTTTTTAAAAAAACTAAATTTCAATAATAATCGGCAGTAGAACAGGCTTTCTTCTTAAATGCTTGAATAAAAATTGACCAACGTCTTTTTTGATTGCTTGTTTCATTTCTTTCCAGTCCCGGATATTCGCTTCGGTCAAATCATCGACTACTTTTTTTACTAAATTATTAATATCTTTAAGGAGTTCTTCTGAATCACGAACAAATACAAATCCTCTTGAAATCGTGTCGGGACCGGAAAGAATGGTATGATCTGATTTATTGAGGGTGACGACGATAATCAGCATACCATCCTCTGAAAGCTGCTTGCGATCTCGTAGGACAATGGAGCCAATATCCCCGACACTCAAGCCGTCCACATAGGTATCACCGGCTGGGTGAGATCGAGTTTGACGAGCGATAGAATTCTTAATATCAACGGCTTCCCCGTTTTTAATGATAAACGTGTTCCCTTTCTCCACACCCACCGATTCTGCAAGTAAACGATGATGGTAAAGCATTCGATATTCCCCGTGAATGGGGATGAAGTAAGTCGGTTTCATCAACGTCAGCATGAGTTTTAAGTCTTCCTGATAACCATGTCCTGAAACATGCATTCCTGTAGTACTTCCACTTCCATAAATGACGTGGGCACCCAGTTGAAAGAGGTTATCAATGATGCGGGATACGTCTTTTTCGTTACCAGGTATCGGTGAAGCTGCAAGGATGACCGTATCCCCGGGATAAATGGATACGCCGCGGAAGTTGCCTGTCGATAATCGGCCGAGGGCAGCCATAGCTTCCCCTTGACTCCCAGTACATAAAATGGTTACTTTCTCTGGAGGTAGTGCATCGATTTCACCTGGTTCAATCAGCATTCCCTCAGGAACCGTCAAATACCCACGGTCCATCGCGACAGACACTACATTAATCATGCTGCGACCTAATAGTGCCAGCTTCCGGTTCGTCTTGATGGAAGAGTCCACCACTTGCTGTACACGATTCACATTGGAAGCAAAAGTGGAGACAAAGATCTTGCCTCGCGCTTTAAAGAATGCTTCATCCATATGGTTACCTACCATTTGTTCGGAAGGCGTAAACCCGGGCCGTTCTGCATTCGTGCTTTCAGAAAGCAGTACCAGGACACCGTCATCGCCAATCCGCGCCATCTTATGAATATCTGCATATTGGTGATTGACAGGAGTTAGATCAAATTTAAAGTCGCCTGTGTGTACAATTTTCCCTTCTGGTGTATGAAAGACAATCCCCAGACAATCGGGTATGCTGTGACTGACCTTAAAGAAAGAGACATCGATGGATCCCAATTTGATTGAACTCTCAGAATCAATCGTTACAAGTTTCGTATCCCGGATGAGTTTATGCTCTTCTAACTTTAATTCGATTAATCCCAATGTAAAATGAGTAGCATAAATAGGGATGTTGATTTTTTTGAGGAGATAGGGAATCCCGCCGATATGATCCTCATGCCCATGCGTGACAATGAGACCCCGGATTTTGTCTTTATTTTTCTCAAGAAAGGAAACGTCAGGAATAATTAAATCGATTCCTAAGAGACTTTCATCGGGGAATTTTCCCCCGCAGTCAATGATGACAATATCATCACCATATTTTAATACATACATGTTTTTTCCGATTTCATTCAGTCCACCCAGTGCGAAAATAGTCAAACCCTGTTCATTTGTTTCCAAGAAAGAACCCTCCAAGACATGTTTTTCTTACTATTCCCGAATGTGTTTGTTTCAATTAATAAACTTTATTGCCAGTGAATTTTAATATTTTTTGCCGCTTGTTAAATATCCAATAATGGAAAATTATGCTATGTTGACAAGAGTACTTTTTATAAGGAGTGAAGAGGATCGTGTCAACAGATACTTGGACCAAAGTCGATCAATATTATGCTAGTAAACTACAAAAACCGGATTCCATTATGGAGTCTGTCCTGAAAGAAAATAGTGAAGCCGGACTTCCTGCAATCGATGTATCTCCGAATCAGGGGAAGTTCCTTTCCTTACTCGCCCAGCTTAAAGGGGCAAAAAGCATTCTGGAAATAGGGACCCTGGGTGGGTACAGCACGATTTGGCTTGCCAGGGCCCTGCCCGAAGAAGGACGTCTGGTCACCCTTGAGTTCAGTGAAACACATGCAAAGGTTGCCTCACGAAATATTCGCTATGCCGGGGTAGAAGATAAGGTGGAAATCAAAGTGGGTGCGGCGCTTGATACACTGCCTTCTCTCGAAGGGACATTTGATTTCATTTTCATAGACGCCGATAAACAAAACAATGCCAATTATTTAAAGTGGGCACTTCAACTGGCCCAGCATGGGGCGGTCATCATTACAGATAATGTGGTTCGTGGAGGAAGGGTGATTGACGAAAACAGTGAAGATGAAAGCGTTCAAGGTGTCAGGTCATTTGCCGAGATGTTGTCTCAAGAAGACAGGATCGATTCAACAGTCGTTCAAACAGTCGGCTCGAAGGGTTACGATGGGTTTGTAATGGGGATTGTGAAATAAACAGAAGAATTCTATTGTAATCATCACCTTTTTTCTGTAAAATAAATGAAAATTCTAAATCATACATGTCATGATAGGACTCAGTAGTGACTTATCTCCCTGTCTTAGAGAGCTGATGCTTGGTGGAAATCAGCACACAGATAAGCGCGAATTACCACCTTGAACATTCTTTGTGAACACAAAAGTAGCAGAGAACGGCCGGTCCGTTATCCGAATCGAGTGGAAGAGAGATCTTCAATGAGGGTGGTACCGCGTAAACCACGTCCCTTAATTAGGGGCGTGGTTTTTTTGTATATAAATTAAAACATTATGAAATGGAAGGGAGTAGAACAGCTGGTTTGTCGTCGGATATTCCGTTTTAACGGTGAATCCCAAAACTGCTTACTTCCATCATCAATCAAGGAGGAACAATCATGGAACACAAATGGGAATCTCTTTCAAAAGTTCAGCAGCTCGAAGTCGAAAGGCAGCTCCTGCAATATGCAAATGGAGTGCATGAAATTGTTCCAGAAGCAGAGTTGAAACACAAATTGGTGAAATCAATCTCCACTGGCCATCCTTTGAAAATCAAGCTGGGGCTGGATCCGACTGCTCCAGACGTTCATATCGGACATACTGTGGTATTGAATAAATTAAGACAGTTTCAGGAAAACGGTCATATCGTCCAGCTGATTATCGGGGATTTCACGGGTAAAATCGGTGACCCGACAGGGAAGTCTGTTGCAAGGAAGCAGCTGACGGATGAAGAAGTGAAAAGAAATGCACAGACATATTTTGAACAATTCGGAAAGGTCCTGGATAAGGAAAAAGTGGAGCTTCACTACAATTCAAGCTGGCTATCATCCTTGAACCTTGAAGATGTGATTCACTTATCTTCAAAGATCACAGTCGCGCGATTGATCGAGCGAAACGATTTCTCCAAACGGTTATCAGAAAAGAAACCGATTTCACTTCACGAACTGTTCTACCCTTTGATGCAGGGTTATGATTCCGTCGCCCTTGAAAGTGATGTGGAACTTGGGGGTACGGATCAGCAGTTCAATGTCCTGATGGGGAGACATCTTCAGGAGCATTACAACCAGGAAAAGCAAGTGGTCATTTTATTGCCATTACTTGAAGGGCTTGACGGTGTTGATAAGATGTCAAAATCGAAACATAATTACATCGGGATTGATGAAGATCCCAATCAAATGTTTGGGAAGACGATGTCCATACCTGATGAGCTGATAACAAAATACTTCAATTTGATCACCGATTTATCTGTAGAAGAAAAAGAGAGGTTAGCCATTGAAGTAAAGAGTGGTATCCTTCACCCGAGGGATGCCAAAATCCTTCTAGGAAAAACGATTGTCAGGATGTATCACGGAAATGAGGCAGCGGAACAGGCAGAGAAACAGTTCAAGGAGGTCTTCCAAAAGGGGGCACTTCCTGAAGATATTCCTGAGGAGGAATGGACGGGAGAAGAGAATATTTCGGTAGTCGATCTCCTTGTAGCGTTACACATGCAAAGCTCTAAAAGTGAGGCACGCCGGATGATCCTAAATGGAGGCATCAGAATCAATTCAGAAAAGGTTCTGGATGTGCAGTCGAACGTGGAGATTAAAGATGGAATGGTTTTGCAGGTAGGGAAGAGAAAGTTCGTACGGATAAGAGTGCAAAACGAAAGATAAGATGAAAAATCAGCATCAGCCCGAAACGGGGTCATGGGGAGTCATGAGGGGACTCTTCATGGCCAATCATTTATGTTATAATTTTCCACATAGACGATAATAGAATGGGTGTTTACGATGAATGAACTACATAACATGATAAAAGAACATGCAGAAACGGAGCATTTTTCTGGAACGGTTTTGGTAAAGCGGGACAGTGAGAGTCTCTTAGAATCGGCATTTGGATTTGCCGATCGCAGCGAAGGAAGAAAGAATACTATACATACACGATTTGGAATTGCATCGGGGTGTAAATTGTTTACTGCTGTAGCCATCTGTCAACTTATAGAAAAGGGAGAAATTTCATACCATTCGCCCATAAAAGAATATTTTGAAGGCACATTCCCACATTTTGATGAGAGAGTGACCATCCATCATTTACTTACCCATACCTCTGGAATTCCTGATTATTTTGATGAGGAAGTGATGGATGATTTTGAAGAGTTGTGGAAGCAAACGCCAACATACTTAATGAGAAAAGGGGAAGATTTTCTGCCCCTCTTTCAAAATGGCCATATGAAATTTTCTCCGGGTGAAAGGTTTCATTATAACAATGCCGGATACATCATTCTGGGATTGATGATCGAGAAGCTTTCAGGAATGACCGTGCAAGAGTACATCAATAAACATATCTTTGAACCGGCGAATATGAACACATCTGGGTATTTTCGTCTGGATCGATTACCTGAGAATACGGCTTACGGGTACATTGATGAGCCTGGCCGCTCATGGAGAACCAATATGTATTCCATTCCCATACAGGGTGGGGCGGACGGAGGGGCATATGTCTCGGGTCCTGATATGCTTTCATTCTGGGAGGCTCTTTTAAAAAATAAGCTCCTTGATGAAGAGAGTACAAGGCTTATTTCAGAACCCCATGTTAGAGTCAAAGAAGGGGTGAACTATGGGTATGGAATGTGGTTGAATCTACCTCATAAGCATCACGTGATGGGTTATGACCCAGGGGTAAATTTTCATTCTGCCTATTATCCAGAAGAGAATATCAAGACAGTCATTCTCTCAAACGGGAGTTCAGGTGCTTTCACAGTTATGAAATTGATAGAAAGCTATTTCAATAGATAAAAAGGAGAGCCACAATGGGCACTGTTAAAATAGAAAAGGCTAATATTGAAGATGCTTTCATCCTTATCAGGTTCGAACGCTGCGACTTTCATGGGTGTAAGTTTGATAACTGCAATTTGAACCATGCTGAAATTTCAAGCAGTGATGTAACCGGTATGAAGATCAATGGTATATCAGTGGAAGATCTTATGGAAGCATACGAATCATTACAGGGTAAAAGGAAAGATTAAAATACACAGACACCCATTACTCATTCAGTCATATCATAGGTATTGACTGAATAAAAGAGGTGTTACTCAGAATGAACCCATATCAATTTTACCGTCAATTTAAACCTTTTTATCTTGATGGCTATTCCCGGACACCAGGGAATCAATGGTTGGAGTCACATCTCCAAAAAGCCATTAATGGTGAATATAGCGCCATTATTTGTTATGAAAAGCTTGCGAAAATGGCCCCTACAGAGGATGAAAGACAACGGATCCTTGAAATTCGCAAGGACGAAAAAAGGCATTTGAAGTCATTCACTGATATCTATAGAAATTTGACAGGGATGGAGGCGAGTCCTCAATTACAGGAGGGGTGTCCTAACTCGTATAAAAAGGGATTGGATTTTTCTTTTCGGGATGAGCAGGATACGGTGGATTTTTATCATAGCGTTTCAGATGGGGTACAGGATCCCTTTATTAAAGAGACGTTTCGTCGTGCAGCTTTTGATGAACAGAATCACGCCGTATGGTTTTTATATTATGCCATGCAGAGTAAAGGAAGCAGGCGAGCATCAAGACAAGTGGACTACGGGGCAAAAGGAGCACTTGCTGCCTCTCTCCTTTCAGTTCCCCAGATGCTCAATTATGCCATGCAGGATGAATACCTTGCCCAGGCACGATACAATCGGATCTTAGAGAATTTCGGGAATGTCCGCACTTTTTTACAGGTCAAAGAAGCAGAGTTGCGCCATATTACCGCATTGCAGACTTTGTTCCAACGCTACGGATTGCCGCTTCCTGAAGATCAATCCCAATTGTACACAACCACACCGGATTCACTAAAAAGTGCCTATGCAGCAGGGGTTCAAGGGGAGATTGATAATATCGCTATGTATGATCGGTTCTTGACATTTGATCTGCCTCAGGATGTGAGGGTCGTCTTCACACAATTGAGAAATGCTTCACAGAATCATTTAGCTGCATTTGAGAGAGGATTAGCAAGATAACAGGACCACGATACTTGATATTCTGTCCCCATAGTGAAATAGAAGGGGATAGATGAGTCACTCATCTATCTCTTCTTTGTGCTTATTTAAAAATCCCGAATGGCTTTCCAACAGGAAGCGTTTCTTTCCCGAAGTGGGTATTCAATACACTTGCAGCTGAACCGTAAAAGCTGAAAAGGGCAATGAACAGTTCGGAGATTGCTGCTAATTTATGCGTTGCCTCAGGAGCGATTCCCAATGTAGACAGGGAAAGGCCGATAAATAAGAAATCGATCAGGACAAAAATGATGAATAAGACCTTATGAGTCTCCATGGCACCAACAGTCATGAAGATACTGAATATCAGATAGCCGATATATGCAATGCCGAGCTGACTTGGATCAATGGCAGCAGCAGCGGCTTCTCCGAATACCCCGAATGAAATCAACCAGGACGTCCCGACCCCCAGCCAGAATAATCCGAACGCTCCGAATGCGGTCATACCAAATGTATTATTGTGCTTTGCATCTCCAAAGCTTGCCATCAATTGAGCAATGCCTCCGAGGAAAATCGCCCAAGGCAGGACGAAAGATACGCCGTCAGTCCATCCGAGTTTTGCAGAAGAAGCTACAAGGGTGACCATGGCCAGTCCGAAAAGTCCAAGGGCAGATGGATCAGCTGTCGTGATCTGAACCCGTTGAGTGGTTTGTGTGTGATTCATGATGATACCTCCTATTAAACATACTTGACTAATTTACATAAAAAAGTGTGGGTATGCAATAGAAAATATCATGTAAGCGAAACTTTCATACAAAAACCCGGATAATCATTGAATGATCATCCGGGTTTTTGTTTTCCCCTTCCTGAATATCCAATTCATAACAAAATAACGCATGAACTGAGTCAATCTTACATAGATATCAAGTGGGGACAAATATCTTCCCTAACAGGAGGTGACAAGAATGGAAGAATATTTCATTTTCATGCTCATTTTTCAAGCCGGTAGCTTCTTCATTTCGTTACTGAACCACATCGATAAGTAGAAAAAGACATGCACATTTTCCGGACTATGACTGGCCTCATAGTGCGGATTTTTTTCTGTTTCCCTTATATTCTATGTCGCTTTAACCTTCATTATACGTTTCTATGAAAATACTAATCCCATCAGGATGTTTCTAAATCCGAAAATTGTTGTTATCATTAGAATGTTCAACCCGAAAAAATTGATCGGTCATTACTATACATATTCATGGAAGGAATCAGATCCTTGAAGGCTATACATCAAAAACTTATAAAAGAACGCTGCGGTACCGTTTCCTTCAAAAGGGGAGAGGCGTATTACCGCTCCAATAAGGTGACATTAGACGAATATTCGAGACAGTATTGTCGAGGGACTGTGATGGGGGAAGAAGAATTTCACGTTACCATTCAAGAGGACGATAAAGGTGAAATCGAAGCCAATTGCAGCTGCCCGAAGCTTGCTTCATTTAATAAGGATTGTCAGCATATTGCTGCTGTGCTTTTGAAACTTGAGAGTGAAGAGCGAAAAACGAATAAGAAAGAAGAAGACGTGACAGAGGAATTTTTCACATTGTTTCAGGAGGAAACCTTCCGTTCCCCCGCTAAGCTTCGACATTTTGAAAACAGACAGATTGTGCCATGTGAATTTCTGATTAAACCCATGTCTATCCAAAATGGGGAGGACATGCTTGGAATTGAATGGACGATAGATGGAAATATGGTAAAGTCGATTCAAACTTTTTTGGACTATATAAATGAAGGGAAACCCTTTCATGTTTCAAAATCGTTCATATTCAATCCTGAGTTTCATTATTTTGAAACTGAGACGGCAGCTGTCATTCAATATCTTGTGAAGGTGTCAAAGGGTTCAGTAATGGAAAAAAACGATAATGACTATTTGATTATACCTCCAGCGTCATGGGAGAACCTTGTTCCATTACTTACACATGCTAAAGACGTTAAAGTGCACCATAATGCAAGAGTCCATGAAGGTTTTAGGCATGGGGAACTGCCTCTTCCAATACATTTCCACTTTAAGTATGCCGAAGCTGGCGGTTACAGGTTATACATCTCCGGACTGGATAATATGACGGTCATGGATGAATATCAAACCGTCATTCATGATGGTGTTTTTACACAGCTTGACAGCATGGATGGGAAAAGACTTACTGAATTAAAGAGACTGTTAGATCATTCAGGGGCACATTTCATCCCGATTTCACCGGAGCAGATCGGCTTTTTCCTTGAAAAAGTGGCTGTTGGATTGAAGAAATTAGGGGGGGTACAAATATCAGAAGAGATTGCCGAAAGACTGGATACGGCACCACTTGTTGCGAAGCTTTATCTCGATCGGGTAAAGAACCGACTGTTAGCCGGACTTGAATTCCATTATGATCAAATCGTTATTCATCCTCTTGAAAACCGGGAAGCGCCATCAGGTTCCCTACTCATACGAAATGTAGAGAAAGAAAATACGATTCTGGAATGGATGGACGAGTTTTCTTTCGGGAAAACAGAAGGAGGTTACTACTTACACAATGAAGATTTGGAATATGAGTTTTTAACCTATGGAGTGACAAAGCTTCAAAAGGATGTTCAAATTTATGCCACAACCGCCGTAAGAAACAGGATATCCAGAGGAAATCATCATCCAAAAATAAGGGTAAAAGTAAAAAAGGAACGAATGAACTGGTTGGAATTCACTTTTGAAATGGATGGCATCCCCGATAGACAGGTCATGGAGATCCTCAGGGCACTGGAAGAAAAACGGAAGTATTACAGGATGCAAAACGGTTCACTCTTATCACTGGAATCAAAGGAATTTCAAGATATTCAGCGCTTCATGCATACTTCTCATGCAGAGAAGAATGATTTCGTGAAGGGGCTCGAACTACCTTTGCATCAAAGCCTACACCTGCTGGATACAGTTAATGGGGGGAATTCATTTACTTTTGAACATTCCTTCCATGAATTTTTCGGGCATCTTATGAATCCTGACAGCCGGGAAATCTCGGTGCCTTCTCTATTAAAGGAGCGGTTGAGAAACTACCAGAAGACAGGCTTTCGCTGGCTGAAGACTCTCTCCCATTATGGTTTGGGAGGGATCCTCGCTGATGATATGGGGCTAGGGAAAACGGTTCAGAGCATTACGTTTATCGTATCGGAACTTGAAGAAATCAGGCTAAAGAAACTTCCTGTCCTGATTGTATGTCCCTCTGCCCTTACATATAATTGGAAAAGCGAATGTGTGAAATTTGCCCCCGACGTCAATGTCCTTATCATTGACGGTAACCAGGCTGTACGAAAGAAGAAACAGAAAGGTATGAGGGATGCGGATGTAATCATCACATCCTATCCTTTACTGAGAAGCGACTGTAAATGGTATGAACGACAGAAATTCCATACGGTCTTTTTTGATGAGGCACAGGCTTTCAAAAATCCACTCACCCAAACGGCAAGAAGTGTCAAGAAGATAAAAGCGAATAATCGCTTCGCCTTGACCGGGACACCTGTAGAGAATTCACTTGAAGAATTGTGGTCCATCTTTCACGTGGTATTTCCCGGATTATTCAAAGGGCTAAAAGATTACAGCCGTTTAACCAGAAAAGATATAGCGAAAAGAATCAGGCCATTCGTTCTTCGCAGAATGAAAAAAGACGTGTTGGCTGAACTTCCCGGAAAAGAAGAAATCACCCATTTTTCAGAGCTCCTGCCCCAGCAGAAAGAATTGTATGCAGCTTACCTCGCCAAGCTTAAGCACGATACGATGAAGCATTTGGATAAGAACACGCTGAGGAAAAACAAAATTAAAATTCTCGCCGGATTGACCCGTCTAAGACAAATCTGCTGCCATCCCGGCTTATTTGTGAATGGTTATCAGGGCTCATCAGCAAAATTCATCGAGCTGATGGAGTTGTTGGATGAGGCCAGGTTGTCAGGGAGAAGGGTCCTGGTCTTTTCCCAATTCACGAAAATGCTTGAAATGATCGGGAGAGAGCTGGCGATCAAAGGACAATCCTACTTTTACCTGAATGGAACCACTCCCTCAGAGGAGAGGGTAAAGATGTGCAGTCGATTCAATGAAGGGGAACGCAATCTATTTCTCATCTCCCTCAAGGCAGGGGGGACAGGACTTAATTTAACGGGTGCCGATACGGTCATTCTATTTGATACTTGGTGGAACCCTGCAGTAGAGGAACAAGCAGCGGACCGGGCACATCGGATGGGCCAGGAAAATAAAGTGAAAGTAATGAAGCTGATTGCCAAAGGCACGATTGAAGAAAAGATGAACGAACTTCAAGACAAAAAGCGGAACCTGATCCGGGATATCATGGACCCCGATGAAAAGATTGTACAAGCATTAACCGAAGAGGAATTAAAAGAAATCTTATCTTTAGATTAATAAACAGCTGAATAGAAATTGGCATGAACACAGGATTCAGGAGATACTAGTAGGGTGATGAGTACCCTTCTTGGTATCCCCTCATGTCATCATACAAAGAAACGCATTATAAGGAGCACGCTCTATGACATTAGCCATGACGGAAAATGAAATCAGCCTTGCCATCATCCAAAGCTTGAAAGATGGGAAGAAAAACATTTTTTTAGATATTATCGAAGAGCTACAGCCATACGATATCGCTCAACAATATTTACATATCCCGCCCAAGCACCGAAATAAATTTCTTCTGTATTTACCTCTTGAAGAACTAACGGAATTCATTCAGGAGATCGAAAGAGAAGACCAGTTGCTCGTTCTGGAAAAGCTCGGGATAGAGAAATCAACGAAGGTCCTCGACTTGATGGAAAATGACAACCTTGCCACATTACTGACGGACTTAGAGCCCGAGAAGATAGAGGAATTGCTATCAGAGATGAATCAGGCAGAGTCTCAGGTGGTTCAAAATCTCATGACCTACCAACCGGAGACAGCCGGCCGGATCATGAACAACCGTTATGTCTGGATACCTAAACATTATACGGTCCGTGAAGCGGTTGATAAACTGAAACATTTTGCAGAACTCGCCGAATATTTGAACTATCTCTATGTTATCGACGAAGAGAAGAAATTGATAGGGGTCATTTCCTACAAGGATTTATTACTTGGAGAGCTATTCGATAAAATTGAAGATATCATGTACAGCCGTGTGGTAAAAGTGGATGTCCATACGGATCAGGAAGAAGTGGCCAAATTGATCAGCCGTTATGATTTCATCACACTTCCGGTTATTGAAGAAGACGGAAGGCTGGTTGGGGTCATCACTGTGGACGACATCATTGATGTTGTCATTCAAGAAGCCAATGAGGATATCGAGAAGTTATCTGCATCAGGTAAATCCATCGACTTTACAACCAAACCATTTGTAGCAGCCTATCGCCGGTTGCCGTGGCTTATTTTACTACTATTCATCGGACTTGTATCGGGAAGTATCATAGACAAATTTTCAGCCACTCTGGAACAGGTTGTGGCGCTTGCATTCTTTATGCCGATGATTGCGGGGATGACCGGGAACACGGGTACCCAATCATTGGCCGTCGTCGTCAGGGGCCTTGTCTCGAATGATTTGGATGTAAAACAGGTCATTAAGCTTGTCTTCCGGGAATTATGGGTAGGCATCATCATCGGTGTGACATGTGCCGTCATGATTGCCCTGATCGCCTTTGTATGGCAGGGGAATATTGTCCTTGGCCTCGTGGTGGGAAGCTCCTTACTGATTACGTTAATCATCGGGACTTTGGCAGGAACTATCATCCCCCTCATTCTGTACAAGTTTAACGTAGATCCGGCCGTTGCTTCCGGCCCCTTGATCACAACGATCAATGATATCCTTTCCCTTCTCATTTATTTTGGAATTGCCACCATGTTTATTTCGAAATTGATGTAAAGGGATTGGCACCCATATTTCCTGTGGTAGAATAGTCAGTGAACGTCAAGGGAGTTAGCATTATTACTAAAAAGGAAGAGACTCCTACCGATACATGAGTATCGGTAGGAGTCTCTTTCATAAATGAAATAGTTTGTCAGAGGTGAAAAAAATGATCTATATATTAGTTGGAGCAGCTGGTATGGTGGGTGCACTGCTGCGCTATTATCTTGGGATAGTTGCCGGTGGATGGTGGGATTATACATTTCCTTTAGGAACGTTTCTAGCCAATATGATTGGAAGCTTCATATTGGGATATGTCACAATGTACGTATTTCGTAGGAAGAAGATTCATTCAATGGCAGCCACAGCCATTGGGACAGGGATGATTGGATCTTTCACCACCTTTTCCACATTCAGTGTCGAAACCGTCAACCTTGTGACCCATTCACACCTGTTTACAGCGCTTATTTATGTAGTAGGAAGTGTGCTCGGTGGCCTAATGATGTCATGGGCAGGTTTTAAGATTGGAAAGCAACAATACAAACTGTATGAGCGAAAGGGGGTCTAAAGATGATAGTCCATGGTATGATGGTCGCAATAGGAGGGTTCTTTGGCGCCATGTCCCGCTTTGGAATCAGCCGTTTGTTCAAGAAATATTATCACTCTGATTTTCCATATGCAACCTTATTCGTCAATCTGGTAGGATCATTTCTTCTTGGGTATGTAATCGGCTCAGGAATTTCAGAAGCAGGCATTCTTCTCCTTGGTACTGGTTTTCTTGGATCCTTTACGACTTTTTCCACGTTCAAATTGGAAAATATTCATTTTCATGCCGATAAAAAATGGAAGTCCCTGATTACTTATCTCCTGCTAACCTACACAATTGGTATTTTATTCGCTTTTTGGGGGATGGCTTTAGGCAGAGTGTAAAGAAGAGACGGTAATGCATAGGGGAATATATCTCATAAATAAGCTCAGGGTCCCCCTGAGCTTATTTTAATCCAAAATACATAAGGTTTAGTGTAAAAAGAAGAAAATTAGTGGAGTCAGCCATTATTTGAAAATAATGTTGACCACGCTGGTCAAAAAGATTAAAATGAAATTGACCACGGTGGTCAAATGCTTATCCATTAAAAGGAGGTCAAACAAGTTTGTTTAAGTCGTTGAACATCGATCCGGAGAAAGAAGATCGAATCATTAGAGCCGCAACCCGGGTTTTCGCAGAAAATGGTTATGAAAAAGCATCGACAAATGCCATCGTAAAGGAAGCGAAGATTTCCAAGGGGATTCTGTTTCATTATTTTAATAGCAAAAAGGAACTGTATATTTCTCTTTATGAACATCTATCGGATTTATTTACAGAAAAAATATATGAAAGACTTGACTGGAATGAGCTTGATATTTTCGTTACGATCCGCTCAGTGGCAATGATCAAATTCGAATTATTTTCTGTCTATCCTGATCTGATCAATTTCCTTACCAGCGCCTTCTCAGAAGAAGCTCCTGAAGTAAAAGACGATATTGAGAAGTATAAAACGAGGATGGTGGAGAGTAGCTTTGCCACTTTATTCTCCAATGTCGATACTTCCAAATTCAAAGAAGGGATCGACATAAATAAATCGATCCAGGTTATTTATTGGACATTCGAAGGAATGGCCAATCAACAACAGCAGAAAGCAAAATTACTATCGGTAGATGAAATCAATCAAGAAGAGGTGCTGGCGGAAATCGATGCCTATATCGAATTGTTGAAGATTTCGTTTTACAAATAGAATGAAAAGGGGAGGACCATCTAATGAACGTGATTGAGATTCATTCATTGACTAAAAACTATGGGAAATTCAGGGGGATCAGCGACATCAGTTTCCATGTAGAAGAAGGGGAGATCTTTGGGTTCATCGGACCAAATGGTGCTGGGAAATCAACGACCATCCGGACTCTTCTTTCATTGATCCATCCGTCCGGAGGCAAGGCGACGATCTTCGGTATGGACTGTATTGAATCTGCCCCTGAAATTGCAAAGGAAGTGGGATACCTGCCTTCTGAAGTATTTTATTATGACAATATGAAAGTGATAGATCTTCTTAAGTATTCTGCCAGCTTTTATAAAAAGGATTGTACAAAAAGAATCAAAGAATTGGCCGATATGTTAAATCTGGACTTAACGAAGAAGATTGATGATCTTTCCCTTGGTAATAAGAAGAAGGTTGGAATCATCCAGGGTTTGCTTCATGAACCTAAGCTGATTATATTGGATGAACCTACTTCAGGATTGGATCCCCTCATGCAGCAGAAATTCTTTGAATTGCTACAAGCTGAAAATAAGAGAGGAGCGACTATCTTATTTTCATCACATATATTGAGTGAAGTTCAGAGAATGTGTGATCGGGTGGCAATCATCAAAGAAGGAAGGATCGTTCAAGTTGAGAAAATCAGTACTTTAAAAGAAAATAATCATAAAAAATTCAAAATAGAGACGAAAGGGGATGTCGAACCTTCTTACTTTGAGGTGGATGGCGTAAGCAACCTGGAAATAAAAGACCGCCAAGTCAGCTTCCTGTTCAGGGGGGATATCAACAAGGTCATGAAGAAAATTGCTGATATCGAGATATCGAATCTATGGATCGAGGAGCCTGATTTAGAAGAAATCTTTATGCACTATTATGAAAAGGAGGCTTGATGCTTTATGAATATCTTTCTTTATGAGCTAAAGTCTTATCGAAAGTCGACTATTATATGGACTTTGGCCCTTACGTCATTGATGATTCTGTTCATGTCCTTGTTTCCTTCCATTTCTAAAGAAATCGACGAATTCAAAAAGCTTTTGGAGGGGTTTCCGGAGGGGATTCGGAAAGCATTGGGAATTCAGATTGATAGCATAGGATCCCTAAATGGTTATTATTCGTATTTCTTTCTTTATATCACATTATGCGGTAGCATACAGGCAATGAATCTGGCCATTTCGATCACTTCGAAAGAAATCAGGGAAAAGACGGCGGACTTTCTTCTAACAAAGCCTGTTACACGGACAAAGATTCTTTTCTCGAAAGTACTGGCAGCTCTTGTTTCTCTCTTCATAACGAATGTTGTCTACGTAATTTCAGCGATCATTGTGGCCAATCTGGTAAAGATGGAATCGTTCAAGCTGACTATATTCCTATTGATTTCAACTACTCTCTTAATCACCCAATTCATCATGTTTGCCTTAGGAATGATCATTGCTGTCGTATGGTCAAGGGTGAAATCAGTCCTTACGCTCTCACTTGGTATCGTATTCGCCTTCTTCATGATTGGGATGGTGGCTGCAACGGAAGAAGCAGGACGTTATTTCACACCGTTTAAATACTTTGACTACACCTATATAATGAATCACGCTGCATATGAATGGTCATTCCTGGTGGCAGGAATCACACTTATTGCTGTGGCCATGGTCTTAAGCTTCATCATTTATAATAAAAAAGACATTCATACGGTATAAAAGGAGGGGACGTCATGAATGTATATGTAAGAGAAATGAAAGCTCATCGTAAATCCCTTATCATCTGGTGCATCGGAATGATGGCACTGATTGGATCCGGGATGGGGAAGTATGCAGGCTTCTCGTCGTCAGGGCAATCCATGAACGAGTTGGTGGGGGGGCTTCCTAAGTCCATGCAAGCCATTCTTGGAATCGGTAGTCTTGATATGGGGACAGCAAGTGGATATTATGGAGTGCTCTTTCTGTATATCGTACTGCTTGCAACCATCCATGCAGCTTTGACAGGTGCCACCATCATTTCCAAGGAAGAAAGGGATAAAACCGCCGAATTTCTATTTGTCAAACCCCTTACAAGGAAGAAAATCGTAGGGATTAAGCTGGCAGCTGCCTTGACACAAACCGTGACACTCGCTTTCGTCACGTGGATTTTCTCTTTAATGATTGTAGGCCACTATAGTGTTGTTCCGGTCGCTTTTAATATTGGAGTAACGGTAGCCGGAATGTTTATTTTACAGGTACTCTTTTTATTGATTGGAACGGCCGTGGCAGCTTATAGTAAAAAGCCTGGAAAATCAGCTGCAGTAGCAACTGGTGTATTATTACTGACATTCATTCTGTCATTCGCCATTGACTTGAACGGAAAAATTGAGGCTTTGAAATATCTCACACCCTTTAAGTACTTTGAAGCTGAAAATGTGATGTATGGGGGAGGATTGGGATCTGCTTATGTAGGGATATCATTCGTGATGATCGTAATATTGAGCTTTGTGACATTTATATTTTTTGATAAACGAGATCTGAAAATGTAGAGATGGCTCTTATAAATAAGGATCTGTTTCAAATAGAAACAGATCCTTTCATACAGGTCTATAATTTTGATTTCAACTCTTCAATCTGTTCTAAGTGTCTCTTCTCATGATAACCAATAAACGGTACCCACTCATCTAAACGGATATGTCCGAAAATGGGGTGAGGATACGCTTTTTTCTGTAAATCTTTCTTGTTTGTTGTTCCAATGAAATGGAGAAGCTCTTTTCTTGACGCTTCCAGTTTTTGCTTCATTTGTTGAAGAGTCTGCTTTTCTTCTGAAGGGACCACAAAAGGAGGGGCATCTACCTTGGTGGATCGATTTACCGTATAGTGAATCGGCTTCGACTCCACTTGCTGTTCTTCGCCTTTTTCAAGGGTCAACTGAATCGTTTTGGTAAGGGATCTCTCCATTAAATAAAGATGATCCAGTACCTGCATGATCGTCCAGCGACCTTCTTCTAATTCTTTGTTACATTCCTCGACCGTTAGGTCATTCACACTATGTAATAATTCAGAACGAATATCTTCAATGATCTTTATTTCTTTCTCCATGCCAGATCCTCCTCATACTTTCTTTCAAGCTCATTTTACTCTTGGAGAGGGGTTACGTACAGTAATAGTACTTTACATGTTTAATTAGTAGGGATAAGAAAGGGGGAGCCCGACTGTGTACCAGGCTTCCCCTTTGGTGGGTATTCGAACTATTAAGCTTCTGATTTCACTTCGTCAAAATCCGGTGCAATCGCTTTGCGGATAAACAGTGAAATCAAGAATGCGATTGCGGCCAGGGCAAGTGCAAACCAATAGGCATGATGGACCCCATAGGTCATGGCACTGTGCAGGATACCTTCATTGACCGTCCCTGATTGCTCTTCGATGTATCCTTTCTGACTTTGGGTCATGATACTGACAAAGATGGAAACCCCAAGTGCACCGGCAACCGGCTGCAAGGTGTTGGCAATGGCGGTTCCGTGTGGATATAAGTGCTTAGGGAGTTCATTCAATCCATTGGTTTGAGAAGGCATCATGATAGCGGATATCGACAACATGAGAATCATGTAGACCAGTACAAATAGCCAGATAGGTGTAGCCGGATTGATGCCGCTAAAGAATACCATGACTCCCACCAATGTGAGGGTACCTGGTATGATGAGTTTCCTTGGGCCGTATTTGTCGAATAGGGAACCCATGGTAGGAGACATCAGGCCATTCAGGAGGGCCCCGGGAAGCAGCAATAATCCAGCTGCTTTTGCAGAAAACCCGAGAGGACCCTGTAGGTACATAGGCATCACAATTTCTGATGCGAACATGGCCATGATGACGATGACGAAGATGGTCACGCCTCTCGTATAGCTCTTGTACCGGAATACCCTTACATCAAGGAGCGGTTCGTCAAGCTTCAATTGTCGAAGGACAAAGAGGGTGATACTGATCAATGATACAGCTATGATGGCAATGATTTTGACAGAAGTAAATCCAGCTTCTTCTTCGCCTGCTGCACTAAAGCCGTATACGATCCCTCCAATCCCTATGGATGAAAGGATGATTGAAAATACATCGACAGCGGGACGGGAAATTTCGCCGACATTCTGTAAGTATTTCAGTGCAAACAGTATTGAAAATACGGCGAATGGGATGACGGTGATGAACAACCATCTCCAGCCAAGGAAATCGACGATCACTCCAGACAGAGTCGGTCCTATGGCTGGAGCGAACATGATCACCAAGCCAAAGGTGCCCATTATTTTCCCCCGGACTTCAGGACGGTAAATCAACAGCAGGGCGTTCATAATGACCGGAATCAATAAACCTGTTCCAACAGCCTGAATCATTCTTCCTATAAGGAGCATGGGGAAACTAATGGAGCAGGCTGCGATGACTGTGCCAAGTAGAAACACACTCATGACACCGATGAACATCTGTCTGGTTGTGAACCACTGAATCAATAGGGCAGAGATGGGCATTAATACCCCCATCACCAGCATAAATCCTGTCGCAAGCCATTGGACGGTTGGGGCGTCTACGTCAAACACGGCCATTAATTCAGTAAGGGCGATATTTAATAACGTTTCATTTAAAATGGCAAAAAAAGCACCGATCATGAAGGTTATGAGGATTGCTTTTGAATTTAGTTTATTTGTCATGTTGTTCCTCCAAAAAAAGTATAAAATCTAACACTTATCTATAATGCTTGATAGTGGGAAATATCTCAAGGGGAAAGGTTGATTCAAAATAAAAGTCACGCATCAATTAATAAATAGTACATAAGCCGTTTTTTCTATCATTCTAAAAATAAAAAGGAGAGGAGACTATGTCTCCCCTCTGGATGTTGTAATTTAGGCTTCTCGTTTTTTTCTTCTGAATCGGTGGAAGACCATGTACATCATCGGTACGATGATCAGCGTCAATACAGCTGAGAACAAAATACCTGATATGATGGTGACGGCCAATGGGGTGAATAGAGCATCGCCGCTGACTGCCACTGGAACCAGTGCGACAATCGAGGTAAGGGCGGTGAGCAGGATAGGGCGAAGTCGTGTACGACCAGATTCAACGACTGCTTCCTTCACACTCATTCCACTTTGTAATCCCTGTTCGATAAACTCAATTAACACGACTGAATTCCGTACGACGATTCCTGTCAGGGAAACCATTCCCATCACGGCAAGGAAGCTGATCGGAGTCTGAGTGACAAATAATCCGAGAATCGCACCTGCGATCGCAAGGTATACAGCAACCAGCACCAGGAATGGGAGAGATAAAGAATTGAACTGAAGCGCAATTAATAAATACACAAGGAAAATCACGATGATAAACAGGATGGTGATTTCTGCGAAGAAATCATTTTGTGCTTCATTTTCTCCGCCTAATGAAATGGAGTAGTTATTGTCATCAAGATCCTTCCTGACTTCTTTCACGATTTCCTGTACATTTTCTTTATAATTTTCGTCCTCACCAGGGAAGGCGCGTATCGTAATGGCACGATTTCCATCCTTATGAGGGATGAGTTGAAGCTCTTCCTTCTTCTCAGGAGTCACCAGCTCATCAAGTGAAACCAACTTCGGTGGTCCGGCAGGGTTTGCCGCTTCAGCCGGAACTTCCAGGGAAGAAAGATCGACTTCACCTTCATTTCCTTCCAGTAGGAGAGTCATATCGCGTTTTGTCACACCATTATCAAATGATTTCATCGGAATGCCGTCAGTAGCCAAGCGCAGCTGCTGGCTGACATCATTAATCGTGATACCATTTTCTTCAAGTTTCTCACGGTTAGGCTCATACACGATCGTAGGTTCCATTTTCCCAACATTATCAACGACTAGTTCGGTATCCAACGAACTGATTTTATCAGAAATGGTATCCCTTAGCTGAATTAATCGATCCATATCCGGACCTGTAACAGTCACCGTGACAGGAGCCCCTGCCGGTGGACCTTGCTGGATTGTTTCCATGAAAATTTTTGCTTCAGGGTACTCTTTTCGCAATTTGTCTGTCCATTCATCGATCAATCCTTGGGCAGTCTGGTTTTTTCGGTCCACCCTTGCTACCAATTGACCTGTATTTTGACCTGAATTGGATAGTGAACTGTTGAACAGATTCGGTAATCCTGTACCTGCAAAGGAAGACGTTTCATAGACACCTTCGTCTGTTTTTAAAAGCTTTTCTATTTCTTCCAGAGTATTGGATGTTTCTTCGATTGGCGTACCAATCGGTAACGTTACATCGACTGTCACTTCTTCACGATCGGCAGACGGGAAGAATTCAAAAGGTGTCAGAGCAATCAGACCAAAGATCGCAGTCGTGAAGACGAGGCCAAGGGCAGAGGCGACAAACGGCCTTTTCGAGAATTTCTTCAGCACTGTATCGGCATAGAAATCTGCGATCTTATTTAATGGTTTTCCCAAGAGCCCAGGGGCATCGGAAACTTTTTTCTTTGTTTTGCTATAAAGAAAGTATCTCATGATTGGTACGAAAATCAGGGCAACCAATGTGGATGCAATGATGGTTGTGATCAAGACTGTCGGTAAAGCCCTGATGAACGCTCCGTTTCCGCCCGATAAGAATATGAGCGGAAGGAAGGTGAATACAATGGCAAGGGAGGAAGTCACGATTGACACCCATATTTCCTTTACACCGGTAATGGCGCCCATAAGCGCACCGTCCCCGAGTTTATATCTGCGTTGGATATTATCGTTTACAACGATGGAATCATCCACGAGGATCCCGAGGGCAATGATCGCCCCGATGACCGAAATCTGATTGAGATCCACTCCTGCAAATGGGAGGGGAATTAATCCCATTAATACGGAAATCGGTACGGCAAGTGCCACTACAAAAGCACCTGAAATCGTCAGCCCAAGAGCTGTAGTCAGGATAACAGCCACAACGGAAATAGCAAGGGACTTAAACAGACCATCGAAAATGTCCGTTACAGTGGAGGCTTGAGAATAGTAAGGTACAAGCTCTACATCCGCTGGCAGGGTATCCGACAATTCATCGACTTTGTCACTGACTCTTTCGTCGACCGTTGGGATATCCTCACCGGGCTGTACAAATGCAGTAAATGATATAGAAGGCTTACCTTCAAAGGTTACAATATCTTTGACTTCTTTAGGGGAGACGCTCACATTGGCAATGTCTCCGAGTAAGATCGATTCGCCTTTGGGGTTTTTCCCGACAAATAGTTCCTTCATTTCATCTAAGGTAGTGAAATGATCTACAGTCAGTTGAACAACTTCATTATCCACTTCCTGCTTTCCGAGTGGAGTAGGGTAATACTCTTCATTGATGGACTTCATAACAGAAGAGGGATTCATCCCTGAAGCCTTGAGTTCCTCTTTCTTTAATTCAATGATGATTTCTTCTTCCGGAAGACCTTTGACCGTAACACTTGAAACACCGGATAAGTCCTCTACTTCCTCTTTCCATCTGTTTACCTCATCGTCCATCTTAAGGAGTGATTCCTTATTATCACTGACTAAATGATAAGAAACGATGGGCATTTTGACAGTGGATTCATTGACTTCTGGGTCGAATACCTCTTCAGGAAACGAGGTTGATGCATCAGAGACAGCTTGGCGCACATCCCCGAACACTTCTTTTTTGTCTTCCCCATCTTCTACCTCTACAATAATAGTAGAGAAACCTGCTGCAGAAGAAGAGCTGATTTCTTTAATGCCCCCGATTGATTGGAGAGAGGATTCTATTGGATTTGTAATGGTCCTTTCAACGGAATCAACGGTAGCCCCGGGGTAAACAGTTGTTACCGTACCGATATTGACACTCGTTTCCGGTATTTCCCGTTGTGGCAATTGAATAAAGGTGAAAATTCCGATGATCACAAATAATAAAATAAAGATCAGGACAATTTTCGATCGATTTAAAATAGCTTTTAACATGGTGTAATCCTCCTTTGGTAATAGTTGACTTGTGGGTCATTTGTTCATTTTTAGAAGTATAGAATCATTGATATATCAGTCATATATTTAGTTGACTCACTAGTCATTTTACCTAAAATAATCATCTAGTCAAGAAATAATGCTCTTCTCATTTTTACTGAGTTTGGTTAAAATGATAAAGGGAAAGTTTTCACTGGATATAGAGGTGTAGAAAATGGATAAAAGGAATGCAATACTCGAATCAGCTGTGGAACTCTTCGGAGCCCACGGTTACAATCAGACGTCCATGCAGCAAATCGCCGAAAGTGTCGGCATATCAAAAGGCTCACTTTACTCATATTTTCAATCAAAGGAAGATTTGATCATTTCTATTTACGAGCACTATCAACAGCTTGTATTTGAACGGGCATTCGTTGTAGGGCTGGATGGGAATCTGCCTCCTATAGAGAGATTTGCAAAACAGTTCCAAGTACAATTCGAAGGGATTTTGGAGTACAAGTCTTATATGAAGATGCACATGCGAGGGGAGTCCGCTAAAAATAGTGAAAAACTGGCGGCTATGGAGCATCGTATGAGGGGGCGTCTATTCAGCTGGCTTGAACAAAATCTCCTCGAGGTATACGGGGAGGAAATCAGGCCGTACAAATGGGATCTGATGTGGATGACCCAATCCATCTATGCGTCTTATATGATGCTGATGATTTCTCAGGATGATACCCTTGACCCCTCAAGACTTGGGAGACACTTGGTAAGGCAGATTACTCTTCTTGCACATGACTTCCTAAGTGGAGAAAGTTCTCCGCAATTGAATGATGACATGATGAAATCTTTTTCTGTCAGTATGGATAAGGAAGGTGCGTTCATATCGTTCGAGAAAAGGGAGAAAGCTTGGAAGTCCCTGTATGGGAAGATCAAGGGTATGAATAATAGTGGTTATTATATGGACATAGCGAACCGGATTTCAGGGGAATGCAGGGGATCGGAGCCCGACAAATTGGTCTTGAAAGGATTATTCCGGTTATTAATGGATACGGAAGGTATAAGAGTGGAAGCTGAAGAGTTAGAAAAACAGCTCCTTCCCGAGTGAATGGGGAGGAGCTTTTTTGATGATAAAAAAACATAGTATTCTGTGCGTTTACTGGACATTCGGTAAGACAAAACTCCTATCCCATAAATACCATAATAGAGACCATATCTTTTAAAGGAGGTTTTTTTATGGCATTTCCCAGTAATGCACAATATACCCCGGTTTTAGTCGGGGGGACACCCTTATTTGACGTCTTAGGAGATGAAAGTCCCATATCTACGGATATTGTAGGGAATTCAACTTTCCCTGCAGGCTTCTTCGCATATGATGGAACGAATGTTTATTTCCGATTAATGGTGAACGGGGATCCGCGTAATAATCAATTGACAGGCTTCAGAAATTTTTCATGGGGGGTATTAATCAACACAACAGGTGTGACGGGTACGTATGATTGGTTATTCAACGTAGATGGGTTGAATAATCGAGTTAGTTTGATTCAAAATACGGTAAAATTGGTCAATTCCTGGAATGACCCTGCAGAAGGGACGGGTGGGGGGAACCCGAACTTTTCCCAGGCCATCACCAATTTTGACTTTGCCAGGGTGACGCCTGCGGATTCAAGCATCGGGGGGAATCAGGATTTCTTTCTGGATTGGTTCCTTCCGGCGAGTACAGTATTCTCTTTCCTGGGGATTAACGCATCCTCTTCGATTCGCGCCGTATACTTTTCATCGGCAAACTCCAATAACTATAATAAAGATTCATTAAGGACGAGTGAAGGTTTTTCTTTCACTAATGCTTTGTCTGACCCTGTCACTCCGGCTCAGGCGGATATCAGGGCTAAGCTCGCAACCAACAAGGTAAGGAACTCCGGACCCCAAACCGTCGTCCTTGGCCAGCAGGCAACTTGGACAGGTACTGTAACCGTTTCAAATACCGGACTGTCACAAGCGACATCAGTATTTCTTGAAGACATCATCGGTCCCGATCAGGTAACCGGTTTTGTGGTTAATACGACTTCGCAAGGGCTTACCACGTACAACTCGGCCACTAAATTACTGACCTGGAACATCGGAAACCTAAACCCTGGTGCTACTGCTACATTGACATTTTCATTGAGTGGTGCCTTTACGACCAGTGGATCGAGAAACTTAGATCGAGTACAGGCATCAGGTGTGGATTCTTCTTCGGGTCACACTATTCAATCCAATACTTCAGTGGTAACGATAAACGTACAACAAAGCGCTACCATCAATGGGACCATTACGGATCAGTCAACTGGGTTGGTACTCCAGAACGCTACCGTTTCCCTTCTTCAGGGGATGAGCGTCATTGCGACAACTCAATCAAACTCAAGTGGGTTCTACTCGTTCACAAATGTGGTCCCGGGGAATTATACCGTTCAGGCAGCGTTAGCGAATTATGTTACGGGAACAGCCAATGCCACCGCAGCTTCAGGGGCTTCGACAACGGCAAATATTGCTCTCGTACCTCAGCCGAGTACGATATCAGGGAACGTCTCTAATGGTGGTGCCATTACTAACGCTAATGTCCAGCTTCTCAATAATTCCGGTACAGTGGTCGACAGCACGACCACCGACATAGCCGGTAACTATTCCTTTTCCAATGTAACACCAGGACTTTATAATGTTTCTGTCGTAGCTGCAGGATTCCAATCACAGACCAGAGCAGTGATGACAGAGCCTAATCAGGCATCAGTGGTCAATTTCATACTGATTGCCAATCCAGGTGCAATATCTGGTACGGTACGTGATGCTTCAACCAATAATTCAATCCCATTTGCCAATTTGGAACTTTTGGACTCCAATGGGGTGCTCGTCGCTTCAACAACGACAGATGGCACTGGTCAATACTCCTTCAATAATTTGGCTCCTGGAACCTATGGAGTCAGATCCTTTGCTGTCAATTATGGTTCCACGACGGTCTCATCAACGGTCACCGCAGGAAATACCACGGTAACCAACCTCTTCCTTGAACCAAATCCAGGTTCCATTCAAGGAACCGTCACCGACGCCGACACCTTGACGGCAATCCCGGGTGCATCCGTTCAGGCGATCAATAGTCAAAGTGTTATCATAGCAAGTACCACGACGGATGGTAGTGGTCAATATTCTTTCACCAGCCTTATTCCCGGCTCATATTCTCTCTTGTTTACAGCAAACGGCTATGCGATCCAGACCCTCGGTGCTGTCGTTATCTCGAATACTGCCACCATCGTAAATGTAACCTTATCCAGGCTTGCGGGTGCCCTGGTTGGTATTGTTCAGGACCCCAATGCTGCAGCGATCCCAGGGGCTATGGTAACGGTTTACCAGAACAATATCAAAATTAGTTCGGTGGTGACAGATACAAATGGTCAATACATGGTGTCCGGCCTCCCTCCAGGAAGTTACACCGTTGTTGTAAGTGCGCCAAATTACACCACGGAAACGGTTGCTGCCATGATTGAAAATGGTCAAACCACTACGTTAAATGTCACATTAAATGAAAATCCCGGTACGTTGACCGGATTTGTCAGGGATTCGAATAATAATCCAATAGCAGGGGGGGACATCACTGTTCAAATCAGCACAGGAACAGGTATTATCGTTGCCACTACTGTGACGGCAACTGATGGATCATACACGGTTCCGAACCTTGCACCAGGAAATTATACGGTTGTTGCTGCAGCTGCCAATTATCAAACAGCTGCTCAAGGCGTGACTATCACATCCAATGTCACTAGCATAGTGAACTTTAATTTAGCCTCTGATCCAGGATCCATTTCAGGAAATGTAACCAATGCCCAAACGGGGACCCCGATCATTGGTGCAAACGTTCAGGTGAGGGTAGTGGACTCCAGTGGAGCGGTCATCGCAACGGTATTAACCGACAATGAAGGTCAATATGTCGTGAATGGATTGGCACCGGGAGTCTATACGGTCGTAGTATCGGCACCGGATTTTCAGACGAACGCTGCCACTGTGCAAGTTGTGTCAAATCAAACGGTTGATGGCAGTCTAGCCCTGCAGCCTGATCCGGGAGGGATAACGGGAACGGTCGTTGATAGTCCGGGAGGCACCCCGATCCCTGGTGCCAGTGTTAATATTGTCAACAGCTCAGGAAATCTGATTACGACGGTACTCACGGATTCAAACGGGCTTTTTATTGTGGATGGCCTTGCCCCGGATAACTATACATTGAACGTATTCGCTGCCAATTTTCAGAACGGTACAGTGGGTGCCCTCGTATCCTCAGGGCAGACCACGCCCGTAACGGTTACCTTGCTGCCAAATCCAGGTAGGATCACAGGGACGGTTACGCCCGTCGCCTCAAACACACTCATCCAATTAAGGGATGTCAATAATATCCTGATTGATTCTGTCGTTGCTAATCAAGATGGGACATTCTCGTTTAATAACTTGACGCCTGGGACATACACAGTGTCGGCCTCAGCTCCAAATTATTCCACTGCACAGGCAGGGGTTTCGGTCCTGGCTGGCCAAACATCGTCCCTCGATTTGACACTCAGTCCTAATCCGGGATCCGTGTCCGGTTTTGTGACAGATAATTTGGGGAATGAAATAGGAAATGCAACCGTACAGGTGTTTGATCAAAATAATATTCTGATTGGTACTGGATTTACAGATGCATCCGGTCACTATATTATAGGGAATCTTCCAAGTGGCTCTTTTACAGTTGTAGTCAAGGCCCCGGGATTTGGGCAGGCCATTACAGGGATTAATCTTGGGATTGGGGAGGATTTAACAGGTGTCAACGTTTCCCTTGTCCCGAATCCAGGAGGTATTAATGGACAGATAACAAACCTTTCCACTGGGGATACGATACCAGGTGCAACCGTAGTCATTATAGACGGGATTTCCCAGATCCCTGTGGTTTCGACAACTACATCCGTCTTTGGGAACTATTCTGTCAGCGGTCTGGCTCCCGGATCGTATATCGTTTCGGCATCAAAATTGAATTTTACTACAGAGCAAATCGGTGCCATCGTCCAAAGTGACTCATCTACCCGAGCGGATCTTGCATTAGGGGAGAACCCGGGCACGCTATCAGGAATTGTGGAGGATACAAATGGAAATCCGATTACCGGTAATGGCATTCAAATCTCAGTATTCAATGAAAACAACATACTTGTTGTAAGCTTCCTTGCAAACTCTGATGGTACTTATGCAGTTCCATCACTCGCACCCGGCACGTATTTCGTTACTGCCTCGGCTCCTAACTATTCGTCATCCACTGTTTCGGCGATCATTCAATCCAATCAAACCACAACCGTCACCAATGTCTTAGCAGCAAATCCGGTCACTCTTTCGGTACAGGTCTTGATTCAGGACACATCGACCCCTATTGCGGGCTCGACGGTCACCATTCGTCACTCCAATAATATCACGATTGCTACTGGAATCACGGATATGAACGGGTTCGTCACCTTCACATCATTGCCAATCGGAACACTGAATATTACTGCGGATGCAGCAACGTTTGGGACTGATACCAAGTCGGTTATCGGTGGACCTGGGGATATACTCTTTGCTGAACTCAGTCTCTCTCCAAATCCTGGACAGATTCAAGGCTTCATTACCAATCTAGCAAACGGTAGCCCAATCCCTGACACTGTCATCCAACTTTATGATGTCACAAATGTTCTCGTCCAAACCACTCTTTCAAATCAGAATGGGGAGTACACCTTTTCCGGAGTCACCCCTGGAGTCTATACCGTTGTGGCCAATGCGCCAGAATTTGGTCCGGAGACGGCAGGCGCAATCGTTACATCTGATCAAACCAGCTTCCTGAGTTTTGCTTTAAGTCCCAACCCTGGCATCGTACAAGGATTTGTGAGGGACTCTGTTACTCTAATTCCAATAGCCGGAGCAACCGTAGTTGTTCGTGAGCTTTCTGGAACGGGTCCGATCATATTCACCACGATTACTGATTCAAGTGGATTTTTCCAGACTACTAGTCTTTCCCCTTTGGTCTATGTATTGGTGGGAAGCAGTCCGAGTTACGGAACTTCAGCTGTTTCAGCAGTAGTAACGAGTGGAGGAGTAACCAATGTCGAACTACTCCTTACCCCTAATCCGGGATCATTGACGGGGACGGTAAGAGATGCACAGACGTCGCAACCCTTAACAGACAGTTTAGTCCGGGTCATTAATAATCAGGGAACCGTGGTGGCCACCGTCCAAACTTCTGTTAACGGGAGCTACTTCATATCGGGATTGGCTGAAGGTAGCTATACCGTTTCCGCCATAAACACGAACTATCAATCCTTGCTCCAACAAGCGAATATCCAACCAAATACCATTACCTTGCTTGATTTCTACTTACTTGCCAATCCAGCAACCCTCAGTGGAACAGTAGTGGATGCCATTGACGGATCTCCTTTGACAGGAGTCATCATCGAGGTTTATCTTAGTGGAACAGACATTTTGGTAAGGCGTGTCCTTACAGACGAAAACGGAGATTACTTGATTGAAGGACTTCCTCAGGGGACATTTGATGTAAAGGCGCAGCTTCAAGACTATGCCATCAGTGTGAACACGGTGTTCCTGGACCCTGGTGACAGTGAGGAGCTCAATATATCGCTTGTCCCTTTCCCTGCTACGGTACAGGGGACTATAAGGGATGCCGAAACTCTTGAACCAATCAGCGGGGCTTTGATAAAGGTGGTCATTCCAAATACAGACATCGTGGTTGGAAGCATCATTACATCAAACGATGGAACCTATTCACCCAAGGCAGTTATAATGTGGTGATATCAGCAGACGGATATGCAACTGAGGTCATACCGGTCATCCTTGTACCCAATGGAACTGAAACGGTAAATGCCGATCTTGACCCTAATCCTGCGGAAATTACCGGCTACGTGCGAAATGCACAGACAGCCGTCGGGATAGCAGGGGCTCTGGTAAGGGTGTTTAACTCGAACGGAGTGTTCATAACAAGTACGTTGACAGACGATAATGGATTTTATGCCGTTACCGGTTTGGCACAAGGTCAGTACACCGTCATCGCAGGCGCAGATGGATTCGGAGATCAGACTGCAATCATCACCTTATCACCTGGTGAAACGGAAAACCTAAATTTCAGCTTATCTGATCAAACGGCAACTCTGCGAGGAACAGTGCGTGATGCTGTCAACAACCAGGCAATTCAATCCGCCCTGGTTCAAGTCTTCAGGATTGGAACAGTGATTCCCATAGCTTCTGTACTCACCAACGGTTCTGGTGAGTATGAATTTACCGGGTTGGATCCGAGGGAATACCGGGTGGTCTTCTCGGCAGAAGGTTATTCTAGTGAAGTATTTAGAATCTTCCTTACAAATGGTGAAGTCCAGACGTTGAATGTAGAACTGGGTCGACAACCAGCCACCATTAGAGGACGGGTGACGGATGCGAATACCGGAGAATCCATCCAAAGTGCAGGAGTCATAACAGTCATTAGCGGAAGTGGGATTATCGTAGCATCCACGTTGACCGATCAGGAAGGGAATTACATTCTTTCAGGTCTTGCCCCTGGCGATTACAATGTCATTTTCTCTGCAAACGGCTATGTAAGTCAGACGGTCATGATTACATTGAGTAGAGGAGAAACGGTGATTCTTAATGCAACACTGGAATCGAACCCCGCCACCCTGACAGGGAATGTGAGGGAGGCTGGAACACTGTCTCCAATTGAGAATGCACTCATCCAGGTTTTCGCCCCTGATGGAACCCTTCTGGGAGTAACACTCACGGATATGAACGGAAACTATACAATATCAGGACTTCCAGGAGGAACGGTTGTCACAGTCGTTAGAGCAACGGGATATCAAACTCAGTTACAATCAGTCACACTCACAAGAGGAACGACGAGCACTCTCAATTTTTTATTAGCAGGAAATCCTGCAAGCGTTAGGGGGACAGTGACAGATCGTCAAACAGGTCAGCCAATTTCACAAGTGCTTGTACAGATCTTCCCAATAGGATCAAGAGTGCCGATTCGTTCTACTTTAACCGATCCGGAAGGCTTTTATATCCTGACAGGCTTACCTCCTGGAACGTACGTCATCAGATTCACCGCTTCGGGTTATCCTGTTGAAGAAGTAACAATCGTTTTAGCTGAAGGGGAGAATAGGCTGCTGAACGTCCAGCTGGGGGGTATCATACCACCAACTCCTTCTAACCTCAGACCTGAATGCATTTCTGTAGAAAAGGTATATGATTGGGTCATTGCCACTCATAACTCAACAGCAGTCGTCGGACTATCACCGGACTGTAGGGTACTGGTGAATGAATTACTTGAAAGGGGAGAGGGCATACATGTTCAATGTCAGCTTAGTCCTTCTGCCCAACCTAGATGCTCCCTGATTTCGTTTGAAAAAGGGACCCCGGGTAATGTTGAAATCAGGGGGGAAGCGGTACTTCTTGTAACGGTGGGTTCCATAACAGATAAAGACGAATACTGTTCGATGGAAGTACTTGTCTATTTTGATAAAGTAATTGGTGTGTGTCTACCCGAAGGAATGGATGCAGGGAATGTCAACTGTTCCATTGTAGATTTTAAATGTCGGGAAAAGGCGGGAAGCTTAACCCTTGACCAGGTGCAGCTTCAGTTCATTGCATGCCTGGAAGTTGAAATACTGAACCCTGTCGTAGTGGAAGTGCTGGGCGCCTTTTGTGCACCAAGGACAGTGGTAGAGCACGTGGAAGAAGATGATTTGTGTTAATTAAAATGACGAGGTGTTCTCCAAGGGAGGGCACCTTTTCTTTTGACAAATTGTTTTAAATTTCGACAAGAAGGGTATAAGAATGTTGGCGCAATTTTACGGTAATACTAATTCCGTGGGTCGTCAGGATTAAACAAGATCCTGGACGACTTTTATTTTGGCCAAAAATACATAGATAAAGGAGGGTGTACCTGTGGACAAATGGATGAAATTTCTTGAGGTGAATGCACCTCGGATTCTTGATCTGACGATTGAGCATGCGGTTCTGGTGGGTCTTGCCATCATCGTCGCTTTACTAATCGGGGTACCTTTGGGAATTTATTTAACGACAAACGATTATCTTGCTGAGACGGTGTTGCAGATTGCCTCTGTCATGCTGACGATTCCGAGTATTGCCTTATTTGGAGTGATGATTCCGATATTCTCTATCATCAATCAGGGAATTGGCTTTGTTCCTGCGTTTGTGGCACTTGTGCTTTATTCTCAGCTACCGATCATACGGAATACATATACAGCGATCCGGAACGTGAGTCCCGAGATGCGCGATGCAGCAAAGGGAGTCGGGATGAAGACCCACCAGCGACTGTTAAGAGTCGAAATTCCAAATGCCTTTCCGGTTATAATGGCAGGAATCCGGACAGCTGTCGTCATGAATATCGGAATTGGAGTGATCGCAGCTTATATAGGTGCAGGAGGACTTGGTGTCCTTATCACTCAAGGGATTTCCAGAGGTGACAATTACCTGATCATCAGCGGATCTGTTGCAGTTGCGATACTTGCCATGATCGCTGACGCCATTTTGTTATGGATACAAAAACGCTATACTCCAAAAAGCATTGCATAAAGTGAAAGAGGTGAAGAGATGATTACATTTGATCAGACTACCAAGATATACGATGGCGGTGTGACAGCGGTTAAAGGTGTCGACTTTACCGTGGAAAAAGGTCATATCGTCGTACTGCTTGGACCATCGGGCTGCGGGAAAACGACTTTATTACGGATGGTGAATCGATTGGAGTCGATAACCGATGGGAAAATCATTATCGACGGACAGGATTCAATGGAATTAAACCAGATTGAGCTTCGGAGGAAAATTGGTTACGTCATCCAAAGCAACGGACTCTTTCCGAATATGACGATAGAAGAGAACGTCATGATCGTTCCTGACATGTTAGGGTGGGGAAAGAAAGATAAAAAGGAACGTTTTAACAAGTTGATGGAAATGATCGGGCTGAACGGGGATAAATTCGGGAAACGATACCCCCATGAATTATCCGGAGGACAGCAGCAAAGAATCGGCGTCATTCGTGCGTTGGCAGCAGATCCTCCCGTCATGTTGATGGATGAGCCGTTCGGGGCACTCGATCCGATCATCCGTGAGAAGATACAGGATGAATTCCTGCAGATTCAACGGGAAGTGAAGAAAACCATTTTGTTTGTAAGTCATGATATCGATGAGGCGATCAAGATGGCAGACAAGATCGTTTTATTACGTGGAGGGGAAATCATGCAGTATGATACTCCTTCAGAGATGCTTGTACGCCCTAAGAGTGACTTTGTGTATGAGTTCTTCGGAAAAGACCGTGCCATAAAGAGCCTCAGTCTCCATACCATATCCGATTTGAAAAATATTATAGGGCTGGCAGACTTTGATGAAGCGATTCCTGATACGAAGACCATCAATGTGAGGCATGATCTCAGAAATACGTTGTCTATGCTCCTGAATCAGGAAGCTGATCAAGTCATCGTGACGGACGATAAGGGCGCTAAATTAGGTGCGATTACCATCGATCTTGTTCAGAAGTACCTTCATTACGAAATCAAAGGAAAATCGAACGCGGTTCAGAAAGGGTGATTCGGTGAATACCAAAAAAGTCGTCAGTAACATTGTCCGGTATGCCGTGTATGCACTGGTCATCCTGTTCTTTATCTGGGCGATAAAAAATCATTATTTTGATTATATGTTCAGTCAATCCAATACGTTTCTCCATTTATTGAAACAACATATGCAGCTGGTTCTGGTGTCTTCGCTGCTTGCGCTTGTGGTGGCAGTTCCAGTGGGGATCCTGATTACTCGAAAGCAGTTCAGGAGAGCCGAGTGGATTGTATCGAATACAGTTAATTTTGGCCAAACGATTCCAAGTCTGGCCGTACTTGCCTTGATGATCAGTATTTTGGGCATCGGGTTTAAAACAGCCATATTCGCTCTGTTTATTTATTCCCTTTTACCGATTTACCGAAATACAGTTGCAGGAATTGACTCGATTGACGATAATCTGATAGATGCAGCAAGAGGGATGGGGATGAAGCCCCATCAAATCCTTTTTCGTATTGAATTGCCGAATGCAGCGTACTCGATTCTTGCGGGGATCAGGACAGCTGTGGTACTGAACATCGGTACTGCAGCTCTTGCGTACGTTGTTGGCGGGGGCGGATTAGGTGTCTGGATATTTACGGGTATCCAATTATTCGATAATGGTTATTTAATTTCCGGAGCCATTCCGGTAACAATATTGGCCATTCTTGTTGATTTACTATTGAGACTTATTGAACGGTTGGTTGTTCCTAAAGGCACGAAACAAACATTGGAAATGTAACGGTGGAAGCAGGAGGTGACATTCATGAAACAGAAGCTGAAATGGGTTGGAGTCCTGACCCTTATACTTATGCTTTCCGCTTGTTCGAATGTGGGGATAGGCGGCAAACAGATATCCGTCGGTGGGAAGAACTTTACCGAGCAATACCTGCTTTCTGAAATGACGGCTTTTCTTTTAAAAGAAGAGGGGTTCAAAGTCAAGCAGATGAACAATCTTGGAAGTACCGTCGTACGTAAGGCATTGGAAAATGAGCAGGTAGATATGATGTGGGAATATACGGGTACAGCCCTGATCACCTATATGGGGCAGGAACCGATGTCAGATCCCGGAAAAACGTTCGAAAAAGTGAAAGAACTTGATGCGAAAAAGGGAATCCATTGGATGAATATGTCTAATGTCAATAACACATACGCCCTTGCCATGAATGAAGACCAGGCAAAGGAATTGGGAATCGAATCAATCAGTGATCTGGCACAATACATCAATAGTCATCCAGGTGAATTAACAATGGCATCTGATGCTGAATTTGCCAATCGAGCCGATGGCCTCCCTGGTGTGGAGGAGAAATACGGCTTCAAATTCGGTTCGGGGCAGATAAAGCAGATGGATCTTGGTCTGACTCAAAGAGCATTGAATAACCGTCAGGTGGACGTATCGGTTGCCTTTGAAACGGATGCAACCATCGTTGACTATGATCTGGTAACCCTCAAGGATGATAAAAATTTCTTCCCGCCATACAGGGCAGCTGTCAGTATCAACAAAGACGTATATAAAAAGTATCCCGAAATCAAAGAAATCACGGGGAAATTGGCAGACAAACTAAACAGTGATATTATGCGGGAACTGAATTACAAAGTGGATATCGAAGGAAATAGTGTATCCGTTGTGGCCCATGATTGGCTGGTGGAAAACGACTTAATAAAAGAATGATAAAGACTCTTATAGGACTGGACCGATTGTGGTTCAGTCCTTTTTAGCTCTTGAATTAAACAGTCTGCACAGGTTATCCGTCTAATCCACTCAGCAGACGGGATAAAAAGCATCAGGTTCTAAATGAAAAAAAATTGTTGTTTTAAACATTATCGTTTGACATATGACACCGTGTCACATAAAGTGGAGAATGTTCCATATGACACGGTGTCATTTTTATTGGAGGAGGAATGCGAAATTGCCTAAACCTACATTCTTCAATTTGAAAGAAGAGAAGAGGAATGTATTGGTGGAAGCAGCCAAGAAGGAGTTTTCCAGGGTATCCCTATATGATGCCTCCATTGCAAACATCCTGAAGACGGCTGGAATTCCCAGGGGAAGCTTCTATCAGTACTTTGAGAATAAAGAGGATGCCTTTTTTTATCTCGTTGGGGAACATGCCCGGAAACGGTTTGAAACCTTTATTGCTTTGTTGGAAACCCATGATGGGGATTTGTTCGAAGCGACAAGGGTCATGTTTCATACAATGCTTGAGTTTTCGTATGAAAATGGACAAAATAACTTTATTCGGAACGTCCTCTTAAATATGAATTACAAAATAGAAAAAACGTTCACACAGACTCTAACCAGGGAAACCATCGACGAGCGCTATGAGGAAATCGTCCTCTTAGTGAATAAAAATCAATTTGCCATTGATAATAAATCGGATTTGTATCATATTTTGCAAATCCTTTCAGCCGTCACATTCCATAATCTTGTTCAGAGCATTGCTGATGAATTGACTCTGGAAGAAGCGCTGGGAAAATACAATAAAGAAATAAACATGATCAAAAGAGGATTGTGTAAATCCTCTTCATAATTGAATAGAAAGAAGGGAGAACATGAATAACAGAGATTCCAATACTCAATCCGAAACTTTTAACAAAACACCATTGCTCATAGTCCTCATATCAGGGGCATTCGCAGCCATACTCAATCAAACGTTGCTAGGGACGGCTCTCCCTCATATTATGACCGATCTGAATCTTGATGCGAGTACTGCCCAGTGGCTGACGTCGATCTTTATGCTCGTGAACGGGGTGATGATCCCGATTACGGCATTCTTGATCGAACGGTTCACGACCAGGGCTTTGTTCCTGAGTGCCATGGGCTTGTTTGCGGGAGGGACGCTCATATGTGCCATTGCGCCTAACTTCGGTTTACTGATGGTCGGGAGAATCATTCAGGCCTCGGGAGCAGGTATCATCATGCCACTCATGCAAACCATCCTCTTTCTTATTTATCCAGTCGAGAAAAGGGGAGCGGCCATGGGAATGTTCGGGCTGGTCATTTCATTCGCTCCGGCAATCGGACCGACCCTGTCAGGCTGGCTTGTTGAACAATTCCCTTGGAGAAGCTTGTTCTATGTGATTTTACCGATTGTTATCGTCGATTTTATCGTTGCGTATTTCATTTTAAAGAACGTGACCAAACAAACGTATCCGAAACTCGATATTCTTTCCATCATTCTTTCTTCACTGGGATTTGGTGGATTATTGTATGGCTTCAGTATTGCAGGAAGCCAAGGATGGGGAAGTGTTCAGGTTATAGTTTCGATGATTGTGGGAAGTGTGACACTCTTCTGGTTCATCACAAGACAGTTTAAATTGAAGCAGCCGATTCTCGAATTCCGAGTATTTCAAAATAAAATGTTCACGTTAACGACAGTGCTGGGGATGGTCGTGTTTATCGCCATGATCGGAGCGGCTACGGTCCTTCCTCTTCTTATGCAGAATATGCTGGGGTTCTCAGCCTTTGAATCAGGCCTTATGCTCCTACCTGGGGCACTTTTGATGGGGCTGATGAATCCTATTACCGGAAGGATCTTTGATAAGTTCGGAGCCCGCTGGCTTGCCATTATCGGGTTGACCATTCTTACGATCACGACGTTCATGTTTACGAATTTATCGGCAGACACATCGTTTATGTATCTGGCCACAGTCAATGCCATCAGGATGTTCGGGGTTGCCATGGTCATGATGCCCGTGACAACTGCCGGGCTGAATCAGTTGGACAGAAGCCTGATACCCCACGGAACAGCCATGAACAACACGATGAGACAAGTCTCCGGTGCCGTCGGAACAGCACTTCTGGTAACCGTAATGACAACGAGTGCCGATCCCGCCAGAGGACTCGAAGGGATGATCGATGGAGTCAATGTCTCATTTATCGTTGCCGGCATTACGGCCATTGTAGGACTTGTGCTCTCGTTTTTCATCAAAAGCAGGCGGCCTGCAAGAGTTAAAAGTAATGCATGATGAAAATAGAGGGACGGACCTGGCATAACACCAGGTCTCTCCCTCCTTTTATTTGCCTTCCTGCAAATACTCTTCGTTTTTCCAGTCGGTAACGAACATACAGCCCGGGGAATGGGTCAGCATGTAGGGGATTTTCGCATGAAGGGCCACTGCCTGAGGGGTTACCCCGCAAGCCCAGAACATCGGGGTTTCTCCCTTTCTGATACCAACAAAGTCACCGTAATCAGGTTTAGTGATATCCAGAATGCCAATTTCAGCAGGGTCGCCGATATGGACAGGAGCACCGTGCATTTTGGGGAATAGTGCAGTTATATCTGTTGCTTTCTGTACGAGTGAATCAGGTATTGGTCTCATGGAAACGACCATGGGCCCTTCAAATACTCCGGCTTTTTCTGTCTGAATATTGGTCCGATACATGGCCACGTTTTTATTTTCCTCTATATGACGCAGCGGAATGTCCCCCTTGATGAGCTGACTCTCGAATGTGAAACTGCACCCGATTAGGAAGCTGACCAGATCCTCCCTCCATATTTCATCAATTCGCGGCTTCTTATCAACTAATTGACCATTTTCATACACGTGGTATAAAGGGATGTCAGTGCGGATGTCTGAATTTTTGGCATAACTGGATTGGAAGTACCCTGGTTCCAACACTTCGACAATCGGACAGGATTTTGGATTGCGAGTGGTGAATAATAAAAAGTCAAAGGCATATTCCTTAGGGAGAACAACCAGGTTGGCTTGTACATAATCCTGGCAGATCCCTGAAGTATGAGTTTGGTGCTTTCCGGATCTGATGTTCGTTCTAAGTTCTGAAGGTAACATGGAAACAAGCTCTCCTTTATAATGAAATTTTAATAGTCTGAAGATTGGTATTCATTCTATCATATATTTGTGCTACGTTATCAGTAATTAATCATTTCAGTTAAGGAGGAATCGAATTGTCTCACAACCTGCATGGAATAGATCCGAAATTATTATCGGACTTACAGTCGAAAAAAGAAACGTTATGGACCAACCCCTTAAGTAAACCCAGTAATATTCAAAGGGATCGCATCCAGGAAATCGTTGAAGCGGAGCAGCGGCTCGCCCGTTTTGCTCCCTATATAAAAAGGGTCTTTCCTGAAGTCGTAAACGGGATCATCGAGTCCCCTATCAAGCGACTGGGAAACATGCAAACTGCGCTTCATGATTATTTTCAAACGACCATACAAGGTCAGCTGCTCCTTAAATGTGACAACGAGCTCCCGATTGCAGGCTCGATCAAAGCGAGGGGAGGTATTTATGAAGTATTGAAAATCGCGGAAACAATTGCGTTGGAACAGAACTGGATCCAAGAGAAAGACGACTATACGGTGCTGGCATCGAGTCGCTTCAGGAATTTCTATTCAAGGTATTCCATCGCTGTCGGTTCCACGGGAAACCTTGGATTAAGTATAGGAATAATGGGGGCGGCGCTAGGTTTCAAGGTAACTGTACATATGTCCCGGGATGCGAAGCGATGGAAGAAGGAACTCTTGAGAGAAAAGGGGGTTAACGTTATAGAACATGAACAAGACTTCTCCCACGCGGTTGCTGAAGGAAGAAAGCAGTGTGAGTTGGATCCAGAATGTTTCTTCATTGATGATGAAAATTCAAAAGATTTATTCATGGGCTATGCAGTCGCGGCTCTCAGGCTTAAGAAACAGTTTGAAGAAGAGGGGATTAATGTAGATCATGATCACCCTTTGATTGTTTACTTGCCATGCGGGGTGGGCGGTGGCCCAGGTGGGGTAACCTATGGTTTGAAGCATGTATTCGGCGAACATGTCCATTGTTATTTTGCAGAACCTGTCAATTCCCCTTGTATGCTCCTTGGACTTGCATCCGGCAGACATGAAGAAATTTCAGTCCAGGATATTGGATTGAGCAATCGTACGGAAGCGGATGGTTTGGCGGTCGGCAGACCCTCTGCCCTTGCAGGTAGAATGATTAACGAACTGGTGAACGGGGTCTATACGGTATGCGATAAAAATCTATTCAAATTGCTTGCCCTGCTGCATCAATCAGAATCCATCTTCGTTGAGCCGTCGGCAGTGGCGGGGATGATTGGTCCTTTCCTGCAGGATGTGCAGGAACACCTTGCCTCTCTTGAAGTGGAATTATCACATGCCACCCATGTAGTATGGGCCACGGGAGGGAATCTTGTGCCAGAAGCCATCATGGAAGAGTACGTGAAAAAAGGAAAGGGTTATTTGGCTGAATAAGTTGCGGGGTATCATGGAACTGGGCGGATGCACACCTTCTGAAACCACGCATATGATATCGTGGTAAAAAGCAGAAGGGAATGATCAGAATGTACAATGTGCCGATGACCTATTCGTCATACCCCCAAACCTTTACAGACGTTGCGCCTAGAAGTGAAGCTAATCCTCAGCACTTAGTGAATATCCTGCTAAACGGTATAAGCAGAAAGGCATCAACTGCAGATTTATACGACCGATTGGCCTGGGCCGCACCAACTAGTGAGGAACGTGAGAATCTAATGCGGATGAAGGAAGACGAGGAGAGGCATTGGTGGGAATTAACCAATTTATACACTTCCCTTACCGATACCCAGCCTTCCTATCATGTAGAAAGAATTCCTTTTCATTCATATCGGGATGGCCTGCAAAGGGGCTATGAAGCGGAGCTTGCAGATTATGAGCTATATCGGATTTGCAGTATGCAGGCACAACATTCCACGGTATATGAGGTCCTCGTGAATACGTGCAGGGATGAGTGGGGGCATGCTGAAAGATTAAGTATGTTAGGTGCAGAAGAAGACAATCGGATGATGTTAAAGGATTATGGGCCCTACCCGTATTCCGTGAACATCGATGAGGTGACGGTTAATAATGACACATTCCGCACGGCTTTATGGACGGGTGAACATTTACAGGTAACGCTTATGAGCATCAATCCCGGAGAAGACATCGGTTTGGAAATTCATCCTAATATTGATCAATTCCTCCGTCTAGAACAGGGAGAAGGAATTGTGAGAATGGGTGATCGCCAGGATAACTTAACCTATGAGAAACAAGTTAGTCAGGATTTTGCTATCATGATTCCGGCGGGTACCTGGCATAATGTCATCAATACCGGAAATACGCCTATCAAGTTGTACTCGATATATGCACCTCCACAGCATCCCCGGGGAACGGTACATGCAACCAAGGCTGACGCAATTGCGGCTGAGGAAGGGCATAGCCACTATTAAACTGACTTTAATAAAAAGGATGTGGAATCGATCGGATTTCACATCCTTTAAAATGAAACTACCTGTTCCATTCCTTTAATATTTGTTGACAAAAATTCAGGAATAATATGCTAAAATGAAGCAGTGAGAATAAATAGAATGAGAGTTTGCAAGCGAGAGGATGAATCGATTGGTGAATAAAAGCAAAAAGATAATGGGATGGGCACAGCCTTTGATAATTGGGATAGCATTAGCCGTCATTATTCGTTCCTTTATCGTCATACCCATCGTAGTTGAAGGAGCATCCATGAATACCACTTTACTCGATCATGACCGCATGATCGTAAACAAAATGGATGAACCCGAGCGGTTTGATATCATCGTATTTCACGCAACCGAAACAGAAGATTATATTAAACGTGTAATCGGTCTCCCTGGTGATGAAATTGAATATAAAAACGATACATTATACATAAATGGTGAAGCATATGATGAGCCTTACCTGGATGAACAAAAGAAAGTGACGGTAGGGGCGTTAACCCCTGATTTTACTTTACAGGATACCCCATTAAAACAACTGACGGTTCCGGAAGGTGAATTATTCGTCATGGGCGACAACAGGAGATTCAGTAAGGACAGTCGTCAGATCGGCTCGATCCCCATCAATAAAGTAGTGGGAACGACAAATATTGTGTATTGGCCGGTTAAGGAGATGAAAATCATTCATAATTAGGTGAGAGAAATGACAATCATACACTTGTGAAAAATATTCAATTCTCAAAAATCAGAAATATAGAGACTAGGAGGATGGAAGAATGGACAGCATCATCTTTGATCTGGACGGTACCTTATGGGACCCCATCGAGTCGGTACTGGAAGCGTGGAATAAGACAATCATGGATCATGAGCGGCTGGAACATGGAATCACCAGAAAGCACCTGGAAGGGACCATGGGCCTTCAAATGAAGGAAATCGGTAAGGAGTTGTTCCCGGAATTGAAGGAAGAGGAAAGGGAGCAATTATTGAAAGACCTTTCCCGTCATGAAATTCCCCACCTCAGTAAAAACGGCGGTCAATTATATGACCATGTTGAGAAAGTACTGGAGAGGCTTTCGGAAAAATACAATTTATTCATCGTCAGCAACTGTCAGGACGGTTATATCGAAGCATTCTATGAGTATCATGGGCTGGACAGGCATTTCATCGATTACGAGAATCCAGGAAGGACCGGTCTATCAAAAGGGGAAAACATTAAACTCATCATCGACCGAAACCAATTAAAGGAACCAATCTATATTGGAGATACAGAAGGCGATCGTAAAGCAGCCGAAGAAGCGGGCATCCCATTTGTTTATGCATCGTATGGATTTGGAAAAGTAGAATCCTATGACTATCGTATTCAAACATTTGATGAATTATTGAACATCTTTTAGAAGTAAGGTCTGTTCTCTTCGAGGGACGGACCTTTCATTTGTTCACAACAAATTAGATTTTGCCTATGATATTAAGAATCTTAGCATGCAAGCTTCTTTTTATATCGTTAAGATGGTAAGCTAATGAATTAGTAAACGCAAATTCTCAGGAGGCATACAGATGAATATTGATAATAACGATATCTTAATTCGATTGCGGTACGCTCTCGATCTTAAAAATACAGAAATGGTAGACATCTTCAAGCATGGAGGAATAGAATTATCGAAAGATGAAGTGATGAAAGTGCTGACGAAGTCAATGGATCAAGAAGAAGGTATGAATGAAGAGGACGAACACATCCATTGTGATGATGAGATGTTCGAATCCTTTTTAAATGGCTTTATCACGTTCAAAAGAGGGAAACGGGAGCCTAAGCCTGGACAGGCGGAAAGACCGGAATTAACGTATGAACATGTGAATAATCTTCTTTTGAAAAAAGTTAAGATTGCGCTCTCCTTAACCAGTGAGGATATGATTGAGATCCTGGAATTAGCTGACGTACATATCACCAAAGGAGAATTAGGTGCGATTTTACGAAGAGAGGGCCATAAAAATTACCGGATTTGCGGTGACCGCTACGCGCGGAACTTCTTAAAGGGATTGGCAATCCGATATAGGGATTAGGAGATGGATCATACGTATTCAGGAAAGACGATTCAATTCCAGCTTAAATATAAAAACCGTCAATCCATCGGCATTTTTCTAGATAGCTATGGAAATATTGAAGTCCAAGCACCAAAAGGGACGGATGAAGAATCTGTCATTCGATTGCTGGAGAAACACTGGGATGGGATCCTGCAGAAATCGAAAGAGATGAAAGAGCGCTTAAATGGCCCTCAGATAAAGTCCTATCAGCATGGAGAACCTTTCTTGTATCTCGGAAAAAGCTTTCCCATTGAAGTTCTTCATACCCCTGACATCACGAAAGACTCTGTCACTTTTAGCGGGGATACGCTGAAAATCCAAGTCAGAGAGCTTGAAGAGGAACGGATAAAGCAGGCGTTGAAACGTTTTTACTACAAGAGGTGCAAGTCTATGGTAGAGAGCAGCATTGCTAAACATCAACACCATTTTAAGGTCAAGCCCCGGTCGGTACGCATTTCGGATAGTCAAAAGACATGGGGGACATGCGACGGTAGAAGGCAGCTGACCTTTAATTGGAAATTGGCCATGGCACCCCAGGAGGTCATCGATTATGTCGTTGTTCATGAGATGTGCCATATGATCCACCTCAACCATGATCGATCTTTCTGGAGGTTGGTAGGGAAGATTGTACCTGATTATAAAGAAAAAGAGAAATGGCTGGCAAGTACTAATTGGAAGATGACGATATAGTGAGTAGAGCCACCAGCAAGTTGGGAGAGATGGAAAATGACAATCGCCAGTTTCCTTATCATTGCCTGGATACTCAGTTGGTTTAAATTTGATCGGCTTTTTATTCAAGCATTTAAAGAGCTTTTCAAAAAAGAAGTGACAAAGGCAACCTATTATTTCACCTTTTTTTGCATTGGAACGATAGGGGACATCACTTTATTCTTTAACGGAACTTCTTATGAAGTACTAGTGAGGTAGGGAAGAGTGTTTAATATACTAAGTGGTATATAGTGAAAGGGTGATGGAAGTGTCTGAATCATATTCAAGGTCCATAAAAGAAATAGCTGTTTCATTTCTGGAACGAGTGGCGTCAGGGGATGTCCGGGGAGCGTTTGAAGATTATACAGGAAATGATTTTTGTCATCACAACCCCTATTTTCGTGGTGACCCGGAATCGCTCATGCTCGCCATGGAAGACAATGCCGTAAAAAATCCCGATAAGAGGTTTGAAGTGAAACGAGCGATGGCAGATGAAGAGACAGTAGCGGTTCATTCCCATGTAAGGCAGAATCCCGGGGATCCAGGGGCAGTGGTTGTCCACATTTTTCGATTCCAACATGGAAGAATCGTAGAATTATGGGACATAGGTCAACCGATTCCGGAAGATCCAGTAAACGAAAATGGGGTTTTTTAGAACGGAAGAGAAGCATAACTATATACACAAAAACCTGCACCACTATGATAAATAGTTGGTGCAGGTTTGATTTTGTTATTGTAAATGTCATGTGATTATGATAAATTAATACAGAAACACTTTTAACGAGGTAAAAGTGTTCATATTACCTCAATAATAATTATATAACATAACACACTTATTAGTCAACCCTGAATTTTTTAGTTGAAGGAGTGCTTAGATGAAATCTGACATTAGGCTTGAGCAAAAGCGAGTGGACGATGTGATTGATACCATCATGCGACAGATCGAAACCCTGGAAACCGAAACAGGAAGGCGCAAGGAGGAAGTGGCGGAGACCCGAAATCATTTCTGGGATGAAGTAAAGGTAAACACAGATACCTTCGATGACTTTCTGGAAACCGTTATTGCTTTAAGGCAGCAGGCGCAATCGTTGACGGTTTCGGAGAGTACTCACAAACAGGCACTTAAAAAATTATCGGCATTGCACAGGATGAAAGGGAAGCCCTATTTCGGCCGGATCGATTTCACGGAAGAAGGAGAATCCACTGAAAGGGTTTATATCGGGATATCGACCCTAACTGACCAAACGGGGGATGACTTTCTTATTTATGATTGGCGGGCGCCCATTTCAAGTGTTTATTACGATTATCCACCAGGGCAGGCAGAATACACCACTCCGGGGGGCATCATCCGTGGGGTCGTGGAAAGCAAGTGGCAATATATCATCAGGGATGGTGTGATTCAGTCCATGTTCGATACGAGCCTCACGATCGGGGATGAGATTTTACAAGAGGTACTTGGTAAAAGAACAAACAATCACATGCATAGCATCGTCGCCACGATCCAACAGAAGCAGAATCAGATTATCAGGCATGATCACGGCAGGCTTCTCATTGTTCAAGGAGCAGCAGGAAGTGGTAAAACATCGGCTGCCCTGCAGCGTATCGCGTACTTACTATATAAATATAGGGAAACCTTGAAAGCGGATCAAATCGTTTTGTTCTCACCAAACTCTATGTTCAACAGTTATGTTTCTCAAGTTCTGCCTGAACTTGGAGAAGAAAACATGGAGCAGGTGACTTTCCAGGAGTATTTGGACCACCGATTAAGCATGGAATTTCAGGTGGAAGGTCCTTATGATCAACTCGAGTACGTGTTGAGGAAGGAGGATAACCCTCAAACGTATGAAACACGTACGTCGAGCATCCCATTCAAAGCATCTACAGATTTCTTTGAAGCAATCAAATCATATAGGAAATCCTTAGAGGATTCAGGGATGAAGTTTAAAGGAATTAAGTTCAGGGGAAAGACGATTCTCTCCGCTGAAGAAATCACCGAGCGTTTCTATTCATGTGACATATCGCTTCGTTTCCATAATAGGCTTGAAAAGCTGACTGAATGGCTTAACAGTCAAATCGATCAAGCGGAGAAACAAGAACGGATGGAGCCTTGGGTGGAAGAAGCCATTGAATTGATGAGCAATGAGCAATACCATAAGGCACGTAAGTATTTTAGGAAGAGAAATATCGTCGATGATTACGAAGTAGAGTACGAAGCATTGAGAAGATTGGTTGTACGGAAAAGGTGCAAGAAGCTCCGTAAATGGATCAAGACACTCCAATATGTGGATGTAAAAGGTGTGTATCAACAGATCTTTACAGACCCTTTGATCATTCGTTCATTAATAAGTAAGAAAACACCGGAAAAATGGGAATATATCTGCCGGTCTACATTGAATATGCTTGACGAGGAGAAACTGTATTACGAAGATGCGACCCCATTCTTACTATTAAAAGAACTGATTCTCGGTTTCCAAACGAATACTTCCATTAAGCATGTACTCATCGACGAAGCACAGGATTACTCTCCGTTTCAATTTGAATTCATCAAGAGGCTGTTTCCTTCAGCCAAATTGACCGTACTCGGAGATTTTAATCAGGCGATCTTTGCTCATGCAAATGAACATGTTGATTTCAGTAAGCTGACAGAATTGTATGGTCCGGATGAAACAGATCAGATTAACCTGACCGAGAGCTACCGGTCCACTAAACCAATCATAGATTTTACACGAAGGCTGGTTCCCGGCGGGGATCATATTTCCGCATTCGAACGGGATGGAGAAAAACCTGTCATAACGACAGTCACGGACCATGATGACCTGCACGATCAAATGACCGGAACGATTGAGAATTGGAGGGCCCATGGGTACCATTCAATCGCGGTCATATGCAAAACGGCTGCAGAAAGTGAGCGGGTATTTGGTTCATTAAACCATGTAGAGAACCTTAAACTCATGAAAAGCGTCTCCCTCGAATATGAACAAGGCGTTGTAGTCATACCTGCCTACTTAGCCAAAGGAATCGAATTCGACGCCGTCATCATTTACAACGCCGATTCATATGGTGAAGAAAATCTCCGAAGACTATTCTACACCGCATGCACACGGGCCATGCACGAACTTAAGCTCTACAGCATCGGCAAACCAACCCACTTTATCCAAGCATAGAATGAGGGACGGACCTCCTTTTTTCAGAAGGAATCCCTATCCAAAAGGATTTTGCTCTGAAAAGAGAGGTCCGTCCCTCTTTTATGAAAATAATGGTAAAATATAATGTAAAGCTTTCAAAGAGGTAGAGGAGTGGATAAGATGAATTCGTATTTGGATTTGTTGAAGAGTGTGGGTGCCCAGAATGTTGATTCGAGGTTTCTGTTGGGGATAGACGGATTAAGTCGTTCGGGGAAAACAACTTTGGTTCAACAATTAAGCTTTGCATTAGAGAAAGAAGAACGTCCCTATCAAATTTTTCATCTGGATGATTTTATCGTTGAACGGGAACGCCGTTATCATACTGGTTTAGAAGAATGGAAGGAATATTTTCATCTGCAATGGGATGTTGAATGGCTTTCCACTCATTTCTTTCAAAAGCTGAAGAAAGTGGAACAGATCACTCTCCCTTTTTATGACGGATCAACGGACACTCATGAAAACAAGACTATTCCCCTATCCAAAGAAGGATTGATCATCATAGAAGGAGTATTCCTTCAGCGGGAGGAATGGAAGCTTTTTTTTGATAAGATTATCTATTTGGATTGCCCGAGGGAGACCCGGTTTAACCGCGAATCTAATGAAACGAGAAAGAATATTTCAAAATTCAAGGAAAGATATTGGAAGGCAGAAGAATACTACATCAATCGGTATCAACCTGCAGAGATGGCTGATATCGTTATACCTTCATAAGCAGGTAGATGGTAGCGGAATTCTTAAAATGCATGGTGACGGGGTTAAGTATATTAGATACTTATTTAACAATACTAATAGAAAATACCTTTAGGAGTCGAACCGAATTGATTCACGTGGATTTATTTGAAATGATTGCCCGTTCCACTGCAAGCTTCCTGGTTCTCCTCCTTGTCGCCCGTTTGCTCGGAAGAAAACAATTGAGCCAGTTAACTTTTTTTAACTATATTACCGGGATAACCATTGGTTCCATAGCAGCAGACATTGCAGGTGAATCGAAGACGCCTTTTTTTGAAGGGCTGACCAGCCTTGTGTGGTGGAGTGTCTTAACGCTCCTGGTTGGATATATCGGACTCAAATCACCGAGGGCACGGGTAGTGATGGATGGGCAGCCGGTCATTGTCATGAAGGATGGTAAAATTCTTGAAGATACGTTAGGGAAACATCATCTGAATATGGACGATTTGAGCATGCTACTAAGAGAAAAAAATGTTTTTTCTACTAACGAAGTCGACACGGCCATTTTCGAACCTGATGGGAAATTGACCGTATTTTTAAAATCCGGTAATCAACCATTAACTAAAAAGGATCAGGATATCATTACCGGTAAACCTACTTACATACCAACAGAATTAATCGTCGATGGGAATATTCTTTATACTAACTTAAAGGAAGTGGGTATATCAGAAGAGTGGCTTCGAAATCAGTTGAACTACTTCCAAGTGAAACTTCAAGATGTATTTTAAGTTGAGTTGCAGGAAAATGGAACACTATACATTGATCGGCGTCGGGACCGTTTGAAGGAATAGAGAAGGTGTCAACTCTTATGTTTGGGTGGCACCTTTATATTTTGGAAAGGATTGTGTTTTATAAAATAATTTGGAATAATTGGAATAGGTGTAAACGTATATAAGTACGGAATATACGTAGCTGTTTTAGAGATGGGGGAGCTGAATTGTTCATTTTTTTCATACTGCCTTTTGTCATGGGACTGCTGGGAGCCTATCTAATAACAGTCGGTCTTTGGGAACTTAGAATAGGAATCAACAGAAAGAAATACTCAACCTATATGTTCACTGGACTTGTATTGATTATTTTCCTCGTTATGGGTTAGTAAGTAAATAATAATGATTTTCTTATTCTTTTTATCTGTCCGTAATGGATGAACAGCAACGTAAATTGATTCGAAAATAGTATTCTATAAAAAAGGGTGTTAACGATGAATTTTTATATTGGTTCAAGTTTTGCAAATACGGATCTTGTGCGATATGTAAGTGCCCGGTTAGAAGAAAAAGGCTTTATCCATACATATGATTGGACCAGGAATGATCGCGCATCAACAGTGAAAGACCTTCAGCATATCGGACAGAATGAAAAAGATGCCATCACTGAATCAAATGTGGTCATCATCATGCTCCCTGGTGGAAAAGGAAGTCACGTCGAACTGGGAATAGCGCTTGGCCTTGGAAAACGGATCATCTTGTATTCTCCCAATGGTGAGGTACATGATCTTGCAAACACGACTACATTTTACCACTTACATGAGGTGGAAAAGTGTTCGGGAAGTATAGAGGAATTATTAGAATATGTTCTAGAAAGCCGAATTTACAGCGCAAATGAATAAGAGCGATGGACCATTGCTCGAGGAAGGAGACGGCATTGAAGAAAATAAAAAGAGTGACATTACCAAGTCAAGGCAGAGTCATAGTAATCTCGGACATTCACGGAGAACTGAATCTTTTTACCAAACTGTTACAAGAAGTAAATTTCAGTTCAGAAGACCATCTATTCATTAACGGTGATCTTTGTGAAAAAGGAAGCAATAGTAAAGGCACTGTCCGATATATCATGGATTTAATAAAGACGAACCCGAACGTCCATGTAACGGAAGGGAATTGCGACACTGTGGTGGAAGATCTTCTTGAAGAGAACCCTAAATTGATGAATTACATCAGATCAAGAAAACATTCCGTATTAAAGGAGTGGCTTGATGAAGTAGGGTTTGAACTAAAAGAAGATACTGCGGTTCAGGAGGTGAAGGATATACTCACTCAACATTTCTCTCATGAAATCGAGTGGCTGATGGAATTGCCGACTGCAATTGAGACAGACGACTATATTTTCGTTCATGCAGGTCTTGATGATCGTGGGGATTGGAGAGAAACGGATCGAATATCTGCGATCACGATGCCAGCATTCCTGGAGAAATCACATCAAACAGGGAAATATGTCATTGTTGGCCATTGGCCCGTTGTCAACTATTCCAGTGACATTCCTTCCAATAATCCGATTGTAAATGAAGGTAAGAAAATCATCGCCATTGACGGTGGGAATGTCATTAAATCGACAGGTCAGTTAAATGCATTTATCATACATAGAAAAAAGAACGGGGACAGTTATTCCCAAATCTATACAGATCATCACCAAACATGTGAAGTAGTGAAGGGTTACATATCGGACCCGATCATGTCGGGATCCATTTCCTACCCAAACTATGAATTGATACCTCTTCAACCATCTGAGCACTTTACACTGTGCAAACAAGTTGGAACGGATGATCAATTATATGTTAAAAATGAGTACATTCATCAAAGTGAAGAGGGAACGTATTCGGCAAAAACGGATCTTTCATGTGCGCAGATCTCTGTGGATTATGGAGATATCATATCGGTTGTTGATAGTAGTTGCAGGGGTTATGACTTAATTAAGAAAAATGGGAAAGAGGGATGGGTACCTAAAGATGTCCTCACAGTGAAACAACCTGGTCCGATTCCCGTTGTTTAAAGAAAATGACGGATAAGGTGCGATAATCTATGGAATATAAAATAGAAACAAAAAAGGGTTATAGTCCTCAAATCAGTTACCTCGTCTCCCAGATGGACTATGCCAGAAAAACCACATTGGACAGTGTGAGAGGGTTAACCCCCGCTGATCTGGATTTTTTACCGTGCGAAGGTGCTAACAGTATTGGGGCACTATTGCTGCACATGGCGGCGGTAGAAAAAGGGTTTCAAATAGAAATATTCGATGGGAGAAGGCCCAACGAACAGGAAATGGCTGAATGGGGTGCAGCCTATACGCTTGGAGAGGAAGGTCGAAAGAATATTAAGGGGAATCCTCTAGAATTTTATCTGACAAAACTTGATGAGGTCAGAAAGAAAACATTCCAAGAGTTTTCCGAACGTAATGATGAATGGCTCTTTGAAAGCAGATTATGGGATAATCAGTCTTCCAACCATTATTTCATCTGGTTTCATGTATTCGAGGATGAGATTAATCACAGGGGTCAAATCAGGTTGATTAGAAGGATACTCTCTGAAAAGAATAAATTCTGATGCAGTAGTTGTGATTCAGTCAGATCTATCAGTGCTCTGCAAGAAATGCTTACGCTCAAACGGTATAGACAAAAATAACGGGGGATCCTATGAAACCACAAACGATCAACTTTGATAAAAAATTGAAAGATTACCAGGTAGCCGGAGTCAGCATGGCTATAATTGAAGGTGCCTGTATAAGTAAAACCGACTGCTTTGGTTTCCTGGAGACGGGAACAAATAGACGAGTGGAACATGAGACAATCTTTCATGGGTGTTCAATCAGTAAGTTTTTTACCTCCATGTTAGTGATGACTCTTTCTGAGCGGGGCATTCTGGGTATAGATAGGAATATTAACGGATACCTGAAATCATGGAAAGTTCCAGTGAATTCTTTTGGAATCATAACTTTGAGGCATTTACTCAGTCACCATTCAGGGATTGTGGATCCCGAAGGCTGTTTTTCTGAACTCATACCTCTATTCGATACTCCTTCCATGGTCGAAATATTGGAAGGCAAAACACCCTATTGTAATATACCCATCGAAGTGAAATATAAGCCCGGAAGCGAATTTTCCTATTCCGATGCCGGGTACTGTATCATCCAGCTTGTGATAGAGGATGTAATGGGAAAGGCATTTGAAGAGGTAATGGAAGAATATTTTTTTCTGCCCCTACGATTAAATAATAGTACTTATCAGCTGCCATCATCCAAAGAACAGTTTTCATGCGGCCATACCAAGGATGGTGGATTGGTAACAGGAAAATACCCAATATACCCCTATCCTGCAGCTTCGGGATTATGGACCACCCCAACTGATGTGGCACTTTTGGTTATTGAACTAATGAATGCAATCAAAGGCGAAAGTAATCAGTTCTCTACAAACTGCGCTAAAGAAATGATAACACCTCAATTTGGTAAAGAGTGGATGGGGCTTGGTGTTTTTCGTGATACGAATGAGAAAGGGATGGAAGTATCATCACTTGGATGGGGAGTCGGCTTTCAAAGTATGATGGTTGCATATCCTGATGAAGAATCGGGTCTGGTGATCATGACGAATACAGATACAGGTTTTCATCAGCTTAAGGGGCTCATTGGTGACGTATACAGAGCATATTATTAATATTTGTAAAAATGGAGGGACAAAATGTATCAGTATTTCAACGGCTTAGTCATTAGAGAAGGAACCGATGGAGTGCCAGCTCATTATGTGGAAGCATTATTTAAAGATGCCGGTTGGGCCAGAAACACACCTTCATGGCAGAAGGAAAAGTTCTCCTTGATATTCACGAACTCAACCTGGGCCTTCACTGTTTGGGATCAGGACAAGATGATTGGCATGGTCAGGGTCATATCAGACAAGATCATGGCTGCCAATATCATGGATCTTGTAGTTTTATCAGAATATCGAGGCAAGGGGATAGGGAAGAAACTGGTTGAACTCTGTGTAAGCAAATTACCGCATGGAGATTGGTTTGCCCATACATCTGCAGACAATTTCAAGTTCTATGAAACCTGTGGGTTTGAAGTGAAAGATTTAACTGAAAATGGCACATGCGCGTATTATGGTTATATTCAAGCTCGCAGGGATGGTCACCGATAAATGATAGTCAATATGCTCATTTACGTGGTGCAGGAAAAGGCTCGAACTTTCTAAAGGGTTCAGTTTTGAAGTGCAAAATTTGATTTAGCAGTGCTTTTCGCACGGTAATTTTCAGATGAATTAGTAGACAATTCAGCAGTGAAATTAGCATGTGAAAAAGCTCGGAGCCATTATGCTTCGAACCTTATTTATCATCATTCTTAAAGATTAGCACCCTATTGTTGAACAAGGAGAGCCGGTTCCCTGGCGTTTGAAAATTAGCGGAAGAATTCCGTTTAAATCGGAAAATGCCGCTATTTCAGGAATAATAGCCGGAGTTTTTCCACTTATAGTAAAATATCCGTTAAATATTGTTCAATATTGAGCAGTTAAGCGGAACTTCTCCGCTTATTTCAGCGTTTTAACACTCCTCCAGCTGCCTTAGCCGGAATTTCTCCGCTTATAAATCTACCGCCAAAATGGGATCATCTAAGCAGTATGCTTCATTGCTGGTTTACTTTAACAAACAGTATTTTCCCCAATCTAAAAACATACTGATCAAATAAACTTCTCCGACGTTAGTTAAATAATTCTCCATATCCATTAAACAAAAATATTCAAAAGTCTGTTTGCCATATTTTACACACAGATTCGCATAGCAATAAGCACTCGAATCCGCACGATGACAATAACTTCTGTCACCTTTCTAAAAGAGGTGCGAATCCGGGTGCTAAAACTCCTATAAGGCCATTGAAAACCTTGATATATCAATAAAAAGAAGCAGTCCAATTCAGTTGCGAATTGGACTGCTCATTTACGGGCGAATCAAGTTTATGTACTCAAAAACCGAACCCGTTACGACTTCCGAGCCTTTTTTCAAGTCAATTAAACAACTAATCCTAGAAGTTTCTATTTTTTCTCGCTTTTTTTCTAAAGTAACCAATCGTTATTCCAATTATGACCGCAATGATTAATAGAGGAATAATTATAAACAACACAGCTCCGGATGCTCCACTCATTGAGGTTCCTCCTCTCGATTCATTCATAAGAATATTCCCTGCAATGAGTTTTCTGAAACGTAAGAATGTGTTTTGATACGAATAAATCGGTGATAAAACTTTTACGATCTCGTAAAGCATCCATAGTATTTCTCTAATGAATCGCCGGAATTTTGATTTTCACCGTGAATTCTTCTTCCTTATAAACAAAATCCAGATAACCATTGTATTCTTTCACGGTTTCTTGAATGATCTTGGTGCCAAGACCTTCGTGGCCTTCCTTTGTTGTATGTCCGTAGCTTTGATACAGCTCATCAAGGATCGATGGTGATATCTGGAGGGAAGGGTTCTTGCAAACCAGCATATAAAGACCGCTTCGTCTATAAAACTGAAGGTTGACGCTTGCTTGATTATTGTAATGTTCAAGCCATTGGGCGGAAGCCTCTATACTGTTGGACAGCAGATTCCCAAGGAGTGACACAATCTTCTTATCTGGGAGGGGTAATGTGGAAAGGGGCATATCCACATCATATATCATCGTTACCCCGCAGGCCTTTCCTCGATTGTACATCTGGTGGAGAATTCCGGCCACACTTCCACGTTCCCCTTTAATAGAAAGGTTGGTTTCTTCATAATCGTCCACCAATTCGTCTAGATAGGCAGCTGCCTCTTCGTGATGTTGATGTTCGAGCATATAGTGAATTGACGAAATATGTTTGAGGAAATCATGCCGCTCACTTCGTACAACCCGAAATGTTTCGGATAAATGAAGTCGTTCCATTTCGAACTGCTCAACATCATTCTTAAGCCCCTTAAATTTGGTGGAAACATCCCATCTGACCCACTCAATCCCGATAAAAATCATGAAAAAGACCGCTGGTAACCATGTTGATCCAATGATCAAATACGGAAGTAACAGAAATAGTTGTGTGAGGGAAAGCAGGTTACTCCATTTTTGATCGAATCCAAAAGACTGTTTGCTCGTTTTTTTATAACACAGATATGTTACGAAAAAGACTGCTGCATAAATGAAATAAAGAGGCAGATTCCATTGTAGGTTCGTTAAAAATGCGTGTATGTGTATAAACGCAACTAGGGAAAGAATTAACCAATAAATTTTCATTTGTTTCACAACGGGCTCCACCTTTTAAAAATAATGTTGTTGCAGGTATTCTACTTTTTCCTTTGTGATCATTGCCTGTGCCTCGATTCCTTCAAATGAAATCACATATGAATTCTTCGCATAGAGAGAGAAATTCTTTACATAGTGTATGTTGATGATGAAGGAACGATGGGAACGGATGAAATCCCTTTCCCTTAATTCTCCTTCTAATTCATTCAAGGTCAGATAGGTTTTGATCCTTTCCTCTTTCGTGTAAATCGTCGTTGATCGGCCAGATCTTTCAATGAAGACGATATCTTTCTTTTGAATGATATGTATATCATTTTTTTGCTTTAAATAGAGCCGGCCCTTCAATTCTGCCGTTCTGGACTTTTCCATAAGACGCTCAATGGATTTCATCAGGCGATCATTTGTATAGGGCTTCATAATATAGTCATGGACGTTCAATTCAAAGGCGTGGACAGCATATCCACTGTTTGCCGTCACGAAGATCACCGATATATTGAGAGCGTGTGAGTGGATGATGTCTGCCAATTCATATCCAGATAAATGGGGCATCTCAATATCAGCAATCAATACGTCGATGGTTTCTTTCTTGATTTGTTCATAGGCTTCCTCGGCGGAGGTGGTGGAAAAGACGATTTCCAGACCCTCGGCACGGGAAACGATGCCATTTAATTTATCTAAGTCAATCATTCGATCGTCTACGAGACCAATCTTCATTTCCATTCCCCTCGCATCTTCTGAAGTTCTCCATCATTTTACCATCTTTCATGAAGAATTTGGCATTTTCACGACAAGAAAAGGACATTTCACGACATAAGTAAAGAATCTACCTCCAATTATTTGTATGATGAAAATACAATAATACTTAATGAGGTGAGAATATTGATTCATATACATGAAGTCACAAAACAGTTTAAAGATAAGACAAAATATGTAACCGCACTAAAACATGTATCTCTTTCAATTCAAAAAGGTGAAGTGGTCGGGCTGTTAGGCGAAAATGGTGCCGGAAAGACGACGCTTCTTAGGACGATTGCAACCTTATTGACACCAACCGAGGGTTCAATTGAAGTCGCTGGTCACGATACCCTCAAGGAACCAAACGAAATCAAAACCAAAATCGGTGTTTTATTTGGAGGGGAAACCGGTTTATATGACCGATTAACTGCTAGGGAGAATCTTCAATACTTTGCTCGTTTATACGGATTAAGCAAACATGAAACAAAGGTGAGAATCGACGACCTTTCCAGGATGTTCGGGATGAGGGACTATCTTGACAGGCGGGTGGGAGGTTTCTCCAAAGGGATGCGTCAGAAGGTTGCCATTGCCAGAACACTGATTCATAATCCCGAGATCATTTTGTTTGACGAACCGACGACCGGTCTCGACATTACTTCATCAAATGTCTTCCGCCAACTTGTACATCAATTGAAACGGGAAGGAAAGACCATCCTCTTCTCCAGTCACATCATGGAAGAAGTCTCCATGCTATGTGACAAAGTAGCCATGATGCATAAAGGGGAATTGGTGTACCAGGGGGATATCGAAGAATTATATAAGACTGAAAAGAGCAGGGATCTTAATTATATCTTTATGAGTAAACTAGTGAGAGGAGATGAAAATTATGCTTCTTAGTATCTATTTAAAAGAATTAAAAGACAGCTTCAGAGACAGGAGAACTCTTCTTTTGACCGTCTTTCTTCCGATTTTTATGATGAGTGGACTCGTTTTCTTCTATGAAAATATGGTTTCAGCCGGCGATGGTGAAACGTATGCCCTCGCAGTCGACTCCAATGTCAGTAAGGAAGTCTCACAAATTTTCTCAGGAAACGAAACGATTGAATTAGTGAAAACAGACAATCCCAGAAAAGCCGTAGAAGAGGGAGAGGCACTTGTTGCCATGATTGTGAGCAGTGATTTCATTCAAAATATCAATGAAGGAAAGGAAGCCGATATCACCTTGATCGGAGATTCCTTCAGCCAGAACTCCAGCAACCTGATGAATGCAGCTACAAATTCCCTCACCGCCTTTGAGAAAGAGGTTACGTCAGAAAGGTTGAGAGCTGAAGGGACGGACCTTTCTGTCATTCAGCCATTCACCATCATAAAACAGGAAGTGTCAGATGACGAGGGGAGTATGTTCCTGTTATCTTTTCTTGTTCCACTAATCCTGGCTATATCAATAGGAGTGGGAACCGCCCCATCGGCAGCTGACTTATTCGCTGGGGAAAAAGAAAAGAAAACGATGGAAGCTTTACTCATGACACCCGTCAAACGATCCACCTTGATGCTTTCTAAATGGTTGACTATTGCTTCCGTAGGGGTCATTACAGGTCTTGTCACGCTCATTGTCCTTGCTATTGAGATTACGCTATTCACAGAAAACCTGAAAGACGCAGTTTCCTTTGGTGATAATGTCTATGTAATCGTAGGGATTTCCCTGCTGCTTACCATCGTCTATGCCGTGTTCATCGCTTCCCTGCAGATGATCACAAGCATCCTGGGGAAAACCGTTAAAGAAGCCGGTAGCTACAGTGCTCCCATCATGATGCTTGCCGCGTTCCCAGGCATGATTATCACAAATGTCGGTCTAAATGAGCTGACCTTTAAACATTTTGCCATCCCGATTCTTAACCTATTCAGCCAATTCAAAGAATTGCTGATGGGAGTAGTCGATTACCAGCACATCGCGATTACGATAGGAAGCAATCTGGTAATGATGGTGATCATCTTTGCCATTGGCAGAGTTCTATTTATGAAGGATAAATGGGTGATGAACTAAAGAGATATACAGTATCCACGTCTCTAAACGAGTGATTGCTTCAAATTTTTTCTGTATTGCATTATATGGTTATCTGAACTGAAAAAACATTGACTAAGCTGATCGCGTATAAAATTTATACAAGGAGGATGGAAGATGAAGGAGAATCTTACTTTCGCATGGATCGCTTCTTGGTTTGCCCTCTTGGGTCAACTGATATTTTTCATATGTGTAGCCCTTTACACCGGTCAATGGATGTACGTGATGTGGAGTTTCGTGGTAAGCATGTCAGTAGGGGTACCGAGTATGATCCGTACTTGGCAGGCTGCTAAGAAGCAACACCAACAATTATGAAAAGAAGGGAAAACAAGCGATGGACAATGTCGATAAACGAAACCGACTGGATGATTCTCCTTTTCATTTCCGGGTCCTCAAAGATCAAACCGTATTTATTGAGTATGAAGGTAAGCAGGTGAAAGCATTAAAAGGCAGAGAAGCGGATAAATTTTTGAAGAAAATGAAAGATGCCCATGATGAAAAAGGGATGCAGTTAATCATGGCAAAAGTGACGGGGAATTTTAAAAGGGGAAATGAACGGAAGAATTGAATGCACATATTCCGCATCAATTTTATCGGAGGAGTTCCTAATCAGGGATTCCTCCTTTTCTATTATGCTAGCAGTTTGAATATTATGGTAAAATAAAAGAGAGATAAGATTCTTCATTATTTTTTTGCTGTTTCCGTATAATTTTGCATTGTTTAAACGTTTTACATATGAATGATAAATTAGAGGGGGATGACCATGGGGGAAAAAATGAAAGAATCATTTTCGGAAAAAAACAGGGAATTGGCGATTGAATTCAATTCCATGATCGAAGAATTCAAAGAAGGATTGTGGAGGTATTGCCGTTATTTAACGGGCTCACCCTGGGATGGAGAAGATTTATTTCAGGATACCATGCTAAAAGCATTCGGAGGGTATTACCAGCGTTGGCACCCGACTAACCCGAAAGCCTATTTGTATCGAATGGCGACAACCACGTGGATTGACCAGTGCCGAAAAGAAAAAAGACATGTTGGTCTCCTTGAGGAAGATGAACTTCCTCTAGAAAACTTCACTGATGGTCTGGAGGCAGAGGAAGCATTACACATCCTTTTTGATCTTTTTTACCCGAGGCAGGTGGCGGTCTTTTTGTTAAAAGAAGTGTTCAGATTCGATGCCAGGGAAGTGGCGGGTATGGTTAGGACCACTCCGGGAGCGGTCTATGCAACGGTCCGTCGAATGAAAGAGAAGTTGCAAACTGTCGACCTACTCGAGGTCAGGACTCAACATCCTGTATCTGACACTCATCCTGTCATCCAAGCCTACTTGAATGCAATGAACGATGGCGATATTGAAGCCGTTATGACATTGATCAGTGAAGAAGCCCACAATGAGGCTGCCCTCGGCTTCCAGGAATACAGCAAAGGAGAGATGCGTTCCGGATCCATGAAATATGGCCTCCCTGGTATGAAGGCTGTGGAATACGGGTTATGGGGCCGTAATGTCATAGTCATGCTTTCTGAGGGAACGAATGGACCTGAAATCCATGATATACAGTACCAGGAAGTGGAGAATGGGAAGATTGTGCACCATATTAGCTACTATTTTAGAAAAGAATTGATTTTTGCAGCTGGTGAAGAATTGGGGATACCACCTCAAATCGACAAGCCTGTAGTGGAATGGAATTGATAGGAGTACAAGAAGCCAATCTGATGATTGAGCTTCTTTTTTAAAAAAACAGCAGGGTTGATGGATAATTATGTTAAAGTATAGTCATATCTTTCTTTTATCTATTGATGAACTTTGGAATGAAGTATTTTGGTAGAGAGTAAGAGAGATTTTATTGGGACTAGACAATGGGAGGAAATCCAAGATGCAAATACGCTTGAAAAATAAAGACCTCATAGAAATAAGGGCATACGAAACGGAAGACTTTTTCAATATACATACTTTAAATAGAGAAGAAAAATGGAATAATCTTGTGGAAAATAAGGAAAGTACAAAGGATGCTTGGGAGCATTCGAATATTGCATATGTGGCAGAGTTCAATGGGCGTGTCATCGGCTATATCCGAGGACTTACGGATCAATCTGTAACATTGTTTATTTGTGAACTACTGGTCCACGCAGATTTCCGCGGGTTGGGAATCGGAGATGCTATGCTCAAATACGTTCATGGGCTATTTCCAAAGACGAGAATTGAGATGCTTACCAACACGTCTTCTCATACCTATTATGAACAAAAAGGATACAGACCGTTTTATGGATTCAGAAAGACCTTTGCGGAGCATTAATCAGATTTCATATTTTCAAGACTGCTGCGAACGAATAACCATTTTAACTGCCTGATCATTTCTGAAGCGAGGATTGCATTTGAATTCCATCTCCATCATATGATGATAAGGGGGAGATATACATGCTGTGGTTTGTTGTTTTAATTGCAGGGACCTTATTATTTGCGGTAGCCATTGACATCAGACGCAAGCGAAGAGGGAACGACCGGCACACGCCGGGGATAGATCCTGGAGCGAAACCAGGGGAAAACCGTAACTACACCATGGGAGGCGGACGCGATTCAGCTGGAGGGACAGGGCAATGACGTGACGCTGGCAACTATGGACGCTCTCCATTCCATGTGCCATCAATCGTTTTGAAAAGTCCAGTTTAGGTTGACTGGGCTTTTTGTCATTTCATGACTTTATTGAATTCTTCATTTTCAAATCACTTTTTTAAATATAAAAAAAGATTGCCAGAAATAAAGTGGTTTGAAATTATTGGTGGAAATAGATCGTTAAGGGAGGGTTTTGAATTGAAATTAACACATACCAGATTATTGGTGGACAATTATAGAAAATGCTTTCTTTTTTAAAGAGACGTCTTGGGCTTTGAAGTATCGTGGGGAGATGAAAACTCCCTGTATGGGCAATTTAAAGTTGGACAAACACACTTAGGGATATTTGAGAGGAAACAGATGACGGATGCCCTCAACCCCGGATACATTGTAGGAGGGGAGCAAGGTGAACGTTTTGCTTTAATTTTTGAGGTGGCGAGTGTCCAGGATACATATGAAAAACTGAAAGAAAAGGTGGAATTCATCAACAGGCCTATGGAGAAATTGGAATGGGGGATGAAGGTCGCTCATTTTCGTGATCCAGAGGGTTCACTATTGGAAATCTATGAAAATATTTAAGGAACTAACGAGAATCCTTTCTTCTATTAATAGGAGGTATAACATATTTTGAACAATCTGACAGGCAAAATAGCCATCGTGACGGGAGCAAGCCGAGACAAGGGTATTGGGGCAGCCATTTGTCGTTCGCTTGCACGTGCAGGTGCTGATATCTTTTTTACTCATTTGAGTTCATTTGATGAAATGAGTGGAACGGGAGTAGATCATAGCTTTCCTCAACTTCTATGTGAGGAATTACTCCATACGGGTGTGCGCGTTGCTCATATGGAGCTGGATCTGAGTGACGAAACAGCTCCATCACGATTGATGGACCAAGTTCAGGAAACTCTAGGTACTCCTGTAATATTAGTGAACAATGCAACATACGAAGCGCCGGCAAACTTCCGTACACTTGATAAAAGCATTCTTGATAAGCATTACCAGGTGAACAACAGCGGTACCCTACTGTTAACAATGGAATTTGCAAGGGGATATGAGCGAGCTTTCCCGGGGTGCAATCATGGTCGGATTATCAACATGGTTTCCAAAGGACCGGACCCAAATAATTTAGCATATATTGCGTCAAAAGGAATGTTGATTGCCATAACAGAACCGTTATCAGTCGGACTTGCCCCTGTTGGGATCACCGTAAACTCAATCGATCCAGGTCCGACCGATTCAGGATGGATCACTGATGAAATCAAAAATCATTTGCTCCCCATGTTTCCAAGCGGCCGTATAGGAGAACCCGAAGACGCTGCAAGACTGATCAACTTCCTAGCAAGCGAAGAATCCGGATGGATCACAGGACAATTAATCAAATCCGAAGGCGGTTTTATAGGCAAGTAAAGAGGGACGGACCTCACTACTGAAAATATAGGTCCGTCCCTCTATTTACAAAATTATCTAATAATGAGATAATAATGAAGATGTTGCGGGGAGGGATAGTAAGTTTATGGAACCAACTAATTGCTGATTAATTTATTATTAAATTAATACGGATTTTTTATTGAGCTAGCACCTATGGAAGATGGGTTTATTTGTTATGCTCTTTATGGAATCAGGCAATTAGAAGGAAACTTACTTTCCTGATATCAAGATGATATTTTCATGAAGAGGTTTGCCGCGTCAGCTACATGTAGACGTGTGTGGATTCTTTATGGATCAGATGTTGATCATGATACAAGACTGTAGGAAGGATTACCTTCTTATGGTCTTTATTATTGCATTAATGAATAGAAGTAAGCCTTTTTTTAACCTGTCCATAACTAGCGTAACTTCATGTTAAATGAAAGAAGGGACGCAAATGTTGGAATTAAAAGTAAATGGAATCAAAAAATATATGGAAGCGACACTTGTTGTTGAAGATGTTTCTCTTGAAGTTTTTAAAGGAGACAAATTGGGGGTTGTCGGGGAGAATGGATCCGGGAAAAGTACAGTCTTAAAGGTGATTGCAGGCATAGAGCCCATGAATTATTATCCTGGGTACCCCCAGACTTCAAGCTACGGATACGATGAAGGTCTCATCCACATCTCGAATGGCGCAACCAGTGCCTACCTTGAACAATCGCCAAAATACCCAGCAGGATTGAAGGCGAGGGATGTCCTTTATTCAGCATTTGAGGAAGTAGATCGAATAGAATCAGATATGCGTAAATTGGAAAATGACATGAGGGTGTTAGAAGGGAATGACCTGGCTAGAGCAATGGACCGATATAGTAACCTTATTCAATTATTTGAAGTGAAAGGAGGTTATGAGCGGGATGAAAAGTTAAGCAAGGTCTGTACGGGACTGCAGCTTAAAGAAAGCTTATTGGAGCGTGACTTTGATCTATTAAGTGGTGGTGAAAAAACAACCGTCGGGTTAGGGAAGCTGTTGATCCATCAGCCGGACATCCTGCTTCTGGATGAACCGACGAATCACCTGGATATGTCATCGATCGAATGGCTGGAAAGCTACCTGAAAAGCTATAAAGGTATGGTCCTCATTGTCTCCCATGATCGCTATTTCTTAGATAATGTAGTAACGAGAATTGTGGAAATTGAAGATAAAAAATCGATTTCCTATAAGGGGAATTACAGTTCTTTTGTGCTTCAAAAAGAAGAGAATATGAGAATCCAATACGAACATTTCAAAGAGCAGCAAAAGAAGATCAAACGTATGGAAAATACGGTCATAAGCTTACGAGATTGGGCAATGAGGGCGGATAATACAAAGATCTTTAAAAGGGCTGCGAGCGTTCAGAAAAAGTTATCCAAGATCGAGCATATTGATAAACCCGTTTTTGAAAGAAGGAACATGCAGCTTGACGTGAAAGCTTCAGGGAGATCGGGGAAAGAGACCATTAAAGGAGTTGGATTGTCGAAACAGTTCGGGGGGAAATGGATATTTGCCAATACTGATATCATGGTCCGTCAAGGAGAAAGAGTGGGAATGCTGGGTCCAAATGGATGCGGAAAAACCACTTTCCTAAGGATGCTTATCGGTGAAGATCAACCTGATAAAGGTGTCATCCAGTTTGGAGCAAATGTAAAATCGGCCTATTTACCTCAAATCATTACATTTAAGAACGAAGAAGTCACCGTTTTAGATGCTTTCCGGGAAGACATCTTTATTTTGGAAGGAAAGGCGCGGGAATACCTTTCAAAGTTCATGTTTTACAAAGGGAGCGTATTCAAGAAAATTAAACACCTTTCAGGGGGAGAGCGAATCCGATTAAAACTTGCTATGTTATTGTTTAAGGATATCAATCTACTGATTCTGGATGAGCCGACGAATCATCTGGATATTGATACGATCGAAACGATCGAGGAAGCCCTGGACGAATTCAGTGGTACCATTTTCTTCATTTCACACGACCGCTATTTTATCAATAGGATGGCACAAAGAATCATTGCCGTTGAAGATTACACATTAAAAAGCTACAGTGGCAACTATGATGATTATAAAAGAGAAATGGAAAAAGGGAAAAAAGAGTAAGAGACTTTTAGTGTGAGGGACGGACCTTGAAAACAAGGTCCGTCCCTATTTGTAAATGTTGGAAATTTATTATTGACAGTTGACTTGGATAGTCGTTATAATTTAATTAAACACTGGTCAATAAAAGGAAGTTTGATAAAATGTCACCAAGAAAAGCGGTAAAACAAGAACTTACTAAAGAAATGATAATGGCTGCTGCACGGGAGTTATTTCTTAAAAAAGGGTACCAACAAGTTTCCATAAGGCAGGTTGCATCTGAACTCGGTTACAGTCATGGATCAATTTACTATCATTTTAAGAATAAAGCTGAATTATTCTATGCCATAATTGAAAGTGACTTCAAATTATTAGATCAATGGCTTGATGACGTAATGAATCAAAAGATGGATAATCGAGGAAAGCTGAAGGCAGTGCTCCTCGCTTACATTAGATTTGGTATGACGCATAAAAGTCAATATGAAATGATGTTTTTATTATCTGATGATGAAGTAAAGAGCTATGTGAACAAGGGACCGAACGAATCTTATGAGAAATTTGCTAAAGCCATTATCCTATTGAGTAACAAAAAAATTAGCATCCAACTTACATGGTCTATATTTCTATCTTTACATGGTTTTGTCAGTCACTACTGCAGTTGTGATGACACTTATGTTGAAGTAGAGAGCCTTGCAGAGTCACATGTGAATTTTATCCTGAAATCCTTTGGATAAAATTTTTTGGGGTTATTTGACCGGTGGTTAATTAATGAGGGGGAAGAAAAATGAATAAAGTTATGGTCATTGGAGCATCAGGTGGTATGGGATACGCTCTCGTAGAGGAATTAATCAATAGGGGAATCGAGGTAGTTGCATTCGCAAGGGGTATGGAAAAACTAATTCAATTATTTGGCAGTAAGAATTTAGTATCTATCCGGACCGGTGATGCTGAAAATCCCGAAGACCTTATCCAAAGCGCTGTAGGTTGTGAAATAATCTTTCATGCAATGAATCTTCCTTATGAAGAATGGAGCGGGAAGCTAAGTATGATCACAAAAAATATTATCATTGCTGCAGAAAGAAATAATGCTAAACTCGCTGTGGTTGATAATATTTATGCATACGGAAAAAGCGGTGGAGTAAAACTGTCAGAGGACTTTGATAAGCTTCCCCATACGAAGAAAGGGAAGCTGCGATTAGATATGGACCAATTATTGAAAGCTTCTACTGTCCAGACTTTGGTTTGCCATTTTCCAGACTTTTATGGGCCGAACGCCAAAAATACTTATATTCACTTCACCCTTGATCAGCTTATGAAAAAGGAAAAGGCAGGCTTTGTCGGACCTAAGGATATTTCTCGCGAATTTATTTATACAAAGGACGGGGCAAAGGTAATGATAGACTTGGCTTGCATTGATGAAGCTTACAATCAAAATTGGAATATACCTGGTGCCACTCCAACGACCGGCATTGAATTTGAACAGCTCATAAAGAGGGTTCTCGGAGAAGAAAAAGGGCTTTACTATATTTCAAAACCGATGTTTTCCCTCTTCGCCCTCTTTGCAGGTAAAGGAATGCGTGAAGCACTGGAGATGCAGTATATTAATTCAGAACCTACAATTCTATCAGGTGAAAAATTGGAAGCGTTCATGGGTAAATCAGAAGCAACGCCCTTCGAGCAGGGGATAAAGGAAACGATAGCGTATATGAATACTTAGTGTAATGGATTACTTACCTGAAGGAGGGACGGACCTTGAAAACAAGGTCCGTCCCTCCTTCGTAAAAGTGATATAATGAATATCTGAAAAAATATAGGTAAGGACGTAGATGAAATGAAGTACATATGGAAGCAATATTTGAAAGTGCCTTTTGTTTTGAAGATGTCTGTCGGGTTCCTCTTAGGAATCATCGTCGGTCTTGTCTTTAAATCTGATGCTGAGATCCTGAAACCATTCGGGACGGTACTTATTCACCTTCTTAGCTTGATTGCCATTCCAGTGATATTCCTCACCGTGGTTCAAGCAGTGAACAAGATGAGTATGAGGCAGCTTGGTCGGATGGGGTGGAAGCTGATCCTTTATTATGCAGCCACAACGGCAGCGGCTGTCTTCATCGGCCTTGGTTTGGCGTTCCTGTTCAACCCTGGAACCAATTTGGAACTGCCTAATACGCAGGTGGAAGAACCGAAAGCACCGCAGTTTGGGGATGTCTTACTGCAAATCATTCCTGATAATCTATTCCAGGCTTTTGCCGGGGGGGATACTCTGGCCATTATGTTCCTGGCCATCATCATGGGGATTTCCATTTCATGGATGAAATTTTCTGCAGATAGTAGGTTGCAGGAATATGGGGGACTGCTGGATAAAGTTTTCTCTGCCTTTAACGAAATGTTTTATATCCTCTTAAGAGGGGTGTTGGCTTATGCTCCCATCGGGGTGTTTGCCATCAGTGCGGCTACATTTGGTCAGCAGGGGTGGGAAACGATCCAATCCCTACTGAAATTTGTCGGGGTCTTTTATCTTGGACTTCTTCTACTTTGGGTTGTCGTATATGCTGGGTTTTTGAAACTGACGGGTAACTCTGTCATCACTTTCTTCAAACAGACGAAAGAAGCCTATAGCACTGCTTTCTTTACATCGAGCAGTATCGCATCCTTGCCCGTAGCCATTCAGTCTGCAAAAAAAGCCGGGATTTCTGAAAAAACGGCGAATTTCGCCTTACCTTTAGGGGCTATCTTCAATTCAGACGGTGGAGCTTTACGAATGGGTGTATCGATTGTATTCGCAGCAAACGTGACGAATCTGCACCTTTCTGTTACAGACCTGTTGATGATTGTGCTGGTGGGAACCTTGCTATCTATTGGAACTTCTGGAGTTCCTGCTGCAGGACTGGTTACATTATCTGCGGTCTTAACGATGTTCGGCTTACCACTCGAAATAGTGGCGCTCATTGCTGGAGTCGATGCCATCATCGGAATGGGAGGGACAGCCTCTAACGTAACCGGTGATATCGTCGGAGCTGCTGTCGTAGACCAGGCAGAAGAAAGAATCGGCTAAATTGTTACGAAAGAGGGACGGACCTTGGAAACAAGGTCCGTCCCTCTATTTAATTCGGATGCTCAATCAAGGATATCAGTTTCTTCATGACGGGATCTGAAGTCGCTGTTTCAGTGTGAACCGCATAGATGGGGCGGTGGACAACATGTGGTTCAATGGGGACGAGTTTGCCTTGGAGCACTTCATCTTTGACCATGGAGCTTGAAAGAAATGCGATTCCAAGGCCCCTCACGGCAAGTTGCTTAATGAGGAAATGGCTGCTTGCTTCCAGGACTTCAACCGGTACGATTCGCTCCGATTTTAAGAATTCATCCGCATATTCCCTCGTCCCAGATCCTTTTTCCCTGAGGATGAAGGGGGAAGAATGCAGGTTCATCCTAGTGCTTGCAAAGAAGCGGAGCTCATCCCGACTGATCACCTCTACATGAAAGGGTTCTAATCCTTTTGTTCCTTCTACAAGGGCAAGATCGAGATTGTTTGAATTCAATGCTTCCACTATCGTCTCATGATTGTGAATCATCAATTGTAAACGTACTTGAGGGTATAAGACCTTGATCTTCTTGACAAAATCGGGAAGCAGAACATCACTGACGGTATGAGTTGACCCGATCCGTAAATGAATTTCCTGCTTTTTTTGATTAACTTGTTCCATTATACTCCATAGTTCCAGCATCTTTTTCCCTTGCTCAAATACCTGTTCTCCTGGAGGAGTCAATTCAAACAGCTGATTGGTGGAGGAACGGTGAATGAGTGCTACTCCAAGGGCTTGCTCCAACTTTTTAATATGGACGCTGACGGTAGGTTGTGATAAATTCAGGTATTCACTAGTCTTGGTGAAATGTTGAAGTTGGGCAAGAGTAACAAACGTACGGATCCAGTCCAGTTGCATCAAATACCTCCATTAATAAACGTAATAGACTATATTATCATTATTCATTTCTATTATAACTTATATAGATGTATAATGTTCTATGAAGGAAGTGACGTACGACATGGAATGGATTTTATTTATGATAGGTGGCGCCGTCATCGGTGTCATCTCAGGTTTTTTTGGGATAGGGGGAGGCATTGTTCTGACTCCTACCTTACTGGTCCTTGGATATGAACCTAGTCAGGCCATCATCTTATCCTTGATGCTTACGCTGGGATCTACGGTGACAGGTACCCTGTCACATCTGCGTTTAAAGAATGTATCCAAGAAGTTAGCGGTCCTCCTTGGGGTTTTCGGAGTAGTAGGGTCTGTAGTAACCGTACCATTTGTAAAATGGCTTGACGCCATTAACGGAGCATCGACGTTTATCTCAATTGTCTATATTGCTATATTAAGTTGGTTTTCTTACCAGTTTCTAAGCAAACCACAACAGGACTCGAAGCCTAAAGGGAATTTTGCAGCTCCTGTCATTGGCCTATTCACGGGAATCATTTCATCCCTTATGGGTGTCAGCGGTGGATTTGTCATGACTCCCTTACTTACAAAATGGCTTAAACTTGATCTGAACAAAGCAATTGGAACCAGTATATCTGCTGCTTCCATTATCGTATTGTCCGGGATCACCTCATATATGTACACAGGGGAGTCACTTGATTATCGCCACGGAATCTTGCTGATCATTGGTGCGTTGATCGGGACACCGATCGGTTCCATCCAGCTCAAACGATTCTCCGGCGTCATTGTAAAACGGATGCTTGCCGTACTTTATATGGTCGTTGCCGTGAGTGTCTTTTTCAAGATGCTTTCCATCGCAACAGTCTCACTCGGTTTGATTCTGGGAGCGGTACTCGTATTCTTCGGAATGCTGATTTATTCACTTCAGCAATCCAAAAGGACAGCAAACTACTGACGAGATAATTTTTGGAGAGGGGATTCCCCTCTCTTTTTTTTATTTTTAATGGGAGAAGGATAAAGTTGACAAAGTAGAGAACCTTTTTTATAAGGAAGATCTTAAAGAAATATTGAGCTTTATCGCTCTTATCTTCCTTCATTATTTATTGACAATCTGTCTAATGATTAGCAAGCCAATAGACCGTACAATGGTAATAAGTCTAAAATTTATTAGCAAAGGATGATTCTATTGACGATCAATCGAAAAAGATTAAGCCTTCATCTGCAAGAGTTAGCCGAAATCGGAAAAATTGGGGAAACCGGCGTTTGCCGTCTGGCTCACTCGAAAGAAGATCGGCAGGGAGTGGACAAAGTTAAAGAATGGATGGAAGAGGCTGGTTTAACGGCAAGGATTGATGGATTTGGTAATCTGATTGGCAGCCTGGAAGGAAAGGATAAAAACAAACCAATCCTTATTCTCGGATCTCACATTGATTCACAGCCTTATGGGGGCAGATTCGATGGGACGGCGGGTGCCCTTGGAGCAATCGAAGTGGTTCATACCATGATGGACAAGGGAATCATACCTGAACGGACCATTGAAGTGATATGTTTTTCTGATGAAGAAGGAAGCCGTTTCAATAAAGGAATCTTTGGCGTAAGGGCTTTGGCAGGAATGCTTGAGGAGGGTGAACTTGAGCGAAAAGATAAGGCTGGGGTTACAAGAAGGGAAGCACTGAAGGAGTTCGGAGTCGATACAGACCTGACAGAAAGCCCTGTTTATAAGAAGGGGGATATCGCCGCCTTCCTGGAGCTTCATATCGAACAAGGTCCGGTGCTTGAAGGAAAAGATAAGCCCATAGGAATTGTTTCAGGGATTTCAGGACCGATTTGGCTGACGGTTACACTTGAAGGATTTGCAGGCCATGCCGGATCCGTTCCCATGAAAATGAGACAGGATGCTCTGGTTGGTGCGTCAGAAATCATTCGCAAATTCGATGAATTGGTTAAAGAAGAAGGAACCGATACCACGGTTGGCACAGTAGGAAGTATACAGGTGTTTCCAAATTCCAGAAACATTATTACTGAAAAGGTAGAGTTTACAATCGATCTTCGTGATATCGATCTTGAAGCACGGACCAGGCTCGAGCAAAAACTTTATCAAATGATCGAAGAAACCGCTTCTACTTATCATCTTAAATATGACATTCAAGAAGATACACGAAGTGAACCAAGGTATTGTGCAGATTGGATCAAAAAAGTCATGAAGGAAGAAGACGAAAAGCTCGGTTTCGATTCTCCTACCTTGATGAGCGGACCGTTCCATGATGCCTTGATTATGTCCTATATCAGTGATTATGGAATGATCTTCGTCCGCTGTGAAAAAGGAATCAGTCACAATCCATTAGAGTTTGCCAAAATGGATGATATCGAAAAAGGTGTTCAGCTTCTATTCGCCACCGCACTGCGAATTTGTCAGGAACAAAGAGTCGATCACCTCGTTCCAGATAAAGTCGGGTTTACTTCTATTGATAAAAACTAAAGAGTAACCTCTGGTCTTACTTCTTTAGACTACGATATAGGAAACATTCATTGGCCTGGCTATCTCTTACCTTATTAAAGAGATAGCCTCAATTATCGTGTAGTTAATCGGTCAAGAACCCAAACAGGTGCAAAGATGCAATCGTTTGCACCTCACAGAAATATTAGATAATATAAAACTAAAACTTTTATTGATGGAGGTTTACATGAAAACTGAAAAGCAGAAGATGCTCTATGGTGAACTTTATGAACCCTGGGATCCACAATTAACCGAAGAGAGAAAAAGAGCCCGTTATTTAACGCGAATGTTAAATCTTACAACGGAGGAAGAAGGGGAAAAAAGAGTTGCTACAATTAAACAGTTATTCGGTTCAACGGGAGAAACGGTTTATTTAGAACCAAACTTTAGATGCGATTATGGATATAACATTCACGTAGGAGATAATTTCTTTGCTAATTTTGACTGCGTGATATTGGATGTGTGCAAAGTCAGTATCGGGGAAAATTGTATGCTGGCACCCGGGGTACATATATATACAGCGACTCATCCTGTCAATCCCATCGAGCGTAACAAAGGAGCTGAATTTGGAAAGCCCGTTACCGTCGGGGATAATTGCTGGATAGGCGGAGGGGCAATCATTAACCCAGGGGTGAACATTGGGGATAATGTAGTCATTGCTTCTGGTGCGGTTGTGACAAAAGACGTCCCATCCAACGTAGTGATTGGAGGTAATCCTGCCCGTATCATCAAGAAAATCGAAGTGGAAGAGAAAAGGTAATGGTAGAAATAAACGAGTATGAGGAGCTGGGGAACCATATACCCAGCTCCTTTAGTTAAAATTTTTCAGGAAATTGCTTCACGATTCCATCAGATAAGGCATCTGACAAATGAAGGATATGTGCCTTCCCCTCATCAAAGCTCTTGATATTAGCTTTCCAATCTTTTTTAATGCGTGCCACAGCTTCATCGGTAACGAACTGCAGATGCATGTATAGCAAATCTTTCAATTTCTTTTCAGACCAATAGGGATTGACGCTTGCTAATAAATGGGCAATATCGTCTGCATTTACATACCATTCTTTATTAAGTTGTTCTACTTGAGCTGTTTTGCCACCTTTCGCAGCATCTACGATTTTCCCTGCAAGTACAATATGTTCCGTCAATAAATCCGCTAATTGGTTACCTGCTTTGTCCCCATAATAGGGTTTGATTGCATTCCCGATATCCTTCTGATTCTGAAGCAACCTTGCGAGTACTATATCGGCATCCTCTAACCCATCCACAGCACTGATGATATAATTCCTTGTATAGAAGACATGATCGGTCCATAGCGTTCTCATTTCTTCCCTGACTTTCATACTAGGTTCACTTATACAAGAATCCTGCTTGGCTTCTGCCATTCCAGGCAATGAAAAGAGTGACCCCCACACAACTAACAAAAGAACCACATATTTCTTCAACTGAATACCTCCCATCATAATTGTTCTATATTTATCATTCGTTTATTTAAGATAAACATTCATTAAGATATGATAAGAAGAAATGGTAAATTTTAAAAAGTTGTCCATTTTTTTAAAAAAATGAGTTGCTTGTCCTCACCAACCCGACACCTCCGACATAAAGTGTTCTATGGAGGTGATGCATTGGCAAGAAAAATACTACATTATCTTTTTCTCAGTCCATCCGTAACTCATGCCAATTTAGAAATGGGATCTCCTTCCCTCTCGAATCCGTACGTTGCACAGTTTGGGGTAACCCTTAGGCCCCATATTAAGGTAAAGAAACAATGATTATAAGATCAACAGTTCATACTGAAAAAATTGAAGCGATCACAGTATGGAACTCCGCCGATCAAGAAATACAATGATAATGAATAAAGTGAATAAGAACGTGTTTTTCGAAATACAATAGAGAGAAAGAAAAACTAAACCCTATAAGAAAGTCCCCTCCATGAATATAGAATTGTACGTAAAAAAGTGTTTCCTGTTCCTAAGCAGGGAACCTTTTTTATATTGAAAAGAGGTGGCGGTAGGAGATTGTCCAAGCATGCTTGTCCAATTGTGAATATAGCACTATATGTCAAGTTCTTAGGAGGAAGTTAATTGAAAATCATCATGATTGATCCAGGACATGGAGGATCTGATCCTGGTGCCACATATAAAGGAAATGAAGAAAAGAACTTCAATCTTTTGACAGCAGTTGTGGTCAGGGATTATTTAGTGTCGAATTACAATGTGAAGGTGTTAATGACGAGGACCGGGGACCAAACCTTATCTCTTTCAGAAAGATCCAGCCTTGCCAATCGCTCGAATCTGGATATGTATTTATCCATCCACCATAATGCAGGTGGAGGGACAGGGTTTGAAAGCTATGTATTCAATGGGAGTGTACCGACACAAACTTTATCATATCAAAAGACAATCCACGATGAAGTAATAAAAGCCGTTCAGCCATTCAAAGTAACAGATAGGGGGAAGAAGAGAGCAAATTTTCATGTACTCCGTGAAACAAAAATGCCTGCGGTGTTGGTGGAAGTGTTGTTTGTTGATAATTCAATGGACGTTGCACTCCTGCTTGATACAAAGTTCAGACAGTCAGTAGGGATCTCACTTGCTAAAGGAGTTGCCAAAGCACTTTCACTTCCGGCAAAAGAGTCGGGCAATCCGCCAATTTTTAAAGTGATTGCCGGGTCATTTACTGAACGGAAGAATGCAGAAGACCGGGTGAAAGAGTTGAAAGCTGTATCATTTGAATCGTTCATTGATACTGTAGTCGTTTCTGGGAAAACGTATTACAGGGTTCAAACAGGGGCTTTTTCAGTGAGGGAAAATACAGAAGATCAAATAATAGCATTAAGCGGGGTTGGGATCGATGCCTTTCTTCTAAGAGAAGAGGCTGCACCAGCCCCTGTGCCGAAGGATCCTCCACCAACCGATCCACCAGATACCAAGCCCCCACAGCCGCCCGGTATCGAGTATTCCATTTTAGGAACATCCATTATCCTAGCCCGGCAATTAGATGAATTTGTGAAAACCGTGAATCCTTCCGCTCCCTCAGTGGGTAAATTTTATATTTTCTATGGGAATTTTTACGGCATCCGGGGAGATATAGCCTATGCACAAGCCATTTACGAAACCAATTATTTCAGATTTACGGGACAAGTGAAACCTTCCCAAAATAACTATGCAGGGATCGGTACAACCGGACCCGGAAATAATGGGGCTTCATTCGCGACTCCTGAACAAGGGGTACTTGCTCATATTCAGCACCTTTACGCGTACGCATCAACTGAACCACTCCCGGAAGGTGCACCACTTGTCGACCCGCGATTTTCACTTGTCAAAAGAGGTACTGCAACGGACTGGACGGATCTGAATGGAAAGTGGGCTGTACCAGGAACTGCCTATGGTCAAAGCATCCTTTCTTTATATAAAAGAAATAATGAAAATGCTCTTAAATCCATTAAAAGTCAGAAAGTATTGCTGAATAATGCGCTGGATAGATTAAAATAGACTGAAATAGAGTGCTGTTTAGTCAGCTCTCCTAACTTATTTACAACCGATTACAAGTGCACTAATCGGACCATACATATGGAGGGAACAAAACGCAAATACTAAACGTATGTTCGGGAGGTGAGTCCAATTGGAGAATAAGAATTTTGAACAAATTTATGAGGAATACAAGCAACAAGGTCATGTCCAGGCTAAAATGGAAATAGCTGATGAACTTTCTACAGGGGCAGAACATATTGTCGCTGTCCGTAGAAATAGTGACGATGACCTTATCGCATTCAAGACCGAAAGTGGCAGGGAGTTGGATTATATAACCGCTCTCGAGGAGGCAAAAGCAGGAAAGATCGCACATGTCGATGTAATTCATCGCTATGGCAGGGATGTTCTGCGAAGTGAGCCGGATGGACTGAAAGAAAATAATCTTAGTGAACTTCCTTCTTTCTAAGGAGAAGGAAAAATAAACGAGCATGCCCAATAGTGGGGTATGCTCGTTTTGGTGAGGGACGGACCTATCAAGTCTTCCTCCTTCAATAAATGGTGTAACAATCGTATAAAAAACTGCCATTACCGGAGTAATGGCAGTTCGTTCAACGTTATCTCGAAGGTTCAAGCAGCAATACACTTTCTATAGTCGTCGCCAATAGGTTGATATCAGTAAATTCTTCCACTTTCATTGAATCCACATAAGTGATGCGGAAACATTCCGAGTCCAAATGGTAAGCTACAGTCATAACTGGTGAGTGCTCATGGTTAGAAATCGTATGAACAATCTCACTTTCCTTGAATTTCTTTAGCGTCTTGAGCATGGTTACGATATTTTCTAGTGACATTTAACATGTCTCCCTTCTACTGCTAGAGAGATTGACTAAATACAGTCTCATAGACCCAATGAACTTCAAGTATAACACAGAACACTACAAATAGAAACAAGCGTTCTGTAACGTACTGGAAATGATCATTATGTCACAGGAAACAAATGTATACCTCTATAGGTTGATTCATATGATGAAAGAGCAAGGGAGGTAGGTGAAGAATGGACGATCGAATAATGAGAGATGCCCCTTCTGAATTGAAGTATCCGAATGATATGCTTTCTATCATACGTAAAGGATTAAAGCCCTCCAAACCTAAAAGGATCATTATCATTGGTGCCGGGATGAGTGGGCTGGTCGCAGCCTCAACTTTAAAAGAGGCAGGGCATGACGTCATGATTCTGGAAGGGAACAAAAGGATCGGGGGGAGGATTTATACTGTTCGAAAGCCGTTTACCTCCGGGAATTATATGGATGCCGGTGCTATGAGAATCCCTGATAACCATCAGTTGGTATTTGAATATATACGTAAATTCAAACTGCCATTTCAACCCTTTCAAAATTCTTCTTCGAAAGACCTGTTTTTAGTAAATAACATTTTAGTGACGAGAAAACAGTACGAAGCGGATCCGAATATTCTACAATACCCTCTCCCGGAAAGCGAGAGGGGGAAAACCGCTTCTGAGCTTTTTCTTGAAGCCACCAAGCCGTTTGTAGATTTATATAATAATAGTGAACACAGTGATCAGTTGAAGCTGATTAAGCAATACTCAAATTATTCAGTGGGGCAATTCTTATCCAACAACCCGTTTGGAAAATCCTTATCGTTGAATGCCATCCGGAAAATAAATGTCATTCTCGGGATTGAAGGATTTCCTGAGTTTTCATTTGTCGATATATTGAAAGATATTATTTTTCCGATCTTTAGAAAAGAGACGAAGTTTTATGAAATATCAGGTGGGAATGATCGATTGCCCTATTCCTTCATGGGTGACCTACAGTCCCAAATTTTTTTGAATCAAAAAGTGACCCGTATCATACAATCTAAGTCGGGTGTCATCGTTCAAACGGTTAACCCATTGGACGGAACGGGGAGGGAGTATCAAGCTGACTTCGTGATTGTCACAATTCCTTTTACCGTTTTTCAATTTATTGATGTCGTCCCATATAACTCGATTTCCTTCAAAAAGTGGCAGGCGATACGTGAAGTAACCAATATTCCTTCTGTAAAAATCGGTATCGAGTTCAGAAGGCGCTTCTGGGAGGAAATGAATTACGGAAACATTGTATCTGATCTTCCCACCCGATTTACTTATATGCCAAGTCATGACATAGGGAGCAACAAGCCTGGTGTGATGCTGGCGAGCTACAGTTGGGGGCAAAACGCTCTCTTATGGAATAGTAAATCGAAGGAAGCAATCATTACGGAAGTGTTGAAGGATCTATCCAGAGTTTATGGAAGTCGGGTTTATTCAGAACTACTAAATTATTTTATTTATAATTGGAGCAGAAATCCTTTCTCGGCAGGATGTTTCACTCTATATACACCGGGACAGGCAGCTGACATAGGGGATTATATCCGGACACCCGAAGGAAGGATCCATTTTGCAGGAGAACACACCTCTTCTTTTCACGGGTGGATAGAAGGTGCTGTGGAATCCGGTATCAGGGCTGCATATGAAGTGAATGGGCGATAAACCAAAAACGCATCTCAACATGCGTTTTTTTACGTTCATGTCGTTTTAGAAAAAAGATCTACTACTTGTTACCTGTTCCCATAGGAAATCAGACCGAATCCTGAAAAAACCTTCTACTCTTTCGACACTCTGCATAAAGTTAACTATTAAATACTTTATATAGGGGTACTGATGATGTCGTATAAGTCTCGAAATAATAATAGCTTAGTCCCACTAGTATTTGTATCTATGAAAGCCGTCATCCGGGTAGTGTTGATAGGGATCATCCTTATGTATGCAATGGTTTGGCTGATTTCATCGACGGCCATTAAATTGAGGGTGGACAGCCTTTTCTATACTTCGGTATCAGAGATTGTACCGAAAGAGACATTTCTAATGCTTCTATCACAGGAAATGACGGGTTTACGCATCGAGAATAAAGAGGCCATGAAAACCGACTTTGATTGGTTGGAAAGCGTGACGAATGTATCACTGCTAGACCCAAGAAGTCTATTTGGACGGGAAATCCCTGGAATCGAAAATTATCATACGCATATAGCCGTTGCCGGAAAAGGGACGGACATTACGAATTTACCTAACGAGTCCCCGGCGCCAACGGAGGACCAGCTGAAGGATCAGGAAATCGATCAGAGCCAGGTTGATCAAGCGAATCACAACTCAGGTGACGGTGTGCAGGAAATCGAAGAAAAGTCTGTTTTCATTTACCACTCCCACAGTTGGGAAGCCTTTAGCCCACTGATCAAAAACAATGACTCCAAAGACCCGGCAAGTACCAATGAAAAGGTCAATGTCATTGCAGTGGGATCAAAACTGAAACAGGAACTTGAGTCACGGGGGATCGGAGTAGCACATGATAAAACGGATGTAAACCAAGCGTTAAAAGCCAAATCATGGACGTATTTCGAATCCTATAAGTTATCAAGGGGATTGGTTCAGGAAGCCATTGCACAGGACGATAATCTGAATTATCTGATCGATATACATCGGGATTCCATGCCGAGGGACATTACCACCAAGACCATTAACGGAAAGAGCTATGCCCGATTATTTTTCATCGTAGGGAAAGAAAACAAAAATTTTGAAAAAAACCTGAAAATCGCAAAAGAATTAAATGCAAAATTAGAAGAAAAATACCCTGGTATCAGTCGTGGAGTCTTCGTTAAAACAAAAGCGGAAGGAAACGGGGTGTATAATCAGGATTTAACAGAAAGGGCCATGCTCCTAGAATTTGGTGGAGTGGAAAATAACTTAGTGGAATTATATAATTCCACCGAAGCATTTGCCGAAATCTTTTCAGCTTATTATAAGAAGGATGCTGTAGAAGTAAATGCTCAATAACTATTGAAATGACGTGAGCCATAGGCCCGCGTCATTGTTTTGTTTGGCCATTAAAGGCTTCTAACTGGTTAGCTTGGTGTAAGTCTTCCAGTGAATAGAGCCGACATCACTATGAGGATGGCTTTCCTTTTGAATATAGTGATATTCATCCTCAAGTTCTCTAAGTGTCAACTCAAATAATTGTTTATTACCTTTTTTGAAAACGTTATGGACAATCAATTTGTTAATTAATTCATTTCTTCTTTTATTGTTTGCTTCATGGAGATTATCTCCCATTATGATCACTCCTCTTATAATATAAATAAACAGAGGAAGAGACTTTTAAAGTAAAAAAGCCCACTTCCTAGTTAGATAAGAAGAGGTTTAATTGGAAAAACTTCAACTTATCTTTCAAGCTTAACGCTTGTGGAATTAGCACAGTGTTCTAGAAAATAGAATCTGTTGCTGAGGTATCATTGGGCCAGTCCCTCTACCTCTCTGGATAAGTGGCTATGTGATTATCAGAATTCTATTATATGTTATATCAAACTATTCCTAGTTGTCAACTTTGAATTAGAAGTAAATAGTTAAGAAAGAACTAGGTTATAAGATGATGCCCTTATTCATATTACCTGCCATATTCCTATTTCAGACACAGTTTCTTTTTCTAATCTCTCTAAAACATGATAATCTGTATACATACACGTAATTAATGGAGTGGATGGTATGAAGAAAGTAGTTATTGTAGGCGGGGGCATTACAGGCTTAACAGCTATGTATTACCTGCAAAAAGTGTCCAGGGAACAAAATCTGGATATTGAGTTAGTGTTAATTGAAAGAGATCAACAGCTCGGTGGTAAGATCAGGACGATAACGGAAGGTGACTTTATTATGGAAGCTGGCGCAGATTCCATTGTGGCCCGTAATGAGGGAGTACTTCCATTGGTCAATGAACTTCATCTTCAAAACGAACTTGTATATAACGAAACAGGAACATCTTACATATACACAAATGGTGAACTGCATAGAATACCTCCCGACACCATTTTCGGTATTCCCATGAGCATAGAAGCACTTTATGAAAGCACACTTATTTCTGAAGCCGGAAAGAAAGCAGCTCTTCTGGACCTGGAGACGAAAAATACTGTATTCACGAAGGAAAGTTCCATCGGAGAATTTTTGGAAGCATTTCTCGGGAAGGAACTTGTGGAAAATCAGATTGCCCCTGTATTATCAGGAGTCTATTCAGGGAGCTTGTATAAACTGACCATGGCCTCGACTCTACCATATCTTTTTGATTATAAAAATGAATATGGAAGCATCATCAAAGGATTATCTGCAAACAGGCAGAAATTCAAAGGGTCTTCAAATAAAAAGTTTATTTCCTTTAGACATGGATTATCCACCATCATCGACCGTTTGGAAGAAGAGTGCGGGGATGCGATGATACTAAAAGGAACAGAGATAAAAAGTCTACATATGAGTGCAGGTAAGTATGAGCTCACTTTAAATGGCCATGAAAGCATCCAAGCGGATTATGTCATATTTGCAACGCCTCATGATGTGACTCAACAGATTCTAAAACATGAAAAGTTAGACAAGTATTTTAATGCACTAAGAAACTCTTCCTTGCTCTCCATCTATCTGGGATTTAATGTTCCTGATGAGATGCTTCCGGCGGATGGTACAGGATTCATTGTCTCCAAAGGCAGTGAAGTGAAGTGCAATGCATGTACTTGGACGAGCCGAAAATGGAAACATACATCCCGGAACCACAACCTGCTGGTGAGACTCTTTTATAAGAGTACGAATACTTATTACGACCAGTTAAAGAATTTGAGAGAAGAAGAACTGACGGGTGTGGCACTGGAAGATATTAAAAGGACCGTCGGAATCGATGCAGATCCGGTTTCAATCGAAGTTACCAAATGGGACAATCTGATGCCGAATTATCATCTGGGGCACAATCAATCTGTAAATGCATTAAATGAAATCCTATTAACCGAGATGCCACAAGTGAAGTTAGCTGGAGCTTCCTACTTTGGTGTAGGGATCGGTGCCTGTATTCAAAATGGTAAGGAAACAGCTGAATCCATTATGAAAGATGCTATCAATAAAGCTTGAACTTAAGGGAAATAAAGCACTTATATAATAAACCACCTTTGACTTGCTCATACTAAGGTATATATGTATCTTAGGAGTGAAACCAATGAGCGAAAAACAAATAAATATGCTTTCCAAGTTGAAAGAAATCCAACGTGAACAAACAGATACGTGGATCAATTACTGGCACCAATTTTCTGACCTTGGCTCCTGGCAGTTCTGGGTGATGACTGCATTCTTCCTTTTGCCGCTACTATTCCTTTTCCTTTTCCTGGATAAAAAAAATGCACTTTTATTCGGGTTTTATGGATATAATGTTCATGTTTTCTTTACCTATGCAGATGCCATCGGGGCAAATATGCTGAAGTGGTTCTATCCATATAAACTCTATCCTTTATTGGCAAGTTCTATTTCACTGGACGTTTCTCTTGTTCCAGTTTCCTATATGTTCGTATACCAATGGACCTATCGTCACAAGAAGAACTATTATCTCTACCTGATCTTACTCAGCGCAGTTTTTGCATTTGTGTTTAAGCCCATCCTTCTGAGTGCAGGTCTCTTTGATATGAACAAAGGCACAAGTTACATCCATCTATTTGTGATATACATTACTGTAGGAATAATCGCGAAATGGATCACGAATTTATTTGTTTATTTTGAAAAAGGGAAGAGTCGAAACACACAGTGACCATAATGGAAGCAGTGTGTTTTTTAATTAGACAAATCCTACTTGAATCCCCATCAATAATTTGAAATAATTGGTATTGAAAGACATGCTTATTCATTGGGGGAGATCACTTGAAGGACTTACCGCAAATAGTTGACAAGGTACTACTTGAGTATATTAATCTATTCAATCATTATCTGCCGGAAACACTCGAAGGTTTATATGTCCACGGGTCCATTGCCCTGGAAGCATACGTGAATGATTCCAGTGACATTGATTTTATTACCGTCACAAAGCGTAGACTGTCGAAAGAAGACTCCAGCGCACTTTATCGAATACATAAAACACTTCAACAAAAGTTTCAAAAACCGGACATGGACGGAGTATATATTGTGAAAGACGATATAGGGAAGATGGACTCAAGCTGTAAAGACGAGAACGAAATGCACGCATACTTTAACAATGGTGAATTAAACTTTGGAGAGTATTTCAACTTCAACCCTATCACATGGTATGTAATGAAGCATAAGGGGATTAGAGTTGTAGGACCTGAAATTTTATCATCCATCTCAGGACCTTCTTCACAGGAATTGTGCCAATATGTCCTTCATAATATGAATACATATTGGGTCCGAAGACTTCATTCTTTCGAAGAATCGATAGAAGAGGTAAAGCATTACCCTACCGCTATGATTGATACTGAAATAGAGTGGTCAGTCCTTGGGGTTCTTCGTCAATATTACACTTTAAAAGAAGCTTCGATCATTTCAAAGCAGGCTGCGGGTCAGTATGGATTGCAGGAACTCCCTGAAGAGTGGCATAGTCTGATTAGGGAAGCAATGAATATTCGTTCAGGGGTGCAGGGTGTGGACTCAGTTTCCAATGACATTCGGGTAAAACAAACCATTAAGTTTTTAAAATACGTGATTTCCCTCTGCAATCATATGAACGTGGAACATCATATTCATCGCTTGGATATAAGGTAAGAGGCAGGAAATAATCCTGCCTACTTACTATTACATCTTCTTGATGATTTCCATGCCTAATTGATCCAACGCGTAGTTGACTCCCTGTTGCAGGATTGAAAAGCAGGGAATATGGTTTATGCGATAGCCACTTTGGGTGACTTTGATACTCAGTTCAGAAGAAATCCCTACAAGTAAACAAGTGGTACCCAATAGGGAGGCTGCACTTACGAATTTCTGGATGAAAGATAACGTATAATCATCCACCCTGCTGAGACTGGTCAAATCGATAATCAGAAATTCAGCTTTATAGCGCGGCAGATTGAGAAGTGTTTTATTGAGCAATTCTTCAGCTCTGATTTCATTATAACGACCAACGAGAGGAACGACGAGAATCGAGTCCAATACAGGAATGATCGGAGAAGAAATTTCTTTGATTATTTCGGATAAAACTTCTGTTCTCTGCTTTGTAATGCGCTCCAATTCTTCTTGGGCTGCTAAGGTTTGTTCTTCCATTAACGCATTGACATTCAAAGAAGGAGAAATATCGGATGCGAAAAACTCATATACACTACAGTTGTCCCCACTGATCTGGCTTTTAGCCACCCGGTACCAAACTTTGGAGCCGAATATTCCAGTAAGTACACCAGCCCAATGACCAGGCATGAAGGTACCTTCTTTTTCTTTTCCCTGTGCGACATTCACTTTATATTCCCATCCGTTACAAAATTGGACGACAGCCGTTTTATCTTCAATGGAATAGGAAAGAATCTCTGTTATCCCCCATCCAGCGGTTACATATGTATTAGGAAGTTTATCCAGAATTCTTTCCGGCTCTCCAATGGATTTCAAGTAGAAGTCACTGACGATCAGGCCGGTACGATAGCCGGCTGTTTCAAGAACCAATCTGGCTTCTTTTTCACCAGCGATCTCCTCGATTGAATCGATCAACGTTTTAAAAGCAGTATTCACCCAGAATAGAACGACCTCATCATTTTCAAATGTTATAGATCCTTTATCCAAATCCCAATCAAACAGAGATCCATTCACGTCAATATTATACTTCGCCATCATCTTAACCCCCATCGCGATACCAGAATAAAATTTTCTATATTTTATAAAATCAAATATTACTCTATTACCCCATTCAAATATTAGATAAACCAGAAAATTACGATGTGGAGGGGGGTTTAGGCAGGGGATTGGTGGTAGTTATTTATAGGGGAAGAATTGATAGTATCACGAAGCAGAGTGACTTCGTGATACTGTACTAAGGTTATCTTGTTAAAACGTTTACTTTACTTTTGAGATGCCCGTTTGGCATATGGATAAATAGGATCCACTAAATTGAACTCATAGGTTTCTCCGTTTACAATCCCAACCACTTTTTCACTGTCATAGAGTTCGAGCATGAATTGTGCCATTTCCTTTGCTGTATGATAGTGGGGGACGGTACCGTCATAATTGAAATCAGGTAGATCAAATGATCGCTGTGCAAACTCGGTTTCTGTCGCAGCAGGTGCTAGTACTTTCGCTTTCATCTGTGAACCTTTTGAAGCAAGTTCCTGAGCGAGTCCTTCTGTGAATGCACTCACATAGAACTTCGTTGCGCAGTAGGTAACGGCATCCGCAACAATCGTATATCCTCCCCCTGAAGAAACATTGATCAATTGAGTGCCGGCTACGTGTTCATAATCCCGGACAAATAGGGAAGATAACAGGGTCAATGCTTCTATGTTAAGATTTAACATACTTTGAATTTTAGTCAGATTTTGCTCAGGTACGGAATCAAAATTTCCAAACCCGGCATTATTAATCAATGTTTGAATATTATACTGTTTCAAGCTTTCATAAAACTGATAGACGTTCTCACTTAAAGATAAATCAACTGTCATCGTAATGACATCCACATCTGGGTAAGCGGAAACGATCTCACTCTTCAGTTCATTCAATTTATCTTCCCGTCTGGCAACAGCAATAATATTCTTCCCTCTTGCTGCAAATGCAAGTGAAGCCTCATATCCGATACCTGAGCTTGCTCCGGTAATGACTGTATAATTCATATTTTATCCTCCTGTCTGATTATGGTACACTTCTATCCTAACGGTTAGAGTGGACTCCAAGTCAAGTGTTTATGCAAAGGAGGAATCATGAATGTATAGTATCAGTGAAGCATCGGAAGCATTGGGGATCACTTCCCATACTCTTCGTTATTATGAAAAAGAAGGAATCATCACACCAGATCGTTCTAGTTCAGGTATTCGAAGGTATACCGATTCCCACCTTATATGGCTAAAATTTGTTATGAAATTAAGGGAGACAAAAATGCCTATCGCCACTATTAAAGATTATACCGGGTTAGTGATAGAAGGGAATCATACAACAAAAGAGAGATTGATACTCCTAGAAGAGCATCAAATAAATATACAAGAACAGATTGAAACCCTGCTATCAACCAATGAAATGTTGAATGACAAAATTGGTTCGTACAAAAAGTCTTTGGCAGAATAAAATTCAGCATGAGTATCGTAAGCATATAAGAGGTATCCGCCTTCATTTGTCGGATACCTTTTTTTTATGAATCCAGTTGATTTCAAGTGTGTGTTGGTAACTTAAGAACTTAAAGTTGGGTATACTAAGTTCCAAACTAAAGGTTCGGGACAAAGGAAGGAATTCATATGCGAAATAGCTGGAGGATTTTTACACGGGATATTAAAATGGTATCCAGGAATTGGGTTGCTGCGTTCTTGATAGGTGGTTTAATGTTGTTACCATCTTTGTACGCCTGGTTTAACATCGGCGCTTCGTGGGATCCTTACAGCAAGACCGATCAGCTTCCGGTCGGGATTGTGAATGAAGATAATGGGACAGAACTCAGGGATGAGAAATTGAATATTGGCATGGATCTTGTAAAAGAATTAAAGAAAAATAATGAAATGAACTGGAAGTTTGTTGATAGAAAAAAAGCGATGGATCGTGTTGAGTATGGGGAGTATTTCGCGGTTATCATCATTCCGAGTGACTTCTCCAGGAAGTTAGCCACTGTCATAGAGGATAAACCTAAAAAGGCAACATTGGAATATTACGTAAACGAAAAGATCAATGCCATCGCCCCGAAAATTACAGAGTCCGGGGCAGGTGGGATCGTCGATAAAATTACGGGTTCGTTTATCTCGACTGTCAATGGGACCATATTTGAACTTTTTAATGAGCTTGGAATTGAGATTCAAAAGGATCTTCCTGACATAAAAAGGTTTGAGGATTATGTATTTATAGTAGATCGAAAGTTACCAGGAATCGGTGCTATCCTGAATGAATCTTTGTCGGATGCCGAAAGTGCCAAACTAATTATTCAGAAAGCACAGGCTGAAATTCCTGATGTGAAACGTGTGACGAATCAGGGAATTGATACGATCGATCAGACCACGGATTTTCTTGAAAAAGCTGAAAATGAATTAAACGAGATGGCTCCAACCATTCAAGAAGATTTGGAGCGAGTACAGGAAATGGCTGCCAGGGTCAACGAATTCCTGGGGCAAATTGAAACCTCTTCTATTGACCTTAGTGGAGCAGAAACCATTAACAAAGGAGTCGCTGATAAACTTGCCACTTCCATTCAAACGATTGACACGGTTGAAGCTTCCTTACAATCGTTACAGAAGAATGAAGAAAATCCAAACCAAGAACAGATTGCACAGGCACTGAATCAGCTGGAGGAAGTAAAGCTCGAAATAGAGAGAATTCAAAAAGAAGGTCAGAAACTAAATGATTTCATTGCAACAAAGCAACAAGATGTGAACGAATTGATCAAGGGCATCAAAGCTCGTGCCCGCAAAACGGATAATGACATGGATGCACTTATAAAAAGATACAAACAAACGATTGAACCTGCTGTATTAGGCGAGGTAGCTAAAGCGAAGGGAACCTTGAATGAAGCAAGAAAAATCTTAGAAGACATTCAAGGCACCATTCCGGAAGTGGAAAGGATTCTCGCTGATACCGATATGAACATCGGCAAAGGAACCGAAATCCTCCAAGACGTTTCAAGCCAATTTCCGTACATTAAAGATAAAATCAGTCAGCTTGCCGACCGTATCAGGGATATCCAGGGGGAAACCGATATCAATGAAATCATTGATCTTCTTCGGAATGATCCTAATGCAGAGAAAAGCTTTTTTGAAGAACCGGTTGTTTTAAATAAAAATAGTTTATTTCCAATCCGAAATTACGGGGCTGCCATGACCCCATTTTATACTGTGTTAGCCATCTGGGTAGGTGCCCTATTGTTAATCTCGCTATTAGCAACTGAAGTCATCACTCCACATGAGTTTACAGAAAGGCAAATTTATTTCGGGAAATTCCTGACCTTTCTCTGCATCGGTTTCATACAAGCCTTGATTGTCACAGTCGGAGACATTTTTATCCTGGGTGTTCATATCGCAGAACCTGGTTGGTTTATAGGCTTTGGACTATTTATCAGCATTGTTTTTATGATTGTGGTGTATACATTGGTATCAGTATTTGGGAATATCGGAAAAGCGATGGCCATCGTCCTTCTGGTCCTGCAGATTGCAGGAGCCGGAGGGACTTATCCCGTGCCCCTATTGCCCGCATTCTTCCAAATCATCCATCCCTTCCTCCCATTTTCTTATAGCATCGACCTCATGAGGGAAGCGGTTGGCGGTATCGTTTGGGAGAGGATGTACAGGGATATTTTAATTCTAAGCATATTTGGCGTCATTGCTTTACTATTCGGTGCATTTTTCAAAGGACCACTAAGTAAAAGGACAAAAGCTTTTATGAAAAAATCAAAAGAGTCGGGATTGTTTCATTGATATTGTTGAAGATATTAAATACGGGTTATTCCATTGACTGTCCTGTTTTTTCATTCGTGGAAAAGGATTCCTCCCTTTACTTTTAGGGTAAAGCCTAATGAAATACATAATGTAAAAGGGAGGAAATAGCGTGAAGAAAGCCATGTTAATCGTCAATCCGTCTTCTGGGAAGGAATTGGGTGAACAATATAGTGAGCATGCACTTCAAACGATGAAGGAGATGGGATATGAGACCTTTTTACGATTGACTAAGGGAGAAGGGGACGCAATGGAATTTGCGAGGGAAGCTTGTGAGAAAAGATATGATTTCCTTGCTGCGATGGGCGGAGATGGTACGATCAATGAAGCCATTAATGGAATGGCTGAACAGGAGTACCGTCCGTTATTCGGCCTCATCCCACTCGGTACGGTCAACGATTTTGCACGCGCTCTCAATATTCCAATGGAACCTGAAGAAGCAATCGACATCTTTAAACAAAATCATGTCCAAAAAACCGACGTAGGAAAGCTCAATGATCGATACTTCGTCAATATTGTGGCAGTCGGAGCATTAGCAGAGGCTTCCTTTTCCACACCAGTTGAGCAGAAATCAAAGCTTGGTCCACTTGCCTATATAATAGAAGGAATGAAGAAGATGAAGGAGAAGCAGCCATTCGAGCTAAAGGTCCAATCCGAACATGATTGGAAAGGGGAATCCCTTCTTATGCTTGTTGCCCTGACCAATTCTGTAGGGGGGATGGAAACCATCGCACCGGAAGCGGAGGTGAATGATGGCAAGCTTCATGTCTTTATCATTAAAGATATGCCTCTTCCCAAGTTCCTTTTATTACTTCCTAAAATTCTGCTGGGTGAATTAGCAGAAAGTGAACATGTACATTATATGAAAGTGACCAAACTCCAGGCGAACTCCACCTATGAAATGATAGCCAATGTTGATGGGGACGAGGGAGACAAACTTCCTATCACAATAGAAAATTTGAAACAGCATCTGGATATTCTCGTTCCCGTTCAAAAATAAAAATTCACAAAAGGAAACATACAGGGGAGGCAATCCTTTTTTAAGGGAAGTGCTTCGTAGTATAGTAATTCTATCCTTTTTGTGTTACCATTACTTCTTACAGCAAAAAAAGGACGTGACCATTCATGATAAACATTCAAATCCCTCAATCGGATATTTCCATAACGGAACGAAAACAAGCAAAAGACTCAGAAGAACCAAAGATCAAAAGCATCGAAGGCTTTATCGATCTTCACGAAATTCCAAGAGATAAGGGCGGCATCATCTTATTTTATAATATCAATGATGACCTTCTTTTCGTTGGGAAAGCCAGAAAGCTGCGACAAAGAGTAAAGAAGCATCTTGAAGATACCGTATCACCACTGCGTAATCACAGAGATGAAGTCTACCGAATCGACGTAGCTATCGTAGAGGACGCGATGGATCGTGACATTTATGAGACATACATCATCAATAAACTTCAAGCGAAATATAATGTAGACAAAGTGTTCTATAAGTAAGAAATCGAAAAGGTACCAGGGTCTGATTAAGGACCCTGGTACCTTTTTGATTTATAGAGATGTATTTAATTTTCTAGCGGATATATGCTGGATTCCAATTAACCAACAATTCTTCCCGAACTCCAAAATAGGTTGTATCCGTCCGATCAGTCACCCCATAAGAAACCACGGTTCCGTCATCACTCCAATGAATGGTGATCGATACGATGACAGAAGGTCTCTTCAACCCGGCAATCTCAATATCAACCGGTTGTTTCAATTCAAATAACGTTTGAAAGCTGATTTCCCGTCTTTGAACCGATGGCGGCGAGGGAGAATCTTCAATATTCACATATTTCTTTTTATTATCCAGGATATCATACGTAATAAAAGATTTCCCGGGTTTAATCCAGTACACGATTTGTACAATGCGCCCTGCCTTTAAAGAAGTTCCGGAATACGTTTCATGAAAAAGGTCCTCATACTCAATCACTTCATTCAATTTAATGGGATTTATGGTTCCGATCACAAGAGCCCCTCCTGGAATAAATATAGAAAGCCTTATAGTTATAGTTATTGGAGGGGAGGGCATACATAGAACCATTTTTTATAAAATCATATAATAATAAAGAGATTGGGATTAAGAAAAAAGTGTATAAGTGAAAAGAGGAGACCTGAACATGAGTGTCTGTCCGTAAAGCTATAATGGTAGAGCACATAACAGGTCAAAAATAAAAGACCCTCGTAAAAGAAGGGTCTTTACAGGTCGCTATCTCCTATATGTCATGGATAATTGAAGATCCTCATCTGTCAATACGTATTGATGAACCATCTCCAATGTATCTGTCAACGTACTTGATAAGCTGTGTCTTCGATATGCACAAACTGAAAGTAAACCTTCCTGCATATGTTGATTGTTTTCCAAGCCGGCCTGAATAAATAACATCAGATTTCGAATGTAGGCTTCTCTTCCTGTTTAAATGGATAGAAAATATGACCTTTCTGTAACGTTCCAAGCTTCATATCATTTAACACCACCATGTATCCTCACCTCTCATCCCAAGAAATTATTGCCTTTAGGCCACTTTAGGCATAACATAAACATGTAAGAAGCTATACATAAATATAATTGAATATTCTAACAATTATGAAATAATGACCACCTGGTACATTCCGTGGTCTTTTACTCATATTTCTAGCATGAGAAAGAGAGGAAAAGAAATGACTCTTCACATCAAAGAATTAACCCACCCAAACACTGATATCCTTAACGCTTTAAATAAATGGGATCAGCATCCCGATTTAATCCCATTCATTCGGCCAAATCGAAACAGGGAAGAGCTTGAACAATCCAGGAACATGGACATTGCTGAATTGAAAGATCGTTTGGAATCTCATCATATCTTTCTTATATACCTGGAAAATAAACTTGTGGGGGAAATGAATTATATGATCGATCCCCCTCATCTATATAAGAAGGTGAAGGGAACTGCTTGGTTAGGGATTACGATAGGAGATCCCGGGGCACGCGGAAAGGGAATAGGGTATGAATCAATCTGTTATTTGGAAAAGGAGATAAAAGACCAAGGACTAGTGAGAATAGAACTGGGTGTATTTGAATTTAACAACCAGGCATATAAGCTCTACAGGCAGATGGGTTATCAGGAAATAGCCAGAATCCCTGACTTTACCTATTGGAATGAACAAATGTGGTCAGATATCCGTATGGAGAAGATCCTGGTTTGACCCTTTCAAAATTAGAGATTTAGGATGCATTCTTGTATTATTGCATTTTAGTTACAATTGTAACAATGATAGTAATCCTACTGATAACAGCCTCTCTTTCAGCATGGTCAGATTCCGCCCAGTTAGATCAACATGCACTTGAATACCATACCTTTCACACACAGAAAAGAACCCACAAGAGGGAGTTTAAGGCATGTATAAGCAGAGTAAATCATAAACTTCACTCCCTTTTCATCCATAAAATAATATATTTGTAAAATCATGGTAACCTTTCTATCCTTGTCATAAAGTAAAATGAAATCAGTTGATGAAGGAGGGAACCATATGCAAGAAAGTATTCATAATTACGATGATTTACTAACCATGCTTGATTCATTTTTACGGGAGCCTGAACCCTTTTGGGATGAATTTTTTTCTGACCGGGAGAAACCAGTACCTATCTTTGTGAATGCCCCCGATGAGAACTTAGTTTCTTATATTGAACGTGGAATCATCACAAGGGGCAAGGTACTCGAACTTGGCTGCGGACCGGGCAGGAATGCCATTTTTTTAGCGGAAAATGGATTTGAGGTTGATGCAGTCGATCTATCCCAAACGTCCCTTGATTGGGCAAGGGAACGGGCTGATGAAAGAAATTTGACCATTAACTTTCTACATCAGAATATATTTGATTGTGACCTCCCCATTGGAAAGTACGATTTCATATATGATTCAGGATGTTTTCACCATATCGCTCCCCACAGAAGGATAAGTTACATAAATCTTATTGAAAGAGCATTAGGGGAGGGAGGATACTTTGGCATAACGTGTTTTTACAAGGGTGGTAAACTAGGCGGATCTGATCTATCTGATTGGGAAGTATATAAAAAAGGATCACTGATGGGAGGATTAGGATATACAGAAGATCGGTTAAAAAGTGTCTTCCAATCATTAAATCCCGTTGAAATCAGGAAAATGATCGATAAAAAAGGTTCAGATAACATGTTTGGTGCATCTGACTTATTGACAGCCCTTTTTCGAAAAAGGTAATTAATAAAAAGGATGGCATCGTCACTAATTTGTGACGATGCCATCCTTTTTTTACACTCTGAATCGAGACAGGAAACGTAAAAATTCGTTTTGTGTTTTATGTTGATATTTTGTAAGTGCGAAGGTCTTCGCTTCCGGCATGGGAAAAGTACTTGTGTGGACTTCCAAAAGCCTCCCTTCCAACAGCTCTCTCCTTACTGAAGAGGACGGAAGATAGGATACGCCAAGCCCTTCTGCAATGAACCGTTTCGTAATATGTGTCTGCGAAACTCTCATCATCCTTGTTGTCGGATAAAATTGTTTAATGGTATAGAACAGTTCATCCCAATAAGAAGGGTGATTGTGGGTCAATAAGTAATTCGAAGCCAATAACTCCTCTTCATCTAGGGGCGGTGCTGATTCAAAATCCCTTCCATCATGAGGAGCCACCAATATGACTTTATCCGAAAACAGGAGAGTCTGTTCAAGCTCGGGACTGAAACAGGGAAGACAGGAAAGTCCGATATCCACCCTTTCTTCCAAAACTGCCTTTTCTATTTCTGCTGATTCAATGATTTCCACCGAAATTTCCACCTGGGGATGATTCTCCAGATACTGCTTTAATACAAAAGGCAGGACATTATCAGCAATCAAGGGGGAGATAGCCATTTTAAGTGTGGTTGTGTAACCCTGACTAAAGGATTGAATATCTGTTATTCCTTCCTCATAAACCTCGATTAATCTCTTCGCATTATGTAAATAGGACCTTCCCGCTTCTGTCAGTTTGATTTTCTTTCCATCTCTCTCGAATAGGACCACTCCGAGTTCTTTTTCAAGTTGTTTAATATGTACCGATACGGTCGGCTGTGAGATATATAATCGCTCGGCAGCTTTCCTGAAATGATTGAATTCAGCTGCGATAATAAACGTTTTGATAATATTTAAATCCACTAGACCTACCCCTTGATTATAAAATGTAATCAATTCAATTAAATATATTTAATTTTCTTAATTATAAATCCATTATACAATAATTGTAATAAAGCAAAAAGGGGATGTTCTGAATGTTTAGTGAAGGGTTAAAAGGAATAGTCGCAGCTCAAACGTCGATCAGTCACATTGATGGAAAGGAAGGGATTCTCATCTATAGGGGATATGAAATTGGAGAACTCAGTCATCTGTCATTTGAAGAAGCTGCATTCTTGTTGTGGTATGGGTATCTTCCAACAAAGGAGGATGCAGTGGAAATCAAGAGGAAATTGAGCGCTTACCGAGACTTGACACCTGCAATGAAGGACATCCTTCATTCTCTCCCAGAAGAAATGGATATTATGAGTGTATTAAGGACGGTGATCTCCTCTATGGGAGGATCAGAATACAAATGGAAGCCTACTATAGAGCAATCCTTGCGATTGACAGCTGTCATACCTACCATCATTGCTTATCGATTTAATATGCTGATGGATCGACCTCAACTCGAGGCGGATACCGAGTTAAGCCATGTGGAGAATTATCTATTCATGCTGACCGGAAAAAGTCCTTCAAAAGCCGTTGTGGATGCACTTGAAACGTATATGGTCCTCACACTCGAACATGGAATGAATGCTTCTGCCTTCTCGGCAAGAGTCACGTCCTCAACGGAATCCGATCTTGTTTCAGCCATCACTTCAGCGATCGGGACAATGAAGGGACCGCTTCACGGCGGGGCACCGTCCGGGGTCATTGATTTATTGAACGAAATAGGTGTGGCTGAAAAAGCCGAAAATATCATCAGAGGAAAATTGCTGAAAGGTGAAAAGCTGATGGGATTTGGTCATCGCGTGTACAAGACCCATGATCCACGAGCCAACGCTTTAAGAAAGAAGCTGTTGGAAAATAAGGGGGATGACCCCTCATTGGACCTGGCACTCTTTGTCGAGAAGAAGGCGATCGAACTGTTAGCTGAATTGAAGCCGGGAAGGTCCCTATATACCAATGTAGAATTTTATGCTGCCGCCATCATGAAATCGATTAATCTGCCATCAGATCTATTCACACCGACATTTACGGCCGCTCGCATCGTTGGTTGGACAGCACATGTGCTGGAGCAAGCTGAAAACAATACAATATTCAGGCCACAATCCGAATATATAGGAAAGCGAAACGCCTAAAGAACGAAACCTTCCTGTCTAGTTGATACGGGTTCTGTGTAAACGCTTAGTGCCCTCTAAGCGTTTTTTCATTGGAATAGAATATTGTATGGAAGGACAATGGGATATATTGTCGAATTGTAAATAGTGCGTAATGGTATCAGGAACTATCTTTAAGTGAGCTCAATTTTACATCAATAAGAAATGTGGAGGGTATCTATGTGAAAAATCGAAATGGGAAAGTGGTTGGCTTTGAATTAAGCAGTCAGGCTCCAGAAAAAGCATCAGCATTTTATTCAAAGGTTTTCGGATGGGAAGTGGACGAACCTAAGTGGGACTACCGGACAGTCATGACAGGACACAACGAGGGAATGAATGGGGGGATTAGCAAGGGACCTCAGGATCATCCACACGGTACGCGAATTCAAATTGAAGTAGAATCCATTGAAAAAACCATTTCTGCAGCAAAAGAAAATGGGGCAATGGTGGTAAGAGATAAGATGGAATTTGATCACTTTTTCCTTGCGTATTTAGTGGACCCTACCGGGGTGGGGATTGGGTTGATTGAAAACAAGTAGGGAATGAAATCAACCTAGTAAAAGGGAAGGTGAAACACAATTGTTTAAAACTGTATTAGGAAAGCAAAGAGGCATGGTAACTGAATACAAAACGAAATATAGAACCGCCGTTAAGGCAGTCATAATACAAGATGGTAAAATCCTTCTTATGCATTCCAACAGGGGAGATTATAAATTTCCAGGAGGTGGAGTCGAAGCAGATGAAAGTCTTTCTGCTGCCCTGATCAGGGAAGTGGCTGAAGAAACCGGCTACATACACTGTTTCGTAAAAGAGCTTGCTGGTATCGTGACACAAAGACATATGGACATGTATGATGAGGGTACACTATTCGAAATGACTTCACACTATTTTCATTGCGAACTATCAGACTTGAATAAAATACCTCAACAATTAGAAGAATATGAGGCGGAACTCGAGATGACTCCCCGATGGGTAACCATAAATGAAGCCATTGACGGGAACGAGCGGCTGATGGGCAAATATGAGAACAATCGATGGATTAAAAGGGAAAACTATGTTTTGGAAGAATTAAAGAAATTGTATGTATAGAATATGAACGCTTACCTGGTATTGGGTAGGCGTGTTCTTATTCATTCAGGCGAAACCGATTAATTATGAACTTTATCGAAAAGAGCTGTTCGTTTATGATCCAGCTCTTTTCGATATGAGAAAAACTTCACTAAGTTTACTAAATGTAGTTAGATTTTCAATCCGAACTTTTTCAATTCTTCCGTATCATTAGGCAATGTCACATAACCTTCGAATTTCATATCCAATTTTTCAAGAAGTTTAGAGGAAGGGGCATTATCTTTTGTCGTTATCGCTACTAGTCGTTTAATCCCTAATTCTTTAGCAAGTTCCACTGTAGCGAATGCTGCTTCATATGCATACCCTTGAGATTGATAGTCAGTTAGAAAGGCAAAGCCAATATCCACGTCTTTCAGTCCGTCCCGCTTAATCAGTCCACACAAACCGATCGGTACATGATCAAGCTTTCGTTCTACCAAGAACAATCCAAATCCTTTTTGCTCATACATGGCACTAGGACCATTCATGATATAACGATTTGCATCTTCCAATGTATGAATCCCTTTGTCTCCAATATATTTAAGCCATCCAGGCTCATTTAATAATGTCAAAATAAATCCTGCGTCCGTTTCTTCCACCCACCTAAGGGAGAGTCGATTCGTTTCTGTTACTTTCATAGTGAACACCCCATTTCCAATCATTCTACCTTATTGTACTTGAAATATATAAGAGAGGAAATTCATTATTTTCTCTTAACTACGCTTAAAGCTATAAACATGACTACTCATATCATGGCGAGACACACACCTGATTAAAATCCAAGACTACTATTCAATTTTCTTCGTGATATAGTTTCTTTATACAAAATGAACATAATCTGAGGTGTAATCATCGGCCACAAATTTAAAGTAGAAGAACCTAAAATCCCAGCTCGTTTAAAGGCTGCCAATTTTCAAGATATCTATTATGAAGAAGATCCATTCTTATCGAATTGTACAATTGAAAATACAGGGATGGAGCTGGAAGAGATCGATCAGCTCGTACTATCAAAAGTTATGTTTAAAAATGTTTCTTTCACTGGTGCATCTTTCCCCCGTATCGACATGACAGATGTCGTGTTTGAAAATTGCGACCTGTCGAATGTGAATTTCAGAGAAGGAATCATTCATCGGGTCATCTTCAAAGAATGCAAATTATTGGGTGTGAATTTTTCCGGTGGTCATTTAGGAAATGTCCGTTTTGAAGAGTGCCTGGCAAATATGAGTGACTTTGTTGAAGCAAGATTAAAACAAGTAACATTTAACGAGACCTTTTTACAACATTCCAATTACTCTGACTGTGAACTGCTTAAGGTCAGCTTTAATCAGTGCAATCTTAATGATATTGACTTCACTCAAACTAACCTAAAGGGTATTGATATTAGTACATGCAGGTTTACACGCATTAATGTAGCCCTTGAAAACCTTTCTGGTTGTGAAGTTTCACCTGAGCAGGCAATAGGTTTTGCTAGCTTATTGGGATTGAAAGTGAAGGAGTAGTATAAAGACTGATTTTGTTCACAACGTCTATATCCTGTACAAGGCATGAAATGATTCAAACCGGCATAATCATGTATCAACAACACATACCTGTTTTCAATTCCAAGAAGCAAGCGTATCAATTCATCCAAAAATAGTGAAAGGAGTGGAAGACAATCCCACTCCTATTTCTTTCGTTTCTTAATAGTTGAAACTTTTACCAACTATGATTCGTACATCTTTTTATGAGGAACAGTTTGAGGAGGTTTATTCATGATCACGGTTGATAACATAAGCAAGCGATATGATTCACTTCAAGCACTTAACGACATTCATTTAACGATTCAAGAAGGCTCTTGTTTCGGGCTTGTAGGTCCTAATGGGGCAGGGAAATCCACACTAATGAAGATTCTTTCCGGTGTATTGCAAAACTTTGTTGGGGACATCAATGTCCAGGGGCTATCCGTCAAGAAAGAAAGAGTAAAGGTAAAAAAACTTATCGGCTACATACCTCAAGAAATCTGTTTGGAAGAAACCCTTACGGCAAAGGATAATTTAATGTATTTTGGAAGGCTTTACGGGCTGAAAGGCAAAGACCTTCAAGATCGCAGCGAGAAAGTGTTACAACAAATCGGTTTAGAAGAACGAGGGAGAGACAAAGTCATCACCTTTTCAGGAGGTATGAAGCGCCGGTTGAATATTGGTTGTGCCATTCTACATGAACCTTCCATTATCATCATGGATGAACCGACAGTGGGAATTGATCCACAATCAAGAAACTCGATTTTTTCCATTATACAAGAGCTAAAGAAGAAAGGAAGTACAATCATCTATTCAAGTCACTATATGGAGGAAGTAGAGCAGCTTTGCGACAGCATCGGGCTGATCGACAAGGGTGCACTAGTCGAATGTGGAACGATGGCTGAGCTACAGCAAAAATATAATAAACCGTCATTGTTCGTTTCCGGCGAAGGTTTAGATGATGTTGGTTTATCCAAACATGGAGAGGTTGAATCGAAAGGGAATGGATATATTCTACAAAGTGATGATCCTTTGTTGACGCTTGAAAAATTGATTGCCGAGTTTCGCATCCATAACATTTTGCCAAGAAGACTAGAGTTATATCAACCGAAGCTGGAGGATATCTTTTTCACATTAACAGGAACGCAACTTCGGGATTCATAGAAAGGGGAGGATGATATGTGGGCGATTGCCAAAATGGAATTAAAGAAAAATATACAGGATAAAGGCTTGTGGTTTTGGACGTTTATCTTACCGATCGTATTCATCATTGCCTTTGTTTCCATTTTTTCAGGTGATGAAAATACAAGTTACAAAGAAGTCGTTACCCAGATCATTCCAGGTTATACTATCATGTTCGCTTTTTATATTATGATTTCCATGGTCATCGGGCTAGTCAAGGATAGGGACAAAGGGATGGTTGCGAGGATCGCCAGTACGCCACTTCCAATCATGAACTATTTTATTGGGAAATGGATTCCTTTCATGGTGATCGTTTTGATTCAGATTGCTGTATTATTCGGTTTTGGCGTTGTTGTGTATGACCTCCCTTTAGGAGATCCCCTTGGAATAATCATTTTATCACTTTCTTTGGCATTTATTGTAACCGGATGGGGCATGGCACTTGCTGTATTGGTGAAAACGGAGAATATGGGTATTGCTCTGACACAGATCATAGCCCTCGGTGGTGCAATGCTTGGAGGATTATGGCTACCTGTCGATCTTATGCCTGAATTCATGCAAACGATCAGCAAGTTACTTCCTCAATATTGGGCAATTGAAGGGTATAAGGAAATTATTCTAGAGGGTGGAGGCACTTTAGATATTTTATTCAATATTTTGATTATGGTCATGGCTGGAATAACTGGTGGCTTGATCGCCATCGCTGCGTATCCTCGTTTTCTTCGGTCTTCTAAGAGTTAATAAATGATTATATGAATCTTTTCTTTATTTTTTGAAAAGTAAAAATACACACCCCTCCTTCTTGTAATATATGGTATGATTCAATGGTCTAAAATAAGATCAACATGGATTGAAAGGGGATCATACTTGAATAAGAATAATGTGAAAATTGCAGAAGTAAACGCCGAAAATTGGTACGAATGCTGTCAGCTGGAATTATCCCTTGAGCAACAGGAATTTATTGAGCCCAATGCTATATCAATCGCTCAATCGAAATTCGAGCCGACTTTAAAGCCATTCGCCATTTATTATGAAGATAAAGTAGTTGGATTCCTAATGTTCAATTCTGAACCTGAAGAATTGGATGCTAATTGGGTTTACAGAATCATGGTGGATAAGAACTATCAAGGTAAAGGAATCGGAAAAGCCGCGACAGATCTGATGATCCATGAAATGATGGAAACCTATGGTATACATAGAATCGTAGTAGGATACCATCCCGACAATCAAGGTGCTCACAGCTTATATGAGAGTTTAGGATTTGTGGATCATGGTGACCGATTTGGCAGGGAAATGGCTGTAGTGAAAGAAGTTAAGAACAACTAACATATATTCAAAGGGCCAAAATTGCTTGGCCCTTTGAATTGTGGTTACATAGAAGCTGAAAGTACCTATCATCCTAAATGTAAGACTTACCATCTAATCTCCAATATTCCCCGAATCTTTTCCTTTGCGCCCTTCCTCCACTTTTTCACAGCAGATATGGATACATTCTCTACCTCTGCAATTTCACTGACTGTCAGCATATGCAGACAAGTATACATGACCCACTTTCTCTGGTTCGCAGTTAAGTCGCCACAGTAACTGAACAGCATTTCTTCGGCCAGTCCTTCATTGATATGCTCATCCTCGATCATGTCAAAAAACTCCGTCTCTTTGAAAATACTTTTTTCTTCATTTCGATTTTCATTTGTCAATTGAGAAAGTATTCTGCCTCGAACATATGAATAAGCATAAGCAGGAAATGCCCCTTTTTCCGGGTCAAACTTTTGATGTGCCTCCCAAAGTGCAATGAGACCTGTCTGATAGTATTCAGATTTGTTTTTGTAAATGTGTAAAGTAAGAATGATCTTGTGAATCATCCTGTCATATTGCATATGAAGCTCTTCGAATTTATCCAACTCAGTATCCTTTTGACCGGCGCGCCGTTCTTTGTATTCCCAGGTAGCTTAACCTTACAAAGGAACAGGGCTTGAGACAAAAGGGGGTAATCCTCGTTTTTAATAGAGAAACTTAGCATTGCCAAGGTCTGTCATCATCATTTATCGTTAGGGAACTGACAGTATTGCTGAAATTTTCACTGTTGTGAACTACCTGAGTTTAACTTCACTCACCAATAGCAATACTAAAAGGACCATCCACTTACAAGGAGGTTCTGATATGCCAAAGAAAAACGATGAAAACAACGAGGTCCTCGTCCAGAAAAATGAAGAGATTGAAAAGCTTGAAGAAATGTTAGCCGCCGTCCTTCACTACTTATCAGATGATGAAATCGAAGAAATCGATATCGAATATTTACTTAAGAAAACAGATAACCTCCGGGAATGGTGGGGTAGCTACCGGGAGAAAAACAAAAAGAAGCTGGAAGATGAGATTAAAAAGTTTTTGAACAGATTATCTCTTGAGGAGTTAGAAAACATCCGGGAACAAATAAAGAATAAAAATGGCTAAAGGCTAAATATTTAACCATAACAATATTATGTAAATTAAATCAGGTGGAAGTTGTTATGAATCATATAGCTCAGAAAGAGAACCCTTAGCGAGAAGGATTCTCTTCCTGGACATTTATTGGTTTAATGAATTGCATTTAACAGCTGATGAGCAAGTGACACGATTCCTACAGGCATCTGATTCACGCTCACCGTCGCATAAATTTCGTGATCGGGATAATAAAGTGTCACGGATTCATACCCATGGACGCCACTATGATGACCATACGCTACCATTCCTTTTTCAAACGTATACTTGTATAAACCCAAACCGTAACATCGCTCCTGCTCATCCGTTTCATGAAATACAAGCATTTGTTTCATTGACTCCTGAGATAAGAGAGTACCGCCAAAAAGGGCCTTCATGAACGTTTGGATTTCTGCGGGGGTGGAAACGAGTGCCCCTGAAGTCCCCATAATTGAAACATTGAGATCTGTAATATGTGTTAAATCATCTGATAGGTCAGTCAAGTCAGGCGTCGCTTTAGAATGTCCTGTGGCAAAGGGGATCCTGAGATCATTGGAACAAGGGAAGTATGTTCTATCCAATTGAAGTGGCTGGGTGATCCATTGATATACTACATCTTCAAACTTTTTTCCTGAACATTTTTCGACGATCAGTCCCAACAGGATAACATTCGTATTTGAGTACTTGAATAGAGTCCCAGGTTGATATTCCAGGTCGTGGTCGGCTACAAGTCTGACAAGACTTCGAGACGAAAAGAAATCCCGGGGACTTGAAACAGCGTGCTCGATACATTTTGTTCCTGCAATGTCCATCCATAAATAATCCTTAAGACCGCTTCTATGCTGGAGCAGTTGTCTCACAGATATACGACTGCCTTCTTTCAGGATACCAGGTAAGATGGATGCTACAGTTTGCTCCAGTGAAAGCATGCCTTCTTCCTGAAGTTTTAAGATCACCGTACTGGTTACAATGTTCGAAAGTCTTCCAACCCGTTGATGATCATAAGGATCTAATAAAGTATCTTGAAAAAGGTTTCGAACGCCTGCTGCCATAATATAATCTTCTCCGGAAGAATCAGTCAGGCACAACGATATACCTGGAACCCTGTAACTATCACGAAAGTATTGGACTGTTTTTTCCATTAAAGCAGGATCCTTCAAAAAAACCATCCTTTCATGTCTTGTTTTATAAAGTAAACACCGTGCCATCTGCAATTGCTTATAAGCATAAAGCAGGATTTAAGAGGTTTTATATTGAAAAGAATATATTCAGTATTTTTTAATGTAAAAATCCACTATTTAGATAGTCTCATATAGTATGGTTTATACATATGTGAAATTAAGGGAAATAGAAGGAGAATGATCCGATGTCGATTCGTAACTCAGCAAAAGCCATCATTATCAAAGATAACAAAATACTATTGACTAAAAATAAAGACGAAGACAGTATTTTTTACCTTTTCCCCGGGGGTGGACAGGAACATGGAGAAACACTTCATGAGGCTTTAAAAAGGGAATGTCTTGAGGAAATCGGTTGCGAAGTATCAGTAGGAGAATTAATCCATGTTAGGGAGTATATCGGTAAGAACCATGAACATGCAGCATTCGATTCCGGTTTGCATCAAATGGAGTTTTATTTTACCTGTACCCTCATTCACGAATGGAACAATGATCAGACCCCATCTAACCCCGATAGTCATCAAGTAGGGGTGGAGTGGATTGATTTGAGTGAACTGAAAGAGTATAGTTACTATCCTAGAGAAATAGAATCATATTTAGTCAATAGATCGCCAAAGGTTTATCTGGGGGACATTAATTAGTTCTATTCCATCAAAATAAGGGGGGTCGATGAATGATGAGAATAAGTACTTTTATTTTGACTGGCATATTGGCAGGCATTTATTCAAGTGTGTTAGATGGTTTGGAACAGGACTACAGCTTGAATTCGTTCTTTAGTGCCTTCATCTTAGCGCTATTAACGATCGGGACCGGGCTTCTATTACACAGGCTCCCGTCCATAAAAAAGTCGAGGGAATCCTGACTAAACTCTTCTGGGAGAATATACGTAAAAGTCTATAGTTAACGGAGTGATAATGATGAGTTCTACATATGTATGGTGGGGGGAGTCCAAAGTGAAGTTGACATGGCGGCAAGATTCGATCCTTCCTGACACATCACGAGTCACCAGTGTGCATGGATTCTGTTTTAAGGATGGAAAGCTTCTCTTGGTGAATCTTCATAAGCGGGGCTGGGATTTTCCAGGTGGTCATCTGGAAAAGGATGAGTCCCCAGAAGATTGCTTGAAGAGGGAAGTGATGGAGGAAGCCTATGTATCCGGCTCTTCTCACTTTTTAGGTTACCTGATCGTGGATCATCATGATAATCCCCACTGGAATGAACAAAGCCCCTATCCCAAAGTAGGCTTTCAACTTTTTTATAGAGTGGATGTGGAAGAAATACATACATTCGAAGCAGAATATGAATCTGCTGAACGATGTTGGATTCATCCAGATCAAGTAGCTGATTATTATTCTGAATGGAACGGTGTGTACGAGGAGATTCTTTCTCACGTTCGTACAATAAATTTGTAGGTTTTTTGTTAATTGACCATTATTAAATGTAGAAAGGTGGAAATGTTTATTTATGATTAAAGCTGCACTATTCGACCTTGATGGGACGCTTTTAAATAGGGATGCGTCTGTCCAAGTATTCATCAAAGACCAATATGTACGATTCTACCAATTTCTCAATCATATCCCGGCGGATTTATATTCATCCAGATTCATTGAATTGGATCAAAGAGGGTATGTGTGGAAAGACAAGGTGTATAAGCAGCTTATCGAGGAGTTTTCAATTCAGGAATTAACTTGGGAAGAGCTGCTCGACGATTATATCAGTCAATTTAAACACAGTTGTGTACCGTTTCCCCACCTACATTGTATGCTGGATGAATTACAGTCTTGTGGTATACAATTGGGGATGATCACAAACGGCTACGGCAGATTTCAAATGGACAACATACTCGCCCTTGAAATCGAGCCTTACTTTCAAGAAATTCTTGTCTCTGAATGGGAAGGTGTGAAAAAGCCCGATCCTGAAATCTTTAAGAGGGCGATACAAAGATTACATGTAAAACCTGAAGAATGCATTTTTGTGGGAGACCACCCTGAGTATGATGTGTATGGTGCCCAGAAAATAGGGATGAAGGGGATTTGGAAAAGAGACACCCATGGGACCGATGCAAAGCACGCAGATGCTGTGATTGATGACTTGTATGAATTACCACGTTGTTTAAGCAGCTTATAGTTTCCGGTTGGGCTTTTTATAGAAGAAAAAACTCCATCTAACATACTTTTTTAGGCAAAGCTACCACTATTAAATACATGGAATTTCTAGTATAATAGTCTTCTTGATACTACATATTCAGCGTAGCACACTGGAATGAATCAAATCAGGAGGGTATAAATTGTTAGAAATCAGTAAATTATTAACAGAACCAGTAAAAACCGTTGCCATCAATATAGCAATCGTTTCAATCGTCACCATATCGCTTACCACACTAATATATACTGCACTTAAATTCATTAAGTTACCAGAAAAGTTCATAGAAAATATCATCGGCCTGGTCGTCGTGTTCGTAGGAATCGGCACCGTTTATTATTCACTTAGATGGGATTTATTCCTCGCATTATAACGATCTATAAAATCTGCAAAAAGTATCTACAGGGTAACGGGTTCGGTTTTCGAGTACATAAACTGATTCGCCCGTAAATGAGCAGTCCAATTCGCAAGTGAATTGGACTGCTTCTTTTTGTGGATATATCAATGTTCTCAATGGCCTTATAGGAGTTTTAGCACCCAAATTTGCATCTCTTTTAGCAAGGTGAAAGAGGTTATTGTCAGTAAAGGAGCAGTTTTTTATCAGTATGTTTTTAGGCCTGGGGGAAAATGTTGTTGATTAAAGTAAACCAGCAATGAAGCATACTGCTTAGATGATCTCATTTTGGCGGTAGATTTATAAGCGGAGAAATTCCGGCTATGGCAGCTGGAGGAAAGTTAAAACGCTGAAATAAGCGGAGCAGTTCCGCTTAACTGCTTAATATGGAACAATATTTAACGTATATTTTACTATAAGCGGAAAAACTCCGGCTATTCCTAGTGAAATAGAGGCATTTTATGATTTAAACGGAATTTTTCCGCTAATTTACAAACGGCATGGAACCTGCTCTCCTGGTTCAACATGAGGTTGCTTTTTTTCACCAACGTTTTTCAAATGCATTTGCCCATCATAAACTTCATCCTAAAGTCTTATTTCCTTTCAACTGAAATGACCATGCTATGCCCCTCCCATATCAATATAATATATATAGAAAAGTCATAATCCCCTTGAAAATATGGAGAAATTTCTATATATTTAGTAAATGCGATTTTACCAAATGTTGGAGGTAGCTACCTATGAATGACATGAAGAAATTTTGTAACTCCATTAACTCCTGTTTCACCAAAGAGAATTCGCCTTTTGACGAACGAAATATGGGTGAAATTGTATCCTTACTTCGTGTGAAATCTCAACTGACTCAAGAAGAGCTGGCTCAAAAAGCAAATGTATCGACACAAACCATTAAAAGACTTGAAGGAGGGAAGGAAAAGGTAAGTGATATCACTTGTCGAGAAATACTAAAAGCACTGGGGGTTAATATTTCCCGACTGACAAAGCTTCTAGACGAATGAAATGAACGACCGTCCAATAATAGAGAGAAGGAATACATATGAGATTCAGAGATTTTCATGAAAATATTAAAATACGTATCATTGAAACATTTATGAGCCGCTTTATTGGAAGCATGATCTTTCCATTTATGTCGATCTACCTGGCCGTTCATTTTGGAACAAAGGTAGCAGGGTTATTACTTTTGATCAATGTATTTGTAGGAATAGGTATCAATTTTCTTGGAGGATATTTTGCTGATCAGTTTGGCCGCAAGAAAATCATGTTATTCGCAGAATCGCTCAGGTTTCTGGCTTTCCTCACCATGATGGTTTGTAACTCGCCCTGGTTTGAATCTGCCTCTGTGACCTTTGCCATGATGACGGTAAACAGCATTTGTTGGGGACTTGCAGGACCTGCCAATCAGGCTATGATGATCGATGTGAGTACACCTCCACAGCGGAAGCTCATGTACTCGATTACCTATTGGGCAAACAATTTGTCCATCGCAATCGGAGGAATCATAGGGGCATTCTTATTCAAGGATTACCTTTTCGAGCTCTTTCTTGCATTGAGTGTGGCATCCGCCATTACTGCAGCCTTGGTGGCATTCTTCATTGATGAGAGCTATACGGCATCGGAATCCGAGTTGACAGCCTCTCAGCACGTTAAACAACTTATTACAAACTACGGAAAAGTCATGCATGACAAGCTGTTTGTACTGTTTACCATTGCAGGTGTGCTTATTCTGTCCATGGAGTTCCAGCTCACGAATTATATCGGCATTCGACTAAGTGAAGAAATGCCTTCGCAACCGTTCCTTTTCTGGGACATAGACGGTGTACAAACCATGGGGATCCTACGAAGTGAAAATACGATTCTGGTCGTCATCCTCATGCTATTTGTCACAAGGATTCCGCATTCATTAAAAGACAAGACCGTTTTAGTATGGAGTTGTTTCTTCTTTTCAATAGGATATGCAGCACTTGCTTATTCAAATAACGTGTTCATCTTATTTTTGATGATGGGGGTACTCACCATAGGAGAAGTATTCCGCGTACCGGTAGAGCAATCGTATATGGCAGCCATCCCCCCTGACGATGCCCGCAGCTCCTATATGGCCTTTAATGGGCTGAAGTTTAACCTGTCCATGTTGATTGCATCCATCACTGTAACACTCGGAGCGATTCTTCCATCGAACATCATGGCCGGGATCATTCTCTCCATTGGACTTACTGGTACGGTATTGTTAAAAATCATTTCTCCAGAATTGGATAGGCGAAAAGAAGTCGCTGATTTGAAGCATAATCATGAAGCTGTTAAAGCAGGTTAGGCTATACAAAGTAAAATAGACTATGGGGGGGCATTCAGGGATTGTTTAAAATTACTAGAAAGATGAGAAGGCTTAGAGTTGATATTAGAAATGGGCAGATGCTATATTATCCTGAATAAGGTAAGAATTCCTTTCATATCTTTAGAAGAATTAAATCGTTCGAAGGGAGAGCCTATGGATAATAAATGGGAAGTCGCACTACCTTCTTTATCTCAGATGACTGTGTCATCAAATGCAAATAACGAACCTGTCACCATCCATGGTGGTGATAAAACGTTGCGTTGCATTGGCGTTGGAACAGACGCGGCAGTCTTTCAATCCATTTATGCACCCGACTTTGCTTTCAAATTGTACGCTGAAGACAAAAGATCTAAAATAAAAAATGAAGAAAAAGTCTATCAAGCCATCGGAGACTCCCCTTATTTCTCTACCTGCTATGCAGCTTATGATACTTTACTGGTGTTAAGTTTTGAAAAAGGGTCCACCCTTTTCGATTGTTTGCTGCAGGGGATCAACATTCCAGAACAAGTGGTCGAAGACGTTGAAAATGCAAGACAATATGTTCGGGATCAAGGAATGAATCCACGTGATATTCACCTGAAAAACATTTTATTGCAAAATGGCAGAGCGAAAATCATTGATGTATCGGAATATATCCAACCTGGAAATGATTTCAGGTGGGAGCATTTAAAGAAAGCTTACGACGATCATTACCACCTTATAGAAGGTCGGGCCGTACCATTTTGGCTATTGGAGACTATTCGAAAATGGTATAACTCATGGAATAAGCATTTTAGTTCATATGAGGAGTTCATGAAAAGAGTATCAAATTTCACTTCCTTTAAATAAGTCCCAAAAAAAGCGTTCAAGGCAATTGCTTTGAACGCTTTCATGATGAAGAAGAGGAATCGATGTAACCGGATGAGTTGTACAACATGCTTTCCTTTGACATAATTCAATTTAGAATATGAAAGAAACAGGAGGGAGAATATGTGGTATAAAAATGATGTAACGAAGAGTCTCCGTACAAAATACCCTATCATCCAAGCAGGGATGGCCGGAGGGGTCACTACCCCTGAACTGGTTGCTTCTGTATCAAATTCCGGGGGTCTGGGAACGATTGGCGCAGGCTATATGTCTGTAACGGACCTCAATGAATGTATCAAACAAGTAAAGAAGCAAACGAACCTTCCATTTGGGGTGAATCTATTCATTCCCGAGGAACCGGAATATACTGAAGAACAGGTAAACCAAATGCAAGAATTACTGAAACCATTAAAAAAAGAGTTGAATCTATTCAATGATGATCCATTCACTTTAAAACAAATTGATCTTGAAAGACAGATTGAAATAATTTTAAAGGAAAGAGTCCCTGTCTGCAGCTTTACATTTGGAATTCCGCCAAAGGAAATAATGAATGAGTTGAAAAAGAAAGACATTAAAGTGATTGGAACTGCAACGACGGTGGAAGAAGCATTGATCAATCAAGAGTGTGGCGTGGATTTGATTGTCGCACAGGGAAGCGAGGCGGGTGGTCACAGGGGTACATTTCTTGGTACATACGATGAATCGATGATTGGGACGTTCTCACTTGTTCCACAAGTAGTGGATGCTGTAGAAGTACCGGTTATTGCTGCTGGAGGTGTAATGGATGGAAGAGGCGTGATAGCAGCACTTGCTCTGGGTGCAAAAGGAGTTCAGATGGGTACGGCTTTTCTTACAAATAAAGAAAGTGGAGCAAAAGACATACACAAAAAAGCCATTTTACACGCTGAAGAGACAAGTACAACCATCACATCTGCATTCAGCGGTAAGCCGGCAAGGGGCTTGACAAACTCATTCATAAACAGAATGAAAGAGTTTGAGGATCAAATTCTTCCTTACCCTGTGCAAAACGCATTGACGAAAGAATTAAGGACGGAAGCCGGCAATCAACACAACTCTGAATTTATGTCATTATGGTCTGGCCAAGGTCCGCGGCTAAGTAAGGACGTATATGTACATGAATTGATTGATTCCCTGGTACAGGAAATAGAAAAAAGTATAAAAAAGTTGACCAGATAGTAACGGTTATAATGGGTCTCAACACCATTTACTCATCTTTAGTCCCATTATCACAAATCTTGTTTTCCCATTATTTAACCTTGTAATACTTTCTAGCAAAGGTATAATTTTGATATAAGGAAAGCGCTTTTTTATTTAACTAAAAAATTCATAATAATTAAAATTCATTTTTCGAGGTGCATTTTCTAGGAGGTTCACATGAGAGAAATTTTACCGGGGTCCATATTGTCTCACATTCAGTACGGATATCAAAAAGTTCCTAAGAAAGTTAAAAGTCAGTGTCCAAACTGCTCTAAGACCAGTGAATTTGTGTTGAAAGCCAATTTCTATCAAGTGAATAAAACAGGGTTGTTTGCAGAGGCAAACTGTTCGGAGTGTAAGAAGCCGGCTGTTTTCGTTATCATGTTGAATGATGACTCGATTCATCAAAAAGAGGATGCGGGTCTTTATATTTATGATCCCCTGGCTACAAATGGACCTTTGGATCAGATCCAGGGGAGTAAACGGATCCCCCAGGATCTAGTCCGTTCGTTCCGTTCTGCATTGAACGTTAGCCAGTCGAAGGATAACTCCGCAACGGCCGTGATGTCAAAACGCGTTTTAGAGAGTGTCCTGAAAAATTTCAATGGTGATCAATCATCAGGTCAATCCCTTTCCGAACAATTCGATCAGCTGCCAAAGAATGTAGATCTGTCAAAGCCGATCCAGGCACTAAGCCATCTTGTTCATCCTAAATCAGCATTTTATGAAATGTTGGAATTGGAACGGGAAATAGACGATGAAACCGCCGGCCTGCTCATAGAGTTATTGGAAGGTTTGATAGAATATCTATATGTCCTGCCGGAAAAAATTGAAACATTACAGGAGAGAATTGAAAAGAAGTATTAGTGGGGGTAGAGTGCTTAAACTGGCACTCTACTTTTTTATAAAGGCTTTAACCCTAGGGAATACAAAGCTTGATTGACGTCATCGATGTCATAGATTTTCTTCTCTAAACAAAATTGAATCACCAAATCGAATCGGTCACTGTCTGAAAGGGAGAAACCGGCTGCATTCAAAAGTTCCCCTGTGTCTTCCTCAGACAATTGCAGAGAAAGGCACAATGCTACCACAGTCCGTTTACCCGGCTTGTATTCAGGAATCGACCTTATTTTGGAAAAGTGCTTTCGATCTACTCCGGCTTTTTTGTATACGGAAGCATCGGTCACACCCAATCCATCGATATGCCGAAACAACTTTTCCGAAAAAGAAGCTGAATGGTGCATCTCAATAAATTCTTCCAGCTCACTGGAGTAAATTTCATCACTAATGATGGGCTCTGATTTATGTATATCATATAATCGGTATTCTCTACTTGCCTCCACGAAATCAAGAAGCTCCTGCAAAATATGTTCATTAAGCACGCTCTCACCTCCAATTGTCGCTTCCTAAGCGACCCATTTCATACTCTTAGTGGTTATGATTATATCAGAAACGAAAAAGAAAGGATGAGAAAAATTGAGAAGCGAATACACGGAAATCATTTTCTTATTAGATAGAAGCGGCTCGATGAGCGGACTTGAACAAGAGACGATTGGAGGGTTTAACTCTTTTATTGAGAAGCAGAGCCAGTTAACTGGGCAAACACTTGTCACGACTGTTCTCTTTGATGACAAGGTTGAGCAGTTATGGAGTGGGGTGGAGGCTGGTAAGGTCTGGCTCACAAAGAAAGAGTACTTCGTAAGGGGGTCCACGGCTTTAATGGATGCTGTAGGTAAAACGATCATTGAAGTGGGTCATCGCCTATCTCATTTGGCTGAAGTGGAAAGACCGGGTAAAGTCATCTTTGTCATCACAACCGATGGTATGGAAAACGCCAGCGTGGAGTTTTCTGCTAGACAGGTGAAAGATCTTATCAATCAGCAACAGGAACAATACAATTGGGAGTTCATCTTTCTGGGAGCGAATATCAATGCAGCTGAGGAAGCATTGAACATCGGCATCGACAAAGGAAGTGCGTATCAATTCGAAGCTTCTTCTAAAGGAGTTGAAGCGATGTATGATATGGTAAGTGAAGCTGTGTGTGAAAAGAGAAATAAGTGGTAATCATGATGTCGGGGTCCCATCTTTTTGATGGGATTTTTTCTTTATTCTGATCAGTATTTATTTAAATTTTGCCAAAACTAGTTTATCATAGTGAGGTAGATTCAATTTATTCGGAAGTCAACGGAATTAAAGGAAGGTACACGATGATGACAGAAAACGAAAAGAATATTACGAGAATACATATGGATGGGAAGGAATTCATTCTCATCGGAACCGCTCATGTGTCGCGTCAAAGTGCTGAGCAGGTGAAAGAAGTGATAGAAGCTGAACGCCCGGATACAGTGTGTGTAGAGCTGGACGAACCGAGGTATCAATCCATCGTCGAAGGAGATAAGTGGAGGGACACAGATATCTTTCAAGTAATCAAGGATAAGAAAGCGACCTTACTGCTCATGAACCTTGCCATTGGATCCTTCCAGCGAAGAATGGCCAAGCAGTTCGGCATCAAACCGGGACAGGAAATGATACAGGGGATTGAATCTGCGAAAGAAATTAACGCAGAACTTGTCCTTGCTGACCGCAACATCCAGGTGACATTTTCCCGGATATGGAACAGCGTCGGTTTCAGTGGGAAAGCCAAGCTATTGACCCAAATCATTTACAGCATTTTCAGCACTGATACGATTACTGAAGAAGAACTCGAGAAAATCAAATCACAGGATATGCTTGATTCGATGTTGAATGAATTCACCCAAGTGTTTCCCAAACTGAAAACACCTTTGATTGATGAACGCGACCAATATCTTGCTCAAAAAATCAAGGAAGCACCTGGTGATAAAATCGTTGCCGTTCTTGGTGCTGCACATGTCCCGGGTATCACGCAGGAAATCCATAACGAACATAACCTGGATAAACTTAATGAACGACCTGCTAAGTCAAAATGGCCCAAAATCATCGGGTGGACCATCCCTATCATGATCCTGGCCGTCATTGCCTACACGTTCATAGCAAACCCGGATGCAGGCATACAGCAGGGAATCAGTTGGATATTATGGAATGGGGGATTTTCTGCCCTGGGGGTAGCCATCGGGATGGGTCATCCATTAGCCATATTAACAGCATTCGTCGCAGCACCTTTCACTTCATTGAATCCGCTCCTGGCAGCGGGTTGGTTTGCAGGATTCGTCCAAGCCTTTTTCCGCAGACCCAATGTCGGTGACTTTGACTCTCTCCCTGAAGATGTCCTGAGTATAAAAGGATTCTGGAGAAATAAAGTAACCCGCGTCCTGCTCATTGTCGTCCTTGCCAATTTAGGAAGTACACTGGGGACGGTCATTGGTGGAGCAGACGTCGTAAGATTATTTTTGGAAAATATATAGAAACAAAATGGGTCATCCTCCTGGATGGCTTATTTTTTCGGGAAAATGTTGGAATATTATGTTAAAATAATACAAAAGCTTTGGAGGGGATCATGATAACTGAATTCATTAATCGATATGGCCATTGGCTCCTTCTTCTTATCACGGGGTTGAGTATTGGAATGGGATTTACCATTTTTACATCTTCAGTTCAAGGAGTCATCGCAGGCATATTTGGCATAGTAGGATTTGTGGGCGTTACCTATCTGGTCATCCATATGGAGGTGCAGAAGAGGAAGAATGTAAAATAATAAAGAAAGGTGAATTCACAGTAAGAAGTTAATCAAAAATGCTTAAAATGTATCTGTACAGCCACGTTTTCAAAATGGATCTTTGGGTAAATAGTAGTTAACCTTTACCCGCGACCTTGTGAGGAGAGAATAATAGGAGCTGTGACGATCGTTGCTCAATATACATGACAGATACTCCATTGTGTTGTATCAAACCTATATGGCAAGAAAGCAGGCTTCCCGTACTTCTCAGAAGATTACCATTCAAATGCTCTCTCAGTACACAGGATTCTCTGAGGAAATCATCCTCGAAGCACTAGAATATGGAAAGTTATCACCTGATTTATCTTTAAGATAATCAAGTAGGGTTAAAGGTCTAAGAAAATTATTTTCTCCTCCAAGGTTGACTTATCATGGATACATTCATTTTGTTACATAATTAAATTTTGAAGAATATATTGAAAATACAAGCTTATATTTATTATAATAACAGAAAGGATTTATAGAGGAGGATCTAATGGACACCCACAGGAGTAAAAGAATCTCAAAGTTATACAGAAAGTTAATTACTTCTGATGCAACGCAAGCTTTCCTTATTTATAAAGGCCTAGATGAGACAACGAAAGCAGAATTACTTGATTTAGTGGCAGAGATGGGTTCTCAGCACTCAGAAAAATTGATGAATAAAATAAGCTAATATACATGTATCGAGTTTAAGACCTGGAGAGATGAGTACTCCAGGTCTTTTTCTTATGAAAGTATTAATGTGATTGATGTTTACCAGCGAAATAAATAATATATCAATAAAATATAGCTAAGTCTTTTGTCCCTCATTGAATACTTTACTTCAATGTTATTTGACATATACAGAAAAAGAATGCGATGTGGTTTCGATTAGGAAATCCATCGCCTTTTTTTATTTCGATCCAATTTCATCATGCAATTGAACTATTTTATCTTCCTTCATGGAGAAAGATACAGTTGCAAATAACCTTTTATAGTCCATACTTCCTTTTTTTATGAAAATAGGAATATATTCCTTTTTGTTCAAAAAATTATTGTAATTAAATGATATAATAATTATAATATTAAGAAAATTTAATAAATAATTCCTAAGAAAGGAGGAAACACTTTATGAACGTGTATATGTCAGTTGATATGGAGGGTATAACAGGACTGGTTGATCATACTCATGTCTCATCAGATAAGCTTAATTATGAACGCGGAAGAATCATTATGACAGAAGAGGCCAATGCCGTTGTGACTGCTGCATTTGATTCGGGCTGTAAGGAGGTTTTGGTAAATGACAGTCATTCACAAATGAACAATCTGTTAATAGAACAATTGCACCCTGAAACGAAACTGATATCCGGTGGAGTGAAACCATATTCCATGGTTCAAGGACTGGATGAGACGTTTGATGGGGCTTTTTTTGTTGGTTATCATGCCAGAGCTTCCATGAAAGGGGTGATGTCCCATTCCATGATCTTTGGGGTGAGAAACATGTATATCAATGGTGTGGCCGTTGGTGAACTTGGATTCAATGCATACGTCGCAGGGTACTACGGTGTACCTATATTACTGGTTGCAGGGGATGATCAGGCTGCACATGAAGCAGAAGCATTAATTCCTAATGTGACAACTGCCGTGGTGAAGGAGACGATTTCACGTTCTGTTGCGAAGAGCCTAACCCCGGAGAAATCAAAACAATTATTAAAAAAGAAAACAGAAGAAGCGATACATAATAAGAAAAATGTACAACCACTCACTCCTCCTGAACATCCTACTCTACGTATCGAATTTGCAAATTACGGACAAGCGGAGTGGGCAAGTCTCATGCCGGGTACCATTCATGAAGTAGATACAACGATTGTGAGATTTGAGGCCAGAGATATCCTTGAGGCCTATAGAGCCATGCTTGTCATGACTGAACTCGCGATGAGAACAACATTCTGTTAGGAAGTGTTTGATCAATGAGTACATATTTGTTGAAACGACTACTGGCCATGGTTATAACCCTCTGGCTGATTGTAACGTTAACGTTTTTCCTGATGCATACCATCCCAGGATCTCCCTTCAATGAAGAACGGAATACGAGTGAAATGGTACAACAAAATTTAGAAGCCCATTATCATTTGAACGAGCCCCTGATGGTGCAATATTTTCTATATTTAAAGTCGCTTATCTCGTTGGACTTTGGTCCTTCTATCACCCAGCCATCCCAAACAGTGAACGATCTGCTGGGGAGGGGATTTCCGATTTCATTTGAACTCGGTATGACAACACTGATCATCGCAGTGCTTTCAGGAATTATCCTCGGGGTTTTGGCAGCCCTTAAGCATAATGGAATCATTGACTATATGGCGATGACATTTGCCGTACTGGGCATTTCCATTCCTAATTTCGTCATGGCGACATTATTGATTCAACAGGTTGCTGTAACGTGGGGAATTCTTCCGGTTGCCACTTGGACAAGCTGGCGACACATGATTCTCCCGACTCTTGCATTAGCCACAGGGCCCATGGCGATCATTGCACGTCTTACCCGCTCGAGTATGCTGGAAGTGTTGACTCAGGATTATATACGGACAGCACGCGCTAAGGGGTTGTCACCGTTCAAGATTGTCGTTAAGCATGCGTTAAGAAATGCATTGCTTCCGGTGGTCACTGTCCTGGGTACACTTGCTGCAGGGATCTTAACAGGAACCTTCGTCATCGAACAGATCTTTGCCATTCCTGGTATGGGAAAATACTTTGTCGAAAGCATCAATCAACGTGATTATCCAGTGATTATGGGAACAACGGTATTTTATAGTGCCTTCCTTATTGTCATGTTGTTTTTAGTGGATCTGGCATATGGTTTCCTTGATCCACGGATAAAGTTACATAAGAAGGAGGCAAAATGATGGGGGTTCCAAATCAACAAGAGCCACTCGTGACTCCAGATGTGAGGGATGAATGGTTCACACCCAAGAAGAGGAATAAAGAGGATGCTGAAGCAGTGGTAAGACCCAGTCTTTCCTATTGGCAGGATGCCTGGAAGCGCCTCATGAAAAATAAACTGGCCATGCTTGGATTAGTATTCTTAACTGCATTAATCATCATGGCGGTCGTCGGCCCGATCATTTCTCCACACGACGTCACTAAGCAAACCCTTTCCAATCAAAATCTGCCGCCTTCTGGTCAACACTGGTTTGGTACGGACGATATGGGAAGAGATGTATTCACCCGTACATGGTATGGAGCACGCATTTCGTTGTTCGTAGGGTTCATGGCAGCGCTGATCGACTTTGTGATCGGGATTGTATACGGTGGTATTGCAGGTTATAAAGGCGGAAAAACAGACAATGTCATGATGCGTATTGTTGAAATATTATACGGATTACCATATCTGCTTGTCGTCATTCTTTTGATGGTAGTAATGGGACCGGGTCTCCTGACGATCATCGTAGCCCTAACAGTGACCGGGTGGATCGGGATGGCCAGGATCGTCAGGGGTCAGGTGCTTCAGATTAAAAACTATGAATTTATTTTAGCTTCAAAAACATTCGGGACGAAAACCGCACGAATCATCAGAAAGAATCTGCTTCCTAATACAATGGGCCCGATTATCGTACAAATGACATTGACGATACCGAGCGCGATCTTTGCTGAAGCTTTCTTAAGCTTCCTTGGACTCGGGATTCAAGCACCCTATGCAAGCTGGGGAGTGATGGCCAATGACGGGTTATCAACAATCCTATCAGGATACTGGTGGCGTTTATTCTTTCCTGCACTATTCATATCATTGACTATGTTTTCATTCAATGTGTTGGGAGACGGATTACAGGATGCACTGGATCCGAAATTAAGGAGGTAATCACCATGAGTAAAGTTTTATCTGTACAAGATCTCCATGTCTCCTTTACAACCTATGGAGGAGAGGTCAAGGCGGTCAGGGGAGTAAGCTTTGATTTACATAAGGGCGAGACGTTGGCGATTGTCGGAGAATCCGGCTGCGGGAAGAGTGTGACATCACAGAGCATTATGAGACTGATCCCGAATCCCCCCGGGAAAGTGACGGGAGGCAGGATCCTGTTCAAGGGAAGGGACCTATTAAAGGTAACCGAACCCAGAATGAGGAAAGTGCGTGGAGCCGATATTTCCATGATCTTTCAGGATCCCATGACAGCACTTAATCCTACTTTGACCATCGGTGAACAAATCATGGAAGGGATACTGCAGCACAACGATGTATCCAAGAAAGAGGCGAAACAAAAAGCGATCGACATGCTTAAGCTTGTGAGCATTCCAAATCCTGAGGAGAGGTTAAAGCAGTATCCTCATCAATTCAGCGGAGGGATGCGGCAACGTATTGTGATTGCCATGTCCCTTGTATGTGAACCGGATGTCTTAATTGCGGATGAGCCGACAACAGCCCTTGATGTTACTATACAAGCCCAAATACTTGAATTGTTTAAAGAGATCCAGAAGAAGACAGGTGTATCGATTATTTTAATCACGCATGATTTGGGAGTCGTCGCTCAAGTGGCTGACCGAATTGCCGTCATGTATGCAGGGAAAATAGTAGAAGAAGGAAACAGGAGAGAAATCTTTTATCATTCACAACACCCGTATACTCAAGGGCTGCTGCGATCCGTCCCGAGGCTTGATCTAGAAGGGGAAGACCTGATACCGATTCCCGGTTCTCCGCCAGATCTATTTTCTCCGCCAGTTGGGTGCCCATTTGTTCCACGTTGTGAAAAAGCGATGGAAGTATGCGACCGTGTGTATCCCGTAAAGACTCAATTAACGGACGAACACCATGTCGACTGCTGGCTTCAGGATAAACGAGCTAACAAAGTGAAGCTTTCATCGGTCAGCTTAACCATTCGTTAAGTTGGTCGTTTGATAGAAAAATAGAATAAGAGGGGGAACATTATGAAAAAGCTATTATCGGTCTTCCTAGTGGGGATGCTCCTGCTCATGCTGGCAGCTTGTACGGCCACAAAGGATGCAGGCAGTGAGTCAAGCAGCGGGGACAGTAAGAAAGAAGACGCAGGAAAGGTCCTTCACCTGAATAATGGAGCAGAACCGACGTCGTTCGATCCACCAATCGGCTTTGATTCCTATTCCTGGACAGCACTGAACAATTTAATGGAAGGGATGACCCGTCTTAATGCCAATCATGAACCTGAAGCTGCCATGGCTGAAAAATGGGATGTTTCAGAAGATGGGAAAGTATATACCTTCCACATCAGGGACAATGCCAAATGGTCAAACGGTGATGATGTCACTGCGGGAGATTTTGTATTTGCGTGGAAACGCCTATTAAACCCAGACACAGGTTCACCGGCTGCTTTCCTCGGATATTTCATTGAAGGTGGAGAGGCATTCAACACGGGAAAGGGTTCAGCTGACGATGTGAAAGTCGCGGCGAAGGATGAGAAAACATTTGAGGTCACACTGACAAGTCCGCAAGCCTATTTCTTGAGCGTCATTGCCAATCCTGCATTCTTCCCGATCAATGAAAAGGTTGCTACTGAGAATCCGGAATGGTTTGCAGAAGCGGATACGTTCGTTGCCAACGGGCCGTTCAAACTGACGGAATGGGAGCATGATAGCCATTTCGTCATGGAAAAGAATGATCAATATTGGGACAAAGATTCAGTGAAATTGGATAAAGTTCACTGGGCTATGGTAAACGATACCAATACGGATTATCAATTATACAAAACCGGTGAACTGGATACAGCTGACGTACCGGCGGATTTAAGTAAACAGTTATTTGAAGAAGGTAAAGTGAATGTGGAAGACCAGGCTGGAACGTACTTCTATCGTTTCAATTTAGAAAAAGAGCCTTTCCAAAATCAAAACATCCGAAAAGCATTCGCCATGGCTGTCGACCAACAGCAAATGGTTGACTTTGTAACAAAGAATAAAGAAAAACCAGCTTACGGATTCGTTTCAAAAGGGTTTAAAGACCCATCAGGCAAGGACTTCCGTGAAGCAAACGGAGACTTGGTGAAAACCGATGTGGAAGAAGCAAAATCCCTCTTAAAGAAGGGGATGGAAGAAGAGGGATACGACAAACTACCGGAAGTCACTTTAACATACAGCACAAGTGATACTCATCAAAAAATTGCTGAAGCCCTTCAACAAATGTTCAAGGAAAACTTAGATGTTGATGTGAAGTTAGCCAATATGGAATGGAACGTGTTCCAGGATGAACAAAAGGCCTTGAAATTCCAATTATCACGGAGTTCATTCTTAGCAGACTATGCAGATCCGATTAACTTCCTGGAAAACTTCCAGACAGGACACTCCATGAACCGTACAGGATGGAGTAATGAAAATTATGACAAGCTGATCCAACAAGCAAAGAATGAAGCAGATGAAGCAAAACGATTCGAAATGATGTATGAAGCAGAAAAAATCCTAATGGATGAAATGCCGATCATCCCGATTCACTTCTACAATCATGTGTATCTACAAAACAAGGATGTGACGGGCATCGTCCGTCACCCGGTCGGCTACATGGAATTAAAATGGGCTGATAAAAAATAAGGATAGTAAAACAGGATGAGTGGGGGGGCGCGTCGGCATACTTTATGGCCATGCGCCTTCTCCCTCTTTTTCTACGAAAGGGGTCCGGAACGAATGATGATGAAGCCTTCTAAACTGAAAAAAGGTGATAAGGTAGGGGTTATAGCTCCTGCCAGCCCGCCAAAATCAGAACCATTGAAAAAAGGAATCCGGTTCCTTGAAGAATTAGGATTGAAAGTAAAGGTTGGGAACTCGGTACATAAAAAATATGGGTACTTAGCAGGTAACGACACAGAAAGGATAGAAGATATCCATAAGATGTTTTCAGATCAGGATGTGAAAGCCATTTTCTGTGCATGTGGAGGTTTTGGTACGGGACGTATTGTTTCAAGATTGAATTTCGAACTGATTCGTCAAAATCCAAAAATTTTTTGGGGGTATAGTGATATTACTTTTTTACATACGGCCATTCATCAACAAACAGGTCTCGTGACCTTCCATGGACCGATGCTAAGTTCCGATATCGGACTCGAGGACGTACATGAAGCCTCAAAGGAATCGTTCCGTCAGCTGTTTCAAACGGGAGATATTGACTATACACATGACATAACCAAACTTGAGACCGTCTCAGAAGGTATAGCGACCGGCCCCGTGATCGGCGGGAACCTCACCCTGCTTGTGAGCACACTGGGAACACCATTCGAAGTGAATACCAAAGGAAAGATCTTTTTCATTGAAGATATCGATGAGGAACCCTATCAAGTCGATAGAATGCTGAATCAGTTAAAAATGGCCAATAAATTCAAAGATGCTTCCGGAATCATCATAGGTGACTTTAAGAACTGCGAGCCTAAGAAACGTGAACGTTCCCTGACTCTTGATGAGGTCCTGACAGGACATATCGCAAGTACAGGAAAACCTGCATTAAAAGGTTTTAATATCGGACATTCTTCACCTAACATTGCCATACCGGTGGGCAGCATTGGAACAATGAATACATTCGAACATTCATTTAAAATCGAATCAGGAATAAGCGAGGGTGAGAACGAGTGAAGATCCATCAACTTGAAACGTTCAGGACAGCAGTGCCTTTACATACCCCTTTTAAGACCGCTTTACGTACGGTGACGGTGGCTGAAGCCATCATTGTTAAACTGACTTGCGACAACGGTATTATCGGCTGGGGAGAGGCACCTCCGACCGTAGTGATCACTGGAGAAAGTTTATCCAGCATCGAACATAGCATCCAACAAGTAATCAAACCCGGGATAATAGGCAAAAATCTATTAAACCACGAGAACCTTTTCCAACATCTTCATTCGTTACTCATCCGTAATACAAGCGCGAAGGCAGCGGTGGATATGGCCATTTATGATTGCCTGGCTCAACATTGTCACCTGCCCCTCTATCAACTTCTGGGAGGGTACAGAGGGGAGCTTGAGACAGATTACACGGTGAGTGTGAACAGCCCGAAGGAAATGGGTGAGGACGCAGCAGCATATGTAAATAAAGGCTTTAATGTACTGAAAGTGAAAGTAGGCAAAGATGAAATCGAAACAGATATTAAAAGAATTCACGAAATCCGCCAACGAATCGGTTATGATGTCAAAATCCGCCTGGATGCCAATCAGGGATGGGAATCGAAAACCGCAGTCAGAGCGATTCGCAAGATGGAGGATCTTGGCCTGAATATCGAATTAGTTGAGCAGCCAGTGCCTGCACATGACATTGAAGGCTTGAAGAGGGTCACGGATGGGGTCGATACCCTTATCATGGCTGATGAAAGTGTGTTCACTCCATACCAAGCTTTTGAAGTATTAAAGACCCGAAGTGCAGATCTGATCAATATTAAACTCATGAAAGCGGGGGGAATCTACCAGGCTCAGAAAATAAACGATCTAGCGGAAGTGTGCGGGGTCGAATGTATGGTCGGCAGCATGATCGAAACCAGACTGGGAATAACGGCTGCAGCCCACTTTGCGGCAAGCAGGAAAAACGTCACTCGGTTTGATTTCGACGCACCACTCATGCTGGCTGACGATATTGTAGTCGGTGGAATCCATTATAACGGTCGGAAGATTACTATGCCGACAAAAGCCGGTCTTGGTATAGAGAGAGTAACAGTATGAATAGAGGGGGAAATCAAATGACGACAAAGGCGCAAATAGCAGTACCTGTAGCAACTCTATGGACAAACCGGGATTCCGCACGTGACTTGGATACACCCGCCATAACCAATCCAGCTCACATGACAGATTGGTTGGACTCCTTAACTTATGATATGCGCTTAGCACTTTGTGATGAGAACAGAATACAATCTCAAGCCTTATTCGGTCAGGAAGTAATCGTGTTGGAAGAGAGTAACGGTTGGTCCCACGTCCTTATACCTGATCAATCATCTTCAAAAGACAATCGAGGATACCCCGGCTGGATCCCGAGTGTTCAGCTTTCACCCGGTGAGTCATCCCAAGCGGACACGTATGCCATTGTAATAAGTAAATTCACGGACTTGATCAATAAGGAAAATGAAACTGAATTAGAACTCAGCTTTCAAACCATTTTGCCGATTGTGAAAGAACATGATGATTTAATAGAAGTGGGGACTCCTTTGGGCACTAGGTTCTTAAGGCAGACAGATATCATGGTATCCAGATCGAAAGTAAATGATCGAAGGGGAAGTGGCCAGGACATTGTCTCATCTGGAGAATCATTCCTTGATCTTCCATATTTATGGGGTGGGATGTCAAGCTATGGATTTGATTGCTCTGGATTCAGCTACACGATGTGCAAAACTCAAGGGTATTTGATTCCACGGGATGCAAATGACCAGGCAAAGGAAGGGAGAGAGGTATCGTTGGATCGCTTATTGCCTGGTGACCTCTTGTTCTTTGCGTATGAGGAAGGAAAAGGCAGCATTCATCATGTTGCCATCTATTATGGTGAAGGTAAGATGATACACTCCCCCAACACCGGTAAAACAATAGAGATACTGTCATTGAAAGGAACTTATTATGAAAAAGAGCTATGCGCAGCCAGACGCTACTGGGAAGAAACGGAGGGACCCCGATGACAAATCATAAGTTGCTAGAAGTGAAAGAATTGAAAAAGTACTTCCACCTGGAAAAAGGAAAAACGTTAAAAGCTGTGGATGGTATTTCATTTGATATATACAAGGGAGAGACCTTCGGATTAGTGGGGGAATCCGGTTGTGGAAAGTCCACGACCGGTCGCACCATTATCGGTTTATACGACCGGACTGAAGGTGAGGTCTTATATGACGGTAAAAACGTACACAGACTTTCGGATAAGGAGAAACAATCATTTTATCGGAATATGCAGATGATCTTCCAAGATCCATATGCATCTCTTAACCCCCGTTCAACCGTAAGGGAAATCATAGCTGAACCTATGGAGGCACACAACTTATTCAAGGATAAAAGAAAGCAGATGGAACGCATTTATCAACTTCTGGAGGACGTAGGGCTTAATCGTGATCATGCCAACCGTTATCCTCATGAATTCAGCGGGGGACAGCGTCAACGTATTGGCATTGCAAGGGCACTTGCCCTTGATCCGGATTTCATTATTGCAGACGAACCGATTTCTGCACTTGATGTTTCTGTACAGGCACAAATTGTAAACTTACTAACGAAACTGCAAAAAGAAAAGGGCTTGACCTTTCTCTTTATTGCCCATGACCTTTCGATGGTCAAACATATCAGTAACCGTATAGGTGTGATGTATCTAGGTCATATTGTTGAACTTACCGAAAGTAAAGAGTTATATAAGAAACCTCTTCACCCCTATACTCAGGCATTGCTTTCCGCGATTCCGATTCCCGATCCGGATGTGGAGGATTCACGTGAAAGGATGATCATACAGGGGGAAATACCAAGTCCGATCAATCCCCCGACTGGCTGTGTGTTCAGAACCCGCTGTCCGGCAGCCATGGAAGCATGTGCCACCCATAAACCTAAATGGCAGGAAGTAGAGGAAAAGCATTTTGTAGCTTGTCACCTTTACGACAAGGAGATTACAAGGGAACATGATGAAGTAGCAGTCACTAAGTAAAGGGAATGAAGAAGATAAATGAAGAATGAATTAGAATATAAAATCAGGGAAATAATGGTTCGTTGTAACGGAAGGGTGAGTGTGGCCGTTGAGCTTCCATCTCACTCCTTCCACATTGATGGGGACCGCTCCTATTCCGCTGCCAGCTTAATTAAGATCCCCATTTTACTCGAAGCTTTCCGTCAAGCACAGGAAGGGGCAATTTCCCTTAATGATATGGTGACGATTCCCAAAGAGGGTAGAGTTGGCGGGGCTGGAGTGCTTGTGTCCCTTTCAGATCAACTCACTCTTACTGTAGAGGATCTCGTTACTCTTATGATCATCGTTTCCGATAATACAGCTGCAAATCTCCTTATTGAACGGCTAGGGTCGAATGCCATACAAGAACTCTGTCATACATTAAAATTAAAACATACCAGGATTCTTAGGAAATTGATGGATTTCGAAGCCTTGGAGAAGGGTTTGGATAACTATACCTCGGCACTCGATATCATTACTTGTTTGAAGGTAGTGGACATTGGTAAGGAATACAGTCAGACGAACACGGGGAAAATGCTGCATATTTTACAACAGCAGCAATTTAATACCAAACTCCCATCAAGGATGGACCGGGAAGCAGTATATATCGGAAACAAAACAGGAGAATTGCCCGGGGTTGAGCATGATTGCGCCATTATCAAGTTCAGGGATAAAACGGCTTATATAGCGGTACTTATCGATGAACTTGGAGAAAGCGAAACTGGGAAAGACACGATTGCTCAGATTGGAGAATTGATATGCGATTCCTTAATCAAAGATAACAGTGAAAAAGCAGATGAGCCATATGGATGATGGCACAACTGCTTTTGTTTATTGCTTGGAAAAACGTAATTTATTTAAACAGCTTGTTTCGATCCTCCATACTGGGAGGCTGTTCCATCCAACCGTTCTTCGCCATTATTTTACCTCCGTCATGCCCATAAGATAATATGTCTTTTGCAGTTGAAGCTAGCTTGACAGGAAGATCGCTGCGTAAGCTGAAAGCAGTTCCCAGGGCATTGCTCCCCAAACCGAAGTTAGTGAAAAGGGAGGTGCAATACATCATGAGCTTATCTGAAAAAGGTGCAACTGTTGAATCGGTTGCTCTCGCTCCGGATATGGAAGGGGCTTGGACATCACTTTCCAGCAGCACTTTAGAATAGTCGCTCACGATCTTCTTTGATAATTCTTTTCCTTTAATGAAGTATTTCTTCACTTCCGATTCATTTGCCACTTGGGCAAAGCCCGTCATCATCTGCATTCCCAAAGTATTTGATTCAATTCCAAAATAAAGGTAGGCAACTTCAACCGTATTCAACGCCCTTTTATCCGAAAAGATGTTGAAACCAGCCATATAATTAGGGCTATTAGCAAATTCGATTGATTTTGGGAGTGTTACGGCAGGAGGTCCTGGTAGAACATCTTTTTCGCGTAAGTAGTCCATGCACTTTTCATAAACAGATTGAGTGAAGCCGGTCAACTCTTTGTATAAGAGGATGAGATCTTTCCGGTATGACATATTTACGTGTAACGTATGCAAACCCATACTGATAGCTTGTAGCTGCCTAAGAAACAAGATATCGAAGTGGTGATCAAAGAGTTTAGGAACCCCTGGATTTACATCTTCTTCGGTAAAACCGGCGGGAATCACACATCCCTCCTCTTCGAATAAAGTGGTGAGCCTTCCGACGTATTCTTTCACATTTGTATGTGTATCAACCAGGATTTGTTTTGCTTCCTCAACGTCCGCCTTCTCTATGAAATACTCCAGTATGTGCTGAGTCATTGTCTTTTGCTGATATGTCATCCACAAAGTAGCAAGCTCACTTGAACATAACGCTTTCTTATCGGTCATGCACACCATCCTTTTTTCATTCGTTTCATTCCGAGTTCATCATGGTGCCCGGAAATTTCATATACTCATTTTCCCTCTTGAACTGAAATTTATTCCCTATTGAATTAGAAAGGGAAGTCATAGTTGAGCTGGGGATGGAGCATCAAAAAAGCAAGAGCATCTTAATACTGATGGATGCTCTTTTTTTGAAGATGAATGAGGGCTGTATGGAGACTGGCGAATGTTGGAATATGCGTGATAACAATTCCCAGGTTGACCATGGTATGAGCAATTTCCGGTCGGATCCCTGTCAAAACTGCCTGAATTCCGGCTATTTTAAGAGAGGCCACCACTTTAAATAATTGGTCTGCCACGATCGTGTCAACAACCGTAACACCCGATAGATCAATGATCAAATAGTGTAAACCCATTGCTGTTCCTTTTGTGAGGGTCCTTTCCATTAAGTCTTTTGATCGTGAGGCATCGATGTCTCCAATAAGTGGGAGAATGGCAATCGAATTGGTCACCTTGACGATGGGGATGGACAGCTCAGAACTGATCGAATCCGAAAGGGGGTGAGAATAAGCGATCGTGATTCGGAAAATGGCCCGGTCGACCCCTGTATGAAAGTGAGAAAGTAAATCATAGAACGTTTCAATCGACAGGTCTTGAGCGATGGCCTCTGCTTTAATCAGTTCTCCTATCATTTTGCGAAAGGAATGAAGATCGTTTATCGCTACTTCAAGAGAAAGGTCCAGCTGCTTGAACAAGGTAACAGATGAAGATGCCCACTTTTCGATGTTTCCCGAATTTTTAGCCATTCGTAATGAATCAGCCAGTACCTCGATGGAATCGCCTCTCCACTTTCTAAGAGACACTTCAACAATATTCGAATAGGGAGAGTCTATATTCGCTCTTTCCTGTATCAGCCCGGATTTTGACTCGACGATACGATTAATGAAATCAAGATATTTATCTTCGTCCTGAACGGCCTTCATCGGCATATGAAAACCTCCTATTATAAATCAACTTTGAGGGTTGTCTAATTATGTAAATATATTTGGAAAAAAGATAGAGGTAGCGTTGGATTCTATGTTATGATTTTGAGTACAAAATCAAAGTTACTTATTGAGGAAGAAAGGCATTTCATTGAAGAGGTGAAGGAATGATGATTGATAGATTCCTTCCATTTTATTATACCGAAGATTAACACGTAAAAAAGTGTCTGTTTAGACACTTTCTAACATTCAGTATATACTTGCTTATCTGTCTTTATCGTTTTAGAAGGGGGATTGAGGGTTGAATAAAAGAACTTGGCTCACTAAGTTACGTAAAAGGAAAAAGATGACCCAGCAGGAAGTAGCTGCAAAAGCCTTTATTGAAAGATCCTACTATGCCCAAATTGAAAATGGAATCCGGAAACCAAGTGCCGAAGTGACGATCAAGTTAGGTCAAGTGCTGGATTTTCATGCATCAAGTTTTAACCTGGAGGAGAATCCATTCTCCATTGCTTTACAAAATGCCCCTGTCATCCTGGCTCATTGTGATACTCAATTACGGTACACATGGATTTTTAATACCCCTGATCTTATTCCCGAAGATCATATCGGAAAAACAGATGTGGAACTGGATGATAATGTAGGGAATCATGCCCTGATGAAATTAAAGAAAGAGGTTCTAACTGAAAAGAGGCCAGTTAGCCGAGTCATTACCATTCCCTTACCATCTGGAGACATCTCTTACAACGTTTATGCCCATCCCCTCCTAAACGAGGATGGTGCCATTATTGGAGTTGCCACTGCTTCCACAGTAATACATAGCAACAAAACAGAATGAAGAATTTTAAGATACTAAGATGTAAAACGATTTTAGGGAAAGTAGAAAAAGAGATCGAAGGCTGACACATCCTTCGATCTCTTTTTTTGAAAGCTATCGATCCGTTTCCTTAAACTTAATATCAAGGAGTTTTTCGCTTTCCGTTTCAAACTGGATATCAACAAACACTCCAAATTCCTTACCGCCCCGCCTTAACCAAAGCTTAAATTTTTCAGTTGAAGTCTTCGTGCCATATTCTTTTCCAATGTGAAGATAATCCACAATCGCTGCATCAGGATACCTTTCTTTCGTTTTTCTCACTGCAAGGCTTCCCCATTTTGCATAGGACGGAATTTCCTGCTGTGCATAAAGAATTTGACTACCTTCTCCGATTGAAAGGTTCGACAAAACCATCAAACCAAGAACAATTGAAACTAACCGGATCAATTTCAAGAGCATTACCTTCTTTTTACCTTGTAGGTTGTCTTGTATATCTGAAATTATTCCCTCTTTCTACTATCAACGGCATTTGGAAATAAGTGAATTATTTTTTTAGTTAGAATATTCTTTACTTAATCCGCATAAAATCTTACACTGTGGATGTGGGAAGAAAATCTTTCCAACATACTGAAAGGAGGCGATGACGATGATTTCAATCGTCGATGCAAGTCAAAATATCAATGATTACGAGGTTCTTTCTATTAAAACATAGCCTGGGAGGATATTATGAAGACAACGCTTCAACAAGTGAAAATCGTAGAATATCATGAAGGATTAGCAAAAGGAATCGCCAAAATGTGGAATGAGAGCCGTGAAAACTGGGGCGGGGATTCCACCGTTACAACAGAACAGGATGTAAAGGACAAGGAAGAGAGTTCCACCAATCTTCATTTATTTTTAGCCATGGTAGGGGACGAGGTTGCAGGATACTGCGGACTTTCCGAATATCGTGAGGATGTCGGTGCATTATACATTCCGTTACTGAATGTCCACCCTAAGTATCAAGGGTTGAAGATAGGCAAACAGCTTGTCTTAAAAGCGATTGAGAAAACGGTGGAATTACAATGGCCACGACTAGACTTGTTTACCTGGCCGGGAAATACAAAAGCTGTGCCACTTTATAAAAAATGCGGATTTTTCTGGGAAGACCGTGATGATACAGTTCATTTAATGAATTTCATCCCAATGGTGCTTCAACTCGATCTGTTGAAGCCTTTTTTCGAGAAACATGATTGGTATCAAACGAGTCAGCGTTTAATTGAAGTCAAACCGGATGCTCTGAAGGTTAATGAACACACGTTTTATGAATACAAGTGGGAAGCAGATGAAGAGTTCGTTCGCATTCAATTTGAACGGACGGGACGAGGCATTCGTTTAATTGAAACACAGGATTATTTAGTTCAAATGAACGTACCGGAATTCAAACTTCTGGAAAATGAAGACCATTATGTAAGCTATCATGTTGAAAATCGCAGTAAGGAACCAATTGAAATTTCAATAAAGGGTGTTTCGTCACCGATAGCAGAACATGATTTCGAAGATACTCTCTTGGTGGAAAACAAATGGATGAGGGATTACCCTGTAAAGGTTTCTATGCCAGAAAGTGAACCTGGTCCATGGAAAACACATCCAGTGATTGGGGCTGATTTCAAAATAAATAAACAACCTCTCTCGCTGAAAATGGGTGTATACCCCAAGCAGGCAGGTAAAGTGAACATAAGATCTGTTAAGAAGAATTGGAGAGCCCACAGTAAGGGAACCGTCTATCTCGACCTTGAAAGTCAGGTTGGCGAAGATTCCACTTGGACAGTCAAACTGCCTGAGAATAAAGTGATTTCTTGGGATGAATCTGAGGTGATCGAGAAGGTCGGCGCCAAAGGGAGAGTTTCCATCCCGGTACCTGTGCAGCTGTTGAAAAATGGGTTTTTATCAGAAGAAATTGTTGTAGAGGTTAAGTGGGAAAACGGACACCGATCCTCCTTTACGACTTCACTGAGAATTGCATTTCCTGGATTCGGGGCAAAATTCGGCGGGGAAACAGACGAGCACTGGTTTGGATATAATGGACCACACTATGTTGAAATCGAAAAAAGAAATCACATGGTAAAAATCGGTTCAACTGCTTTCACCAGGGATCCCATTTCATTCTTTACCCCTAAATTCGGTAAACCATACAGCGAAGAATTTTCAAAGAAAGAAGCGTCTTCTATTGAATACATCGAGTTACCAGAGGCATTGGTTGTGAAAACATCACTCGTATCAGAAGCGTTTCCTTCCATACTACTCAATTCATATTTCAAGATATATGGAGAGGGGTTAGTGGAAGTCAAGCATGAGGTAGTAAATACAGGGGATCAGGAAAAGAAGAAGCTTTCTTTGATTCAGCCTGTGTTCACAAGTTTGGAAGGCCTGTCAGTCCCTCAAAATGAAGGGGTCTTGAAGTGTAATGAGTCCCTGGTTCCATTTGTGGAATATATTGATGATAAAGCTATTTCAGAGCGGTGGATGTTTCTCGAAGCTTCCAAAGGGGATACAATCGGTTTATCCTGGCCGGAAAATGCCATTGCCAGAAAAGATGATTGGCGAATGGCTTTGGAATATGAAATGGATTTGATTCCTGCCCATGAGGAGATTTGTTTAGGTCCGATCCAGGTAGGCATCAACATGTCAAATCAATGGTCGAAGTGGCGTGAATTCATTGTAGGGGATGAAGTCGAGCGAAAGGAACTCACTCTTTATACTTTCGGAAAACCAAATGGAGATGTTGTTTCCACTACTGGTACCAAAGAGGATTATTCATTGAATTCCATGATGACCCCTTATATACACGGAACTTTAACCGTTAGACATGATGATGGAACGGTTGTGAAAGAAGTATTGAAAGAAGATGCTCTTACTCAAGTGAGTGTGGAACTTGAACATAATTCCCCTGGAGTAAAGTGGATTTCCGGAGATTTTTCATCTAAGAGTCAAACGGCGAGGATGGACTCATTACAATTTGTTAAAGGAAAACGTGATGTGAAAATCGGACAAAATGAGGGTATTTGGTCTGTGGATAATGGGGTTATATCATTTAAGGCCTCTTCGGATTACTATCCGGGAATTTATTCATTAAGTTTAAATGGAAATGAAGCACTTGATCATCAATACCCGACCCCTGGCCCGCGTGCCTGGTGGAATCCATGGGGCGGTGGGATTGCGTACACCTTCCGAAATATCAGTGGGTATTCCATGCTGAAAGAAAAAACAACGATTGAATCAGTGACGAAAGTGGATCATAACGGTCACTGTTGGTCCGGCCTCAGTTTAACAACAGAGTTTAAACAGCACGAGAAGATGAAAGGCGTCATTCTTCGCCAATACGCCTTGACCCTGCCGGAAGTACCGGTGCTTACCGTTTATGCAGAAATTCATCAACATTCTGGACAAACGATTGACAAAGAAATACTAGATCTGGATGCTTTCTTCAAACTGGGAGAAACATTGCAATCCAGTTATATTACACTTCCTACAGAAGGAATCTTCCATAAATACTATGGGGGATCAGAAGAATTCGTATTAAGGGATACACCGTTTGTCGTGTTGGGATCTGACGAACGGGAAGAGATGATGACATTTGTTCATCCAGCTAATAGAAAGATGTCAGAAGCGTATATAAATCAAGATGCTCTATTAGTGGCATCAACTAAAGAGTGGTCTGCCCCCACAGGGGAAATCATAAAAGTAGACCCAAGTATCCTCTTCTACGGAGAACTAAAGGATACCCAAAGCATCAAAACATTACAAAACATCAAATTCAGTTAAATCAGCACGAACATGCCTGCAGTGCAGGCATGTTCGTGTTTTTTAGAGGTCAAAGATGAGGGACGGACCTCCAAAAAATGTTGCTTTTCCCGTGGACTCCCTGATAGTACAAGGATCGGGGAGATAATGTGGAGAGTTATTGGAGGTCCGTCCCTCTATAGTTATTTTGGAGGTGACGACATTTTGAGACAAAGTGAGCTTAGTAGTATTAATAGGGCAGGGTGGAATGATGGTGCTTATCAAGCGTGGGTGAATCGTCACGGATTGCCAAAGAATTATGCTCTTACACTTATGAAAAATCCACAACATAAAGTATCGAAATATTTAAACCATATGGGAGATATCAGAGGAAAAAGAATTGCAAATCTACTAGGTTCGAAGGGTAATAAAGCAGTGTCCTTTTCCTTATTGGGTGCAGAAGTCACTGTGGTGGATATTTCGAAAGAAAATTGCAAATACGCCATGGAATTGGCAGAAGTCGCAGGTGTCAATATTCGTTATATCGTTTCAGATTTATTAGAAATCCCCGGTGAAGAGAAAGAAGAAGATTATGATTTTGTGATTTTGGAACTTGGCGTTCTACATTACTTTGTGGATTTAATGCCTGTTTTTACGATCGCTAGTAAGATGCTTAAGAAAGGTGGAACTTTCATCTTGAGGGATTTCCATCCGATGCTTACCAAACTATTGACGGTTGAAGGTACAAAAATGGTGGCAGCAGGCGATTATTTTGACAGTGGTGAAAAGGAAGTGGATGTTGCATTCTCAAAACTATTGAAGACCGATTCACTACATCCATCAGCTAAGAATAGAATTCGCAGGTGGACACTGGGTGATATCATCACAGCAGTCGGCACTACCGGCTTTATCATTACTCAATTAGAAGAGGAATCCGGAATAAGATGGGCGTTCCCAGCTGATGCTCCAATAGGGATTAAAAAAAACATACCTAGTTTATTCACAATCACTGCAGAGAAAAGATAGTGGTAAGGAATAGAAGAGGGACGGACCTCAGAAAGTGTTTTCATGACGGTCGAATCATCACTTCTAGAGGTCCGTCCCTCAAGGTTTACTTCTTGGTTTTTCGGGTATAGGAAATTGGATATGTATATTTATGGAAGGGGATTGGTCATGGAGGAGAAGGTTGTTGATTTTTATGAATCTAAGAAGAAGTTGAGTTTGATTGCGGCTGGATGTATTTTGTTTGTTCTACTGTGTTTGTATTTGACGTATGAGTTTTTCTTTATTGATGTGAATTATTTGATAGGGGGGATAGTTGCGTTAGGAGGAGTGTTCTTTTTCTTCTGTTTGATTCAGATCTTTAAAAAGCTCTCTCATGACGTACCTCACGTAAGCATGACTAAGGAGTATCTGTTTTTATATGTGTTGCCTGATGAACCCGTTCACATTCGGTGGGAGGATATTGAAAGCTATGTTCCATACGAAATTTACCGGAATTCTTTTATTGGGCTGGTTCTGAACGATGAAGAGGAATACCGTGACAAAATGCCGGATAAGCTAAAACGCATGTCCAGGATGAACGTGAAAATGGGGTATCCACAATACAATATTGTGATAGGCAATTTAAAAGAGCCTCAAAAATTGCTTAAAGAATTAACCATTCGTATTCCCCATGCCAATATGGTTACGGAAGAAAAGACTGTTTCTCCTACGAATTCATTGTAACTTAACCAAAAAAAGGTGAGCAAACATTGCCCACCTTTCACCTTTTTAAGATTAATATACCTTATCCCCATTAAAGATCGAATTCTTTACCACAACGTAATCTACTGTACGGATGGATTCAAGTTTCGTTCCACCTGCATAGGAGATTGAAGATTGAAGATCTTGTTCCATTTCAATCAGGGTATGTTCTAATGACCCTTTATGTTCAACGTACATTTTCTTTCCTTCAACGTTTTTCTTCTCACCCTTTTGAAATTCGGAAGCTGATCCAAAGTATTCTTTAACTAGTTTTCCGTCTTTCTCAGTCGTTTCTCCAGGAGATTCTTCATGACCGGCAAATAGGGATCCAATCATCACCATAGTGGCACCAAAACGGATGGATTTTGCAACATCCCCATGTGTACGGATGCCTCCATCAGCAATGATGGGTTTAGTAGCCGCTTTAGCGCACCATCTCAGTGCAGCCAGCTGCCATCCACCTGTACCAAAGCCTGTTTTAATTTTTGTAATACACACCTTACCCGGTCCGATTCCAACCTTGGTAGCATCGGCCCCTGCATGTTCTAATTCTCTAACGGCCTCTGGGGTACCAACATTCCCGGCAATCACAAAGCTTTCAGGTACATGTTTTTTAATATGTTGAATCATATTGATGACTGCATTGGAATGGCCGTGTGCAATATCGATTGTAATGAATTCCGGAACAAGCTTTTCTTCTGCCAGCTGCTCGACAAAGGCGTATTCTTCTTCCTTTACCCCTACTGAAATAGAAGAGATCAATCCACGTGACTTCATATCTTTAATGAATGACAAACGTTCTTCAGGTTTAAAACGATGCATTATATAGAAATAATTATTTTCAGCTAAGTAGACAGCGATTTTTTCATCAATAATGGTTTGCATATTGGCTGGGACTACTGGCAACTTAAACGTATATCCACCCAGTGTTACACTCGTATCACATTCAGAACGGCTGTTAACCACACATTTTGCAGGAATTAATTGAATATCTTCGTAATCAAATACATTTTCCATCATTACACCCCTAAACACGAATATTAAAGTTTGTTTATTTTATAAATGTTCGTCCATAAGGTAATTTACATCATTTTCTTAACGATGTCAAAGATTTTTTGGAGATATACAAACTAATCATGTTGCTAATCATTAAGCGTTTACATCAAGTTGTGGGAGATTGTGTTAGAGTATAGACATTTGGTTAAGAAAGGTGGTTTGCCTATGTATTGGGTTATCGCTCTATTCGATGATCAAACAGAAGAGCTGATTAAAGGGATTTGGAAAGAACTAGCGGTTAAGGACATTTCTTATTATGAAGAAGAAATCAATGATGCCCGTCCACATATTACATTAGGCAGTTACACGGAATTAGACAAAGAGGCATACATAGAATCTTTAGAAACCTTTTAAGAACATACCGCATCCTTCCGCATCACATTTAATACAGTAGGCTCTTTTTTAAACTTCGGCACTCTTTTTCTTGCCCCAACCGTGACGAGGGACCTTCTGGACTTACACTCGTCTCATTACGATCATTTTCATTCTTTTAAACGTAAGGCCAATCCACTGTATCTTCCTTGCAATTAGATTCCACACTGTACTTTGGCCAATAAACTTTCCCCTGAAAAATTAGCCGAGGGATTCGAGCACTGTTTAGGAAGGGGAGACACGATTGAAGCGGAGATAAATGGAGTAGCCATTATCGAATTATTGAATGATTCAGAGGACTGTATGGATGCACCCATCATTTATACTAAATTATTTAGGTAGACTGTATTAAACAGCGAGAGGCGGATTGATAACCTGCCTCTCGCTGTTTGATATTTGTAGACTGACTACTCAACATAGTTATTTATAGCCTACTTTCTTCATCACGAAGCCACTTTTCGGCAGCGTTGGGATCTCCCGAAGACTATAGCTCATATCCTGCTTCGGCAGCTGATAGTTAAGATGTTTACTCATGAAGGAAAAGCTCGCTTTCATGACTTCGATGGTCGGCCATTCACCTGGACACCGATGACCGGTATCATAATTTCCACCGCCTTGAGGGACCAGTTCATAGATACTGCCCTTGTAATCCTTGAACCGCCCGGGTTCGAAATGATCAGGGTTCTCCCAGATCCGGGGATCATGATTCGTACCGAATAAATCAAGCATCACCATTTGACCTTGTTTAAAGTGATATTGCTGCCATACGAAATCCTTGGTTGTCAGGGCAGCGAGAAAAGGGAAGAAGGGATAGTAGCGACGCACTTCCTGAATGAAACACCTGAGGTCTTCGTCATTAGAATGAATGTTTTCTTTCCACTCCGGATTTTCTTCAAGTGCAACAGCACCAAACACCAGATAGCGTGATATGGCTACAAGAGGGCGAATAACATTTATTAATTCGACTGCAGCCACTTGTTTATCAAGAAGATCCCCGTTCAGGTCCCGGTGGAAAGCCATTTCGTATAGGGCAGACCCTTTTTTTGTTTCACACCGTCCCTGACGCACCATATGAATGACGCTTTCAATCCATTTTTCCAAGCGATTCCTTGCCCGGAGACTTGCAAGATACCGGGGACCGATTTTTGATGCTCCTTCAATCAATCTGTTTAAATCTTTGGAGCGTTTCGGTACTGCTTTCTCTTCGATTGGTATACCAGCCCATTCACATCCAACCTTTGTAAGTAACTCCAGGGATTCCTCGAAAAGATTGACTTTATTCTTTTTCTCCCACTTACGTGTATATGCATCCCACTGTCTAGTCGTCAATTTGTGCAGTTCATCGAGTCCTTCAGGTGTCATCAGTGACATAAACAAACGTTTCCTATGTTCATGAGACTTTCCATCTAACGTTTGGACCCCGCCTTTTCCAAAGAGTGTGTTCAGTATGTGAGGAGGCATTGCTCCATTCCTCTTCATCTTTTCATTATCATAGAATAGTTCCACACCTCTTTCACCGCTAAGAAGAGCGACCTTCTTACCAAGAACTTTTGTTTCATACACATCTAGATGATGCTTCTGAATACGTTTTTGAATAAACTCATAACCGTCCATAAAGATCGACAATGTACGGTCAATTCCTTTATCTTTCGGTACCTGAACTGGCATTATGTATTCACATCCCCTTCGATTTGATTATATTGTACTTTCCCACTTTTCTTATGAAAATAAACGCCTAAGCTATTCATTTTTGGCAGACGGAAAAGTAGTTATTTTTAAAAAATCGGTTGAACTTTACGTCAACGTCAATGATAAAATGAAAGTATCAAAATTTTCAAATAAAGAGTTGATGCTGATGCCTTATACCATTTCTCAATTAGCTAAGGAGTTCAACGTAACGACACGTACGATCAGGTATTATGAAGAACTTCGTTTATTAAAACCTGAAAGGAGTGATTCAGGAAGGAGACTATACTCCAAGAGTGACGTCACCAGACTTAAATTAATTTTCCGCGGAAAACGATTCGGATTCACTTTAGAGCAAATCAAGGAAATGATTCACCTGTTTGATCAAGATCGAAGTGGAAGGAAGCAATTGGAACGCACAGTTGAATATGGGAACATGAAAATAGAGGAAATAACCATTTTCATTCAAGAACTGGAAACGATGAGAGCTGAAATGGAAGAACTAAGGGATGACTTCCTCAAAAAATTAAAAGAGTCAGGGGAGAAACGAGAATGAATATCTCAGAATTATTGTCTCGAAATTCCAGGAAATATCCTACACGGCAAGCGGTTATTACAGACGGCGATGAGATGACTTACAGGGAGTTGAATGAAAAAGTCAATCAGTGGGCCAATAGCTTGAAGATGCGGGGTATAGGTGTTGGGGATAAAGTGATGCTGTTCATGCCGAACACAGCGGAATTTGTCATCAGCTACTTCGCAGTCCTGCGGTTGGGGGCAATCATAGTCCCCGTTAATGCAAAGCTTTCTGCTGATGAATTAACATACATAGTCCATCACAGCGATGCCCGAGCCATCCTTGCACATGAATGGCTATGGGAGACGGTAGAAAGCATTGACCTCAGCGATCTATTATGTGTTAAGACAGGGAAGACACGAGGAGCTTGGAAGTCATTTGATGACATTTTGAATGAAGGGAGTAAAAAAGAAATCGATTGCACGATGAGTGAAGAGGATGACGCTACTATCCTTTATACTTCCGGTACGACAGGTCAACCAAAAGGCGTCCTCTTCACGTACCGAAATATTCTAACGGTTTCCATCATGATGTGTGTAGAATTTGAGATGAAACCAGAGAGCAGGATTCTTCATATGATGCCTCTCAGTCATTCTGCGCCACTTCATCTATTCCTGATAGCAGGTACTTTTGTAGGAAGCACCCATATCTTATCACCGACCTTCACCCCTGAGAATCTACTTAAGCTGGTAGAGCAAGAACGGATCACACACTTTTTCGGAGCGCCGGTCGCCTACTTATTCACATCCAAACTACCTAACATCCAAACGTATAATCTTACATCAATGAAATATTGGGTCTATGGCGGAGCACCTGTCTCCGGTGCAGAAATTGCATATATAAAAGAAAGGTTAGGGACGGACCTCCTTCATTGTGTTTATGGTCTGACAGAGGCCGGCCCCAGCGGAACCCTATTATCAGCAGATGAACACCTCAAAAAAGGAGGGAGTATCGGGAAGAGAGGGGCTCTTGGAACAGAAATTATGATTGTTAACGAAGCGGGGAAGCCAGTGGACACCAATGAAGTGGGAGAAATTCTCCTATACGGAGAAGGAAATATGAAAGGATACTATAAGGATCCGGAGAAGACGAATGAAGTCTTTATCAATGGATGGCTGAAAACGGGAGACCTTGCCAGAGTGGATGAACAAGGATATATATGGGTGGTGGACCGCAAAAAGGATATGATCATTTCCGGTGGTGTAAACGTTTATCCTAAAGAAATCGAAGAAAAGCTTATGGAGCATCCGGCTATTTCTGAGGTGGCAGTCGTTGGAGTCCCCCATCCTGAGTGGGGGGAAACTGTTAAAGCGTATGTCGTCAGTTCCCTTCCGTCGAATGAACTTTCTCAGGTATGTCATGAGTTTCTAAAGGGGAAACTGGCAAGTTATAAAATTCCAAAACTCTATGAATCATTGCATGCAATCCCGCGTAATGCCACAGGAAAAATACTGAAACAGCCTTTACGGGATATGATCCAGGAGGTGAATTCATGAGAAAGATTGAGAATTTTTATCATGAAGATCCTCATTTAAAAGAAATCCTCGAGAGCTATCTGGATACAGATTTTTTTACGTGGGCCGATCAGGAGCTGAACACTTTCGGCGAGCTTTGTGCAGGGGAAATTGATGAACGGGCCGTCCACACCGATCGTGAGGGGCAGCCTAAGCTTATTAAATACAACAGATTCGGAGAAGAGATTTCTGAAGTCTGGGTGAATGAAGGATACAAGAAAACAGTTCAACAAACATACAATCAAGGAATTGTCGGATATATTCATAAGGAAATACCCGAGCTTGGGACTAAAGGGAATTATATGTATTCTTATGCCCAGGGATATCTTTTGTCTCAAACCGAGCCAGGTTTCTATTGCCCGGTCACCCTTTCCATGGCAACGGCCCTCCTTCTTGAAAGGTATGCGTCTCCTGAGGTGAAAGCCAGGTTCCTTCCCCACGTCCTTTCAACGGGCGAAGTTGAATTATATGAGGGATCGACCTTTTTAACTGAGCGACAGGGAGGGTCTGATGTCGGCGCAAATGAAACAAAGGCCGTACAAGATGGCGAATCCTATCAGCTATGGGGAGAAAAATATTTTGCCTCCAATTCAGGGATGTGCGGAGTGACCATGGTGCTCGCTCGGATAGAGGGATCCGGTAAAGGAACAAAGGGACTTAGCTTATTCGCTGTTCCCTGGAGAAACGATGATGGTTCCCTTAATGGAATCCACATTCGAAGGCTGAAGGATAAGTTGGGTGTCCGGGCAGTGCCTTCAGCAGAGGTGGAGTTCAAAGGTGCAAACGCCTATCTCGTTGGAGAACCGGATAGAGGCATCTACTACATGATGGAAGCACTAAATCTATCCCGGATTTGTAATGCCATTGCATCGATCGGCATTATGAGAAGAGCCTATCTCGAAGCAAGAAATTACACATTCCATCGTGAAGCCTTCGGACAGCCTCTGGCTCACTTTCCGATGATTAAAGAATCCTTGACCCGCCTTGCCGCTAAACAGGAAGTGGAAACGAGTGCCGTGTTCCATCTCGTTCACCTGTATGATCGAGTCGTATCCGAAGACATTCCCACAACTGAGGAAGAGTCTGTTCTAAATCGTTTGCTAATTGCCATACTGAAGAAAGAATCAGCGGAGCAGGCGATTCACTTTTCCCATGAAGCAATCGAACTTCATGGTGGGAATGGGTACATTGAAGATTTCGTCCTTCCCCGTTTACTCAGGGATGCTCAGGTATTGACGGTATGGGAAGGTACAGCCAATATTTTAGGACTCGAAGTCCTGAGATTAATGAATAAACACCGGGCTCATGAATACTTTTTAGCCCGAATGAAAAAAGAGCTATCCCTTGTTCCGGAAGAATTCATCTTGTTAACGATTCCCGTAACAGAAGGAATTTTGAAGCTTGAACAACTATTGACACTTGTATCCACGTCCAATCATGATACACAGACCTATCATGCGAAGAGAATGGCAGAACTGATGGTCCATATATTCGAGAGTGTGATTGCACTTAAAGATGCCTATACGTTTGGCGGAAAAAGAAAACGTATGATTGCAGAAATTTTTATCGAACAAACATGGAAAAGAACAGAATGGATGGATGAAGAAATGAAATCCGTTCAATACTTCGACGAAATAGTTGGGGGGAAAGTAAGGGTTTAAATAAAAAAATCCCGGGATTTTCAACGTCCAGGGGTTTCTTTTTATTTTTCGCAGCAGCAGGGACAATCACATTCTTTTTTCGTCTTGCACGTACAGCGGTCACATGGACATTCTTTCGTTACCAAGAAAGACACCTCCTTTATACAATAAGTCATTATTCATCGTTACCAAATCACTGGATTCCATACACATATAAAAAAGAGAATACGCACGGTTATTTGTTGCGTCAACGTTCGGAAATGAGAATGTTTATGAAATTAAAAATTACAATTAATACTAAATAGTATCCATTTGTTTACAAAAAAATAAGCGATAAGGTAATATATGTAATTGTAAGAGCGAATGAATGGGGAGGAATTGCAGATGAAGAAATGGATGTTACCCTTTCTCTTGCTATCTATGAGTCTATTTATTGCTGCGTGCAGCAGTGATGAAGGTAGTACAGAGGAAAAAGCAACAAATACTGAAACAACTGAAGAAAATGCAAAGTCGGACGAGATGGAAATGAAATCCGCTCTATTAGACTTTCAAAGGGAAATCATCAACACAGTGAACGCCAATGATTCAGCTATTTACACTTTTGAATCGGCAAAAGCCAAAGAAGAGGATAAACCCAGTGCCGAAGAGATCGCCAAACTAAAAACCGACGCTGAAACTGCTGCTAAAACCGTAGCTGAAGACGTTCAGGGACTAGAAGTACCTGCTGCCCTCGATTCAAAGAAAGACGAAATTCAAGGTGCATTGGACGATCTTTCAAAATCATACGAAACCAGAGCTGCCAATCTTTCGGACGAAGCAAATGCAGAATACACAGAATCTGATGAACAATTTGCTTCATTTGAAGAAAAAATGGCTGCTGTTTATGAAGAAGCAGGATTGACGAAGCCTAGTTTTTCAGCTGATATTGTAGATTAATAGCAAAAAAAAATAGAGTAGACTCAGATTTTTGACTCATTCGGGAGAAACCTAGGTTTCTCCCGCTTTTCAGCAAAGCTGAAAAGTAGCTCGTGAGTAAAGGCAGCCAGTATCAAATGCATTTGATCCTGGCTGCCCTTACTCACGGGCTAAATGAGTCAAAAATCGTTATATATAGGACTGCATACGCATTCCTATTTTTTATGCCTTCACAAAAGTTTGCTACCGGAAACATTGTTCACCTCTTCATATTAAGATAGCTTTACTAAAGAAGGTTGCTATAGACCCACATGGGGAGGGGTTGCTATGATATTCAGGTACATATCAAATGTGGAGGATTATGATAGTGAATCAAGAAAAATATGATCAGTTGAAATTGGGAGAGCGTGGTGCAGTTATAAGCATCATTGCCTATATTATATTATCAATCATTAAATTCCTCATTGGAACATCAGCCGGTTCAGAGGCATTGCGTGCAGACGGATTGAACAATGCAACGGATATCGTGGCTTCCGTTGCGGTACTTATCGGACTAAGGTATTCAAGGAAGCCAGCCGACCAAGATCATCCATATGGCCATTGGAAAGCAGAAAGTGTTGCCTCTTTACTGGCATCCTTTATCATGATGGTGGTGGGGATACAGGTGTTATACAATGCGATCCAATCTGTATTTGACGGTAAAACCCAGGCACCGGATCTTATTTCCGCATGGACTGGTATTGGGGCTGCAATCGTCATGTACCTTGTCTATAGATACAACAAAAAATTAGCACAGAAAATTAAGAGTCAATCCCTTATGGCTGCAGCAAAAGATAATCTCTCAGATGCATGGGTAAGCATCGGCACGGTGATTGGTATCCTTGGTGCTCAATTTTATCTACCTTGGTTGGATCCCCTCACGGCAGTCATTGTCGGCCTTCTCATCTGTAAAACCGCGTGGGGCATTTTTATAGAAGCCTCCCATTACTTAACGGACGGATTCGATGAAGAGCTTATAGAATCGTACGAAAAGACCGTCCTCGATCTCCCTGGGGTTAAAGGTGTAAAAGATATCCGGGCAAGAAATTATGGAAACAACACTGTCGTGGATGTTGTAATCCTGGTAAGGTCAACCCTCGATATAAAACAGGCACATGATATTTCAAGCGAGGTAGAAGAAGAATTGATGAATAAGCATGAGGTGTATGATGTGCATGTTCATGTGGAACCGAGTTGAAAACCCTTCACTACAATAAACCGCTTCACTTCAAAAGGCCTTCTTAGGGTCTTTTTTAGGTTCAGATTCATTCCAACACTTTTTTCGAAACTTGGCATGAATATGTTGGATGATAATGGTAAAATAGAAGAATAAGAGAAGGAAAGATATACATAGGAGATGAACACCATTAAACGTTATTTTATTCAAAAACAACTCCAGCAAATACGCATTACGGAATGGGGAGCCCCTGCGAAACCTGTGATTTTTTGTCTTCATGGCTTGGGCAGTACAGGGCTCAGCTTTATAGAAATAGCGAACGATTTAGAGGAAGACTATAGAATCATTTCCATCGATGCACCTGGCCATGGAAAGACTGCCCCATTTGAACGCGGGGAAGAGTATGAAATGAATAACATGGCCGAATGGCTGAATGAAGTGATTGAGCTCCTTGAAATCGAGTCATTCTATTTCCTGTCTCATTCATGGGGGAGTTTTGTCGCCCTATTTTATGCAGCCAATTATCCCGAAAAGATCAAAGAGCTGATGTTGATCGATGGGGGTTATCAAGGAAAACGGCATTTACAACAAACCGTAGAAGAAGAAGTCGCTTATTATGAAAAAGATTTCGAACAGACTTGGGAAACATGGGAAGATTTCCTCGCCCTCGTTAAGAGTGAAACGTTAAATTGGTCCTCTTTAAAGATGGATGCAGCTCAAGATCTTTCCCTGTATCTTGACCACCAATATTATTGGCATGCCCGCGGGGAGACAGCTGCTCACATCATCCGTGCCATGCATAAAGATGAGGCGGAGGATATTTATCATAAAATAGAAAATCCGGTTTTATTATTAAGAGCATCTCTTCCTGAAAGCCTTGCTGAAACCCGTAAAAAGACAGCCGACATCTTTAAGGGAAAGGCCAAGGGAGAAGTAAAGTGCATTCCGGGTACGACCCACCTTCTTCATTGGGATCGTCCTGAAATTGTAGTAAGGGAAATAAGACAGCGTTGGAAATAAGTTAAGGAGGGAGCACTCTATGATTATATTAAAAACGATGACAGAGAACGAATATAGTGAATGGATAAAAGAGTCCATCAAGGAATATGCAGAAGAAAAAACGAAGGCAGGTAATTTTAAGAAAGAAACGTCCCTGGAACAAGCTGAGCAGGAATTTAATAAGCTTTTACCTGAGGGAAGGGAAACAAAAGATCATTATTTATTTTCCCTGTTTCATGAAGAGAGCAAGGAAATAGTAGGTAACTTATGGGTTCATTTAAATGATGAAGCAAAGGAAATATTCATATATGATATTAAGATCCATGAGACTAAAAGGGGAGCAGGATATGGGAAGGAAGCCTTAGCGTCATTGGACTCGTTTGCAAGGGAAAAAGGGATCCCGAAAATATCCCTCCATGTATTCGGTCATAACAAAACAGCTCTATCTTTGTATCAAAAAACAGGTTATGAAGTAACAAATGTGTTAATGTCCAAATCGCTTTAAAACAAAAGGGCACCTGTTCATTCGGTGTCCTTTTCTACATAGAGGAGGATCTTTCACCATGACAGCTGTAAAAGAAACATATCATATTAACGACAGTTATTTCATTATTGGAGACGCAGGGATACTGATTGTTACTCTCATCTGAGTCTTAGTATTTCTTTACATATTTTTAAGGAAAAGAAGGTAGTGAGTCATGAGAGAAGTGAAATACGCTCAATTATCAGATCTGGAAGCGATCGTTGCGATTGATCAACAAGTCATCGGGCATGCAAACAGAAGGGGAGAAATCGAAAGGGCGATAAGGGAGCAAGCATGTCTGGTCATCAAAGAAGGAAACCTTAAGGGCTTTCTCTTATTTCATACCGAGTTTTTTGAGAATGCGTTTGTCTCTCTGATCATCATTGTTCCTGAGGAGAGAAGAAAAGGGTATGCGTCTTCCCTATTAAAATACTTTGAGAAGATTTCACCAAGGAAAAAAATCTTTTCATCTACTAATCAGTCAAACAACGAGATGCAAAAAGTTTTTCATAAGAATGGCTACTCTCTAAGCGGAATGATTGAAAACCTGGACCCTGGAGATCCCGAGCTGATTTATTTTAAATATAAAGAGAATCATTAAGAATGGGGGAGAGGCAATTGATGATCATATTTTTAGCTGTGTTTCTTCTTATCTTCTCGTTTGATTTCACGAAATTCAGGAAGCAGAATCAGACGATGATCGAGCAGAATGAAAGGATCATTTCACTGCTTGAAGATATCAAGAAAGAAAAGTCCTGACAACAATGGCTCGCAGACGCCTGCGAGCCATTCTTCTATTCAATTGAAATATAATCTTCATCCACGCTTTCAACTCCCTGGTCAAACGTAAGTTTTGTCTTGAACAAGTAACGGACGCCATCTTGAGAATAAGGGACTCCTTGGGGAATCCGGTAGGTGAATGACAGTTTATTTCGTTCATCTGCCCTGATAATATCCGATTTTAATATAGTGGTCGAATCAATGAGTTTCTCTTCTTTTCCGTTCTTATCAATCATCACTAAATCACATTCAACCCGCCTCAGTTTTTGCTCGATGATGCCACCTTCTAAAAAGAAGTAACCATGCAAAAGCTCTCCTTGTTTAAATGAGGTTTTAGGCAGCACAAGATCAATATTCGCTGACCCGACACCGAAGAGGGACATGTATTTACGCAATATCATTAGGCATGCTCCTTTTTAGCAGTATAGTTCTTATCGATTTTTTCTTCGATTTTGTCCATCTCCCGTCGATTCCTTATGATTTCTTCTTTGTTTTCTTCTATTAATTGAGAGAGGTTGGTTTTTAATTTTTTCATTGTGCATTACTTCCTTTCAGAGTGAAATAATAAAGAAAAGACCTTTACCAATGGAGGTAAAGGTCTTTTCTGGACATATATAAGCCTTCACCAACTGGTAAAGGTCTCGCTAACAACATGGTTGTCAATAAAGCCGAGAGCGTGCACTCTGTAATGACGACTTTATTGTTACAGCTACTCCCCTTTAGGAGAATATGAAATTATGACACAATCATAATTGAAACACGGATGGATGTCAACGGATATGAGAACCTTGTATCATTTCATTATGTAAGACTCCATGCAGGAATCTTCAGGACGAAAAGAGAAGTAGTGGTTAGGATGAAAAGGAAAAAGGAGCTGGTTATATGTATGAATTGAAAACAAAACAAAATGATGCGAGCGTCATAGAATTTATTGAGGGAGTGGATAACTCCCAAAAAAGGGAGGATTCATATAGGTTACTGGATATTTTCAGTGAAGCAACCGGCTTTGAAGCAAAGATGTGGGGGCCAAGTATAATTGGATTCGGTTCTTATCATTATAAATACAACACAGGTCACGAGGGAGATGCTCCATTAGTGGGGTTTTCACCGAGAAAGGCCAAGATGAGCTTATATTTTGCCACAGGTGACTCTGAAAGAGAGAAACTTCTGGAGTCATTCGGGAAGCATACATCCGGTAAGGCGTGTGTGTACATAAATAAAGTAGCCGACATTGATGAATCGGTGTTAAAGCAATTGATTCATCAGTCTGTGGCCTTTTTACAAAAAACATATCCTGACAATAATTAAGTTTTTATAGGGAATCAGTCTCGTTCATGAGACTAATTCCTTATTTTTTTTGACTGAAAGCTTTTTATTTGTATTATAAGATAATATCCTATAATATTAATCTTGAATTAAGACTATCACGGTTCGAGATACATGATTTCAAATCATGTCTAAACCTTGATAAGGATCATTTCACATTCAGAAAGGGACGATTCAACATGACGAAGGTATTATATATTACAGCACACCCACACGATGACACACAATCTTACAGCATGGCTGTAGGGAAGGCATTTATCGATACGTATAAAGAAGCAAATCCTGGTCACGAAGTTGTTACTTTGGATTTGTACAAAGAAAATATCCCACAAATCGATGCTGACGTATTCAGCGGCTGGGGCAAACTGCAATCGGGTAAAGGATTCGAAGAACTTTCTCAAGAAGAGCAGGCAAAAGTTGGCCGACTTGGCGAATTATCCGATCAGTTTGTCGAAGCTGATAAATATATTTTCGTTACACCATTTTGGAACTTCTCATTCCCTCCAGTAATGAAAGCATATATTGACTCTGTATCAGTGGCAGGTAAAGCCTTCAAATATACGGAGCAGGGCCCGGTTGGACTTCTGACTGATAAAAAGGCTCTTCACATTCAAGCACGTGGAGGGATCTACTCAGAGGGGCCTGCAGCCGCAATGGAAATGGGACACCGCTACTTGGAAGTGATGATGCAATTCTATGGCGTTCCTTCATTTGAAGGATTATTTGTAGAAGGACATGCAGCCATGCCTGATAAAGCGGCTGAAATCAAAGAGAATGCCATTGCAAGAGCAAAAGATTTAGCACAAACATTTTAATAATAGAGAGGGAGTCAACGATTATGTTGGCTCTTTTTTATTTCCGTTTATTTGAACTTTTTTAAAAAAACACGAAACTCCAGTCACGTTTCATTCGTATAGAGAGAGGAAAGGGAGTGGAAAAAATGAAGGATCAGGAATTTATTGATATTGTGTTAGGCGAAGATGAATCACTCGCAGCACTGTTGCAAACGATTGTGAACCAAAAGAGGGAAGAATTAGGAACGCATTCCGTTTACGTTCAAGAAGTTATATCTACATACGACAGTGCCTTTACGGTAATTCTTGAAATCAGCCGCAGTACTTACTAAATGGAAGAGAAAAACATCTAAAAAGAGACCCCGGTACTGTACCAGGGTCTACAGTTATCATGCATTATCTTTTTATAAACATTTGAGTCCAATAATGACCGTACGATCCACCCTTCACATATCCTACTCCAATCTCTTTATAAGTTGGGGAGAGGATGTTTTTTCTATGACCTTCGCTGTTCATCCACGCTTCTACCACTTCAGATGGAGTCCTTTGACCTGCAGCGATATTTTCTCCTGCAGCCTGGTAGGAAATCCCGAAGTCCTTCATCATTTGAAATGGAGATCCGTATGTCGGGGATGTATGACTGAAGTAGTTCTTCGCGATCATGTCTTCCGACTTATAGCGAGCGACACGGGACAACTCCCAATTTTCCTTCAACGGGGGTAAACCCACTTTAGAACGCTCCATGTTTACGAGTTTCACTACTTCATATGTATAACTTTCAGCAGTGGCATTTGCTCCTGGGATATTCAAGCTTTGGCCAGGATAAATCATATTCGGGTTACTGATCCCGGGGTTTGCTGAAATCAGCTCGGATATTCCAACCTGATGTTTAACGGCAATCTTCCACATCGTATCCCCATAAGTGACCGTGTAGGTACCGGCTGCGGAAACGTTGGAAGAATGACCAAATCCAATGACAAAAGTGACAGACAACAATAAGATAGATAAAAGTTTTAAAGTTTTCATAGTTCTATTGAAATATAATTCTGTTAATTTTAAAACAGGTAGTTGTTACCACTTTGAAAAGAAACCCGTTCAATCAACACTTAGTAAATATTACTAGGGTTATAAGACGGTTACTTTATAATCAGAAAAGAACAAATATATCCCATATTATGGTCGTCCTTTGATATACTTATTAGTAAAGATGTTTAACTGATGTTTAGATATCCGAGATACATACTAAAGGAGTGTAGTGAATGAACTGGTTGAATTGGAACGACCTCTTAGCCCCGTCCAATCCATATGCGGCCGTTTTATTAGGGCTCATCCTCACCATAGTGGTTGCCTTCAGTATATGGGTTGAAACGCGACAAATACGAATCCTTTTTATTGCAATTCTCTCAGGCGGTTTAACCACCATCATCGGAGTCGGACTCCTTACGATGGTCGGATTCTATTAGGAAGGATGAAATGATATGAAATCCCTTTTCTTAGTCATATTTGGCGCCATCCTGGGATGGGGAATCACGGGTTTTTTCACGGAAGGTTTTGAAACAGACTATCTGTTTATCCTGATCATAGGAATCGTGATCGGACATAGTATAGGGAGGAGAAAGGAAAAAGAAGAATTTACAGAATCTATTTGAAAGGAATGTCTGTTTTTTTAAAAAGACAGCAAACTATACTTATATGAAGCGTTTATCATTGGAAGGAAATGATTTATTGTTTTTTGATTTGGATGAACTCTTCATCCATGGAGGGAGGGAGGGAGGCTGCATATGATAAGACCATCACCGATTGAAGCCGCGAAGCTTTTCATACATGAACAATTCCCCGCCTGTCAAGCGGCACTTCTGGGAGGAAGTGTTGTGAGAGGAGAAGATACACCAACATCGGATCTTGATATTGTCGTCATCGATGAACACCTCCAAACCGAGTACCGTGAATCCCTTATTTCCAACGGATGGCCGATAGAAGTGTTCGTACATAATTTGAAAACACTCCGTCACTATTTCCAATCGGACTATAAACGGGCACGCCCCTCCTTACAAAAGATGGTGTCAGAAGGAATTCCACTCATTGACCACCCAATCATCGACACAATCAAGTTAGAAGCAAATAATATGTTGAGGGACGGACCTCCTGAATGGTCAGCAGAGACCATTCGAATGAAGAGATATTTTCTTACGGATGCCCTTGAAGATTTTATCGGTTCGACGAATAGAGGGGAAAGTATTTTCATTGCGAACTCCATAGGGGAATCACTTCATGAGTATGTGCTCAGGACGAATCATCATTGGATAGGCTCTTCAAAATGGATAATCCGTGCATTAAATGAGTATGATCCGCAATTTGCCAAGGAATTTATAAATGCTTTCGAACGATTCTATAGGGAAGATGACAAAATGGAGGTTGTGAGTTTGGTCGATTCTGTTCTCCAAAAGCACGGCGGGAGATTATTTGAAGGATATTCGGTAGGAAAAGATAATCAAACGAGTTAACATTCAAAAGCCCTTCCGAATAGAAGGGCTTACTTATATATCATTATACTAGAATCTGAAATTCATCGTGATCGACGCTGTTGACACCATCGTCAAAGACAAGTCGGGTGACGAACTTATAAGAAACCTTCTCACTGCTTGGTGGAAATGCATCGGAAAGTCTGCACGAAAAGTGAATGGTGCGTTGTTCGTTTGCTTTCATCGTTGATGAGCTTAATATGGTATTCTGATGAAGAACAGAAGAACGTTTATCATCATATTGTAAAAGATCTGTCTCAATCCTCTTTAATTTCTGCTCTACCCGACCGCCGGTGAGTTCATATTCACCCTTGATGACATCTCCTGGTCGAAACTCCTTCTTATTCAATACCACATCAATCTTTGTAGCTCCAATTCCGAACCTGCACATCAGTTTGCTAAACATAACAGCCTTCAACCTCTCAATCATCTAGTTACCAATTCTACGCATTAAGGAGAGCTTTGGTTTCATTTTTATTGCTTTGAATACGACTATATTCTAAAAGAAACGGAACCCTTTTGTCTATACTCCTTCTTCGACATTTTTCGCAGTTTCCTAAACCTCACACATATGCATATCCCTATATTTCCCCATCAATACCCAATGAAGTAAGTTTAATGGGTTTAATTCCATATAGAGGTAGAAATATAGTCGAAATTTCTATAAAATAGGACTAGAACATTATCATATTTTGGTAAAATACGAGCTTAAAAGGGGTTATACAAATTGAAGGAAAAGAAGAAAAAGAAAAAAACCCATGTCCCATTGAGAATGAATCTATTGTTTATTTCGGTCTTTTTTCTATTCTCACTTCTGATTCTTCGTCTTGGAATTGTACAAATTGTGCAGGGAAACCATTATGAAGCAGAAGTCGCAAGAACTGAAAATGTCAAATCCCATAATGGAACACCTCCTAGAGGGAAAATTTATGACCGATATCGGAATGTGATCGTCGACAACGTTCCATTGAATGCCATTACATACACGAGAACGCAAACGACGAAGCCTAAAGATATGCTGAAGGTAGCTGAGAAATTGGCTGAACTGATTGAAATGGATACAAAAAAAATTACAGACCGTGATAGGCAGGATTTCTGGCTGCTCACTCATCCTGATCAAGCGGTAAAGCTTGTTTCAAAAGAAGAAATAAAGAAGCTCGAAGATGATGAAGAACTGGCGGAGGATGAGAGGAACAAAAAGATTTACGAAATGCAGCTTGAGAGGATCACTGAAAAGGATATCAACTCTTTTTCCAAACAGGAGGAAGAAGTAATGGCCATTTTCCGTGAATTCAATACGGGATATGCCCTGAGTCCACAGATCATCAAAAATAAAGATGTATCTATGGAAGAGATGGCAAGGGTGAGTGAACGATTATCTGAAATGCCCGGTGTGAACGTCACTACAGATTGGGAAAGGAAGTATGTGAATGATAGTACATTGAGGACCATTTTAGGCAGGGTTTCCACCTCCCAGCAAGGACTGCCGAGCGAACTTGTAAAAGAATATAAAGCTCAAGGGTATGCTTTGAATGATCGGGTCGGGACGAGTTATTTTGAATCTGAGTATGAAAATATACTTAAAGGACAAAAAGAAGAAATCGAATACATTACGAAGAATGGAAGCGTCCTTGATACGCAGCTTGTAAGCGAAGGACATAGTGGTAAGGATGTTGTGTTGACAATTGACTTGCAGCTTCAGAAAGAAATTGAAAAGATTGTTGAAGAAGAACTTAGCAAACAAGCCTCGAAATATTGGGAATCCCCGTTCCTGGACCGCGCGTTCGTCGTCATGATGGATCCGCACACAGGTGAGATTCTCTCCATGGTAGGAAAGAAGTATGGTAAGGATGAAAATGGAAAGACGGAACTCCAGGATTATGCATTAGGTACTTATACTTCTGAGTATGGAGTGGGATCTGCTGTAAAGGGTGCTACTGTGTTGACGGGGTATATGACTGGGGCGTTGAATGTTGGGGATGTTTTGTATGATGAGGCAATTGCCATAAAGGGAACCCCCGTTAAACGATCATGGTTTAACCTTTCAAGAGGACCCATGTACTTAAATGATATCGATGCACTGGAGATTTCTTCAAACGCGTATATGTTTAAAACAGCTATTAAAATTGCAGGTGGTGTATACAGAAAGGACCAGCCAATTGATATGGATCCAAAAGCGTTTGATACTATGCGAAATTATTATAGTCAATTCGGGCTTGGTGTGAAAACGGGCATTGATCTCCCGGGAGAAGTAGAGGGATTAAAAGGAACAGAACGGGAGCCAGGTAAGTTAATGGATTTCGCTATTGGCCAATACGATTTATATACTCCCATGCAGCTTGTTCAATATGCTTCCACAATAGCTAATGGAGGTTTTAGGATGGAACCTCATTTAATGAAAGAAATCAGGGAACCGAGTCAGGAAAGAGACAAAGTTGGACCATTGATTTATGAGAATGATGCTAAGGTTTTGAATCGGATCGATGCAACCGAAAGACAAATTCTGCAAGTGCAGAGAGGATTTTATAAGGTTGCACATGGGAGCCAAGGTACTGCCAACAATTTCAGAAACGCGCCATATGATGCAGCAGCTAAATCTGGTACGGCTGAAGCATTTTACTATAGTCCAGAGCAGAAAAAACAATTTGATACTTATAATACGACTTTAATTGGATATGCACCATATGATAATCCGGAGATAGCTTTCTCTGTAGTACTACCATATTCACACCAAGACAAAGATCCATACGTAAACAAAACCATCGCTAAACGCGTCATGGACAAATACTTCGAACTAAAAAAGCAATATGAAAAACAAGGCTATTACAACTCTTCAACAGAAGAGAAAGTTCGTAATGCTGACCAGCTTGAGAAAACAGAAGATCCGGAAACAACAGAAGAATAATAACTATTAAATATGAAACTTGCCGCTTCTTCAAACGTATATATAGGTAAGGAAAGCTATCCTAATGGAGGTGTAGTGCAAATGCTATGGTGGATTATAGGCATTGCCGTTATTTTCGGTATTATTAATGGGCTTCTTAGACGGAAATTCTCCCAAAATACATTTGAAGCAGGTAATCAAAACGAACGGCAACTACAGGAAGAAGAACGTGTGAAAGCGAGCAGTTGGTTTAACGGGGGACAGTGATTGAAAAATGTCAGGAAAAGCTTCCTGGCATTTTTTTTGACAATATTGACGACTGTTCCTGAAACCAATATATAAAGATAAATGAATCTAATTTTAAGGGCAATCGAATGCCTTCAATGCTATTTAAAAATGAACAAGGAGAGAAGAACGTGATCAAGTCAGAACATGATATTTTTGAGCTCGTTAAAAAGGATACATGGATGATGAACATCCTTAAAACTGCACAAACTCTTAATCTTCCCGACTGGTGGATCTGCGCAGGGTTTGTAAGAACGAAAGTGTGGGATACACTGCATGGGTATTCAAACAAAACGAACTTGTCGGATATTGATTTGGTATACTTTGATGCTACAAATGAACATTTTGAGAAATACGTAGAATCCCGATTGAAGGAGGAAGCTCCCTCCGAACCGTGGTCTGTGAAAAACCAGGCAAGGATGCACATCAAAAATGGAGAAGAGCCATATACCTCCACGATTGATGCAGTATCCCGTTTTCCGGAAACCGCTACCTCTATTGCTCTAAAGCTGAATGAGAAGAATGAGCTTATAATCGCAGCGCCTTGGGGGATAGAAGCTTGATTTCTCTACAAATAAAGCCGACTCCACCATTTAAAGAATAAGAGGCACTGTCTTCCATATATAAAAAACGAGTGCTGGAAAAACAATGGGATACAAAATGGCCAAAGGTGAAAGTTCATGGTATCTGAATTGAGGGACGGACCTCAATTTGGAACTTTATGTCGGGGGTGAACCCTTGGTATGAAAGGACTTTCTTACATAAAAAGAGAAATTATTGAGGTCCGTCCCTCAAAGGAAAGGAGAAGGTTATGTCTATTAAATATTGGTCACAGATAGGAATCGGATTGCTTGTCCTCGGTTTTTCGACTTTGGTTAGTTGGTATGAGGGGAGTGCTTTGTTGGATCATTCCTGGGAGTGGAGGTATTCGGCTCCTTTTAGTGAGATGGTTCATGGAAGTGTGACTGGTTCGAGTGATATTGTAGCCCTTGATTTCTTTGTATATGCGGCGAAGTTCACGCCACTCTATCCGGGGATGATGATAATCAGTACCAGCTATCTTTTCATACTGATTGGGTTTAGGTTATTCAAACAAACAGGATTCCGGATTTTCCTCGCTCTACTTGGTGCGATCTATATTACGTTAGGTGTTATCATTTCCTCATCACCTACCGCGGGTGGGAACACATTGTTCTGGTTGTTCCTAGTGGTGGGATTATTGATGATAGTAGCAGCTTGCGTCATTCACGTAGTTCCATTCTTACGATTAAGAAGGCCTTACAACCAATAGAGGGACGGACCTCAAAATCGCACAATATTTCAGGGGGGATTCCTTGTTTTAAAGCATTTACAACCTAAAATAGAAAGATTTTTGAGGTCCGTCCCTAAACCGTAACGTTTAACTGTACGGTTTTATTAAAATGCAGTATACTACTTTAGAGGTGATAACTTGGGAAGTTGTATCGGATAGGCGAGCTGTCGAAGTTAAGTGAAGTATCAAAGCGAACGATTGATTATTACACGAAAATGGGTTTGTTAAAATGCGGCAGGTCCCGTAATAATTATCGATATTATCATGAAGAGGCATTAGCTGACTTAAAACTGATTGAACAATGTCAGCAGATGAAAATGACCTTACATGAAATCAAAGATCGTATGATTTTATTGAAATCAAATCAGGTGGATCAATCCGTGCTTGAAAAGCAGGTAAAACATATACGAAATGAAATGAAGCATTTGCATAATGAATTGCATGAAGTCCTGCAGGCGATGGATACATTAGGGGATGAAGATAAGAAGCGCATGTTGAAGCAGGTTTCCCCACAGGCTTTAGCCTTATTTCAAACATTAATGGTTTTTTCTGGTTAATCCAGCATAATAGATAAGCAACTACAGGAGAGTGACTTTTTTTTGGACGATATACCACTGAATTCATTAGTATTACTGGGAGCATTAATCCTTTTATCTGCCTTTTTCTCATCGGCGGAAACGGCTTACTCAAGCGTAAATAAGATCAGACTTAAGAATTTCGTAAGTGAAGGCAGAAGAGGAAGCATTAAAGCGCATTATATTGCTGAGAATTTTGACAAAGCCCTGTCTACGATATTAGTTGGAAACAATATCGTGAACATCGCGGCAGCTAGTATTTCAGCAAAGCTTGCGACAGATATTTTCGGAGGGAACACGGGTCTCGTCATCAGTACGTTTGTTATGACGCTGTTAATTCTGATTTTCGGAGAAATCCTCCCGAAATCATTGGCTAAAGAAAACGCAGAAACGTATTCCCTGACCATATCCGGCGTGCTTTTTTTCTTAATCAAGGTCCTTACACCGATCAACTTCTTTTTTATTAAATTAAAGGAGCTGGTATCGAAATTCTTCTCGAAAGATCACGAGATGCCGTCTGTCACAGAGGAAGAGTTAAAGGTGATGCTTGATATTAGTGAAGAAGAAGGAGTCATCGATAAAGAAGAAAGGGAGCTGATCCATCGCTCCATGGACTTTGATGATATCCTAGCTACCGAGGTCCTGACTCCCCGTATTGATGTCAAGGCCGTTGAAGTGAATCAGCCGATTGAAGAAATCAAAGAAATGTTCTTTGAAGAACGTTTTTCGCGGATTCCTGTGTATGAGGATCATATAGATAATATTATCGGAATTCTCTCGGAAAAAGAGTTCTTTACTCACTTGATCAAGTTCGGTGAAGTAAGCATACGTGAATTGATCCGCGAGCCAATGTTTATTTTTGAATCTGTTAAAATCTCTTCCCTTCTTACTAAGCTTCAAAAGAACAATGTGCACATGGCCATTGTAGTGGATGAATTTGGTGGAACCACCGGAATCATCACCCTAGAAGATATCCTGGAAGAGATTGTAGGGGAAATCTGGGATGAGCAGGATGAGAAAACTCATTCCATGAGGAAAATAAGCGATAAAGAATATCGATTCGATTCCCAATATCAATTGGATGAATTTACAGAGTTACTCGACGTACCAGAGCCTGAAAGCTCTTACCATACACTTGGTGGATGGGTCGTTGAAAGCTTCGAAGACCTCCCATCAGAAGGTGATAGCTTCGATTATGAAAACTTAAAGGTGAGCGTTGAAGAAGTGGATAACCGCCGGGTACGCACAATCAAAGTGGAAATCTTAGAAGAAAAAACCGGAGACCTGGTTTAAAATACGTTAAAAAAACAGGCTTAAATGCCTGTTTTTTTATACGCAATCGAAAGGAGCTGTAACATGCGTCAAGAAGAAACGAAAGAGGTCCTCTTAAAGGAACTTGAGATGGTCAATGAATGGGCAGGTGATCAAAAAGGATTGTGGTTCTGGGAGAAACTCGGCAGGATTCCATTCATGATTCTTGATCGGATCACCCCTCAAATGGTACATAATAAAATAGGTCAAGCCTTGGATGAGATAGGAAGCTACATACAAAAAGGCGGGAGTCATCTCACAAGTGAGAAGGAAGTCTTAAATCGATTCATCAAAAAAACAGGAGAGTCTGATTTAACCCTAAAGAAAATAGGCACGCTTCCCCTTAACTATATGGATGAAGTGAGTGAAGGAATTGTGGATTTGAGGAAAAAGGTAGCGATGACTCAAGGTGCCACTACAGGGATCGGTGGTTTTCTGACATTAAGTATCGATATCCCATTCATTCTGGGTATATCACTTAAAACCCTTCAAGAGATTGCTCTGTGCTACGGTTATGATCCCAATGATCAAGAGGAGCGCATTTTTATCATCAAATGCCTGCAATTTGTTTCATCGGACATTGTAGGTAAACAAGCCATTCTTCAAGAACTGGAGGACTTTAATGGGGAGAAGAAGGATAAAAGAGAGCAAACCCTGTCCAAGCTGCAGGGGTGGAGGGAAGTGATGATCAGCTTTCGTGACAACTTCGGATGGAAAAAACTCTTTCAAATGATTCCCATCGCCGGTATTCTCTTCGGTTCCTTCATCAACAAATCCATGATCAAAGACATAGGAGAGACCGGTCGCATGCTCTACCGTAAAAGAAGGATCCTCGCGAAACTGGAAGAGGGACGGACCTCTAATTAACATACTATTTCCATGAAGAATTCAGGTTTTATGTGGATTCTTAATCGGATCGGGAGCATTTATAGAGGTCCGTCCCTCTATAAATGAAATAAAGGGACCTCCACGTGGAAGTCCCTTTTTCTTTATTCTTCTTCGTTCTTATCTTTATTAAACCAAAGCGGCTCATCATTATCCACTTCGCCATTGTAGTTAATAAGCAGTTCTTCTCCGGCTTGAATATCTTTATAAGCATAAAAGTCGAAAGTATGATTATCAAAATTGATTTCGTAAACTGTATTCGGTGTATATGAATGGTTGAACAACATTCCGTATCCCAGTAGAAGTGCTGTGTGGTTGATTCCATATTCAAATACATAATCCGCCAGGAACGTCTTCTCAATATGTTCATGTTCCTCGTTTGGGTATGGGATGACTGGTGCTTCGTGAACCAGCTCTCCTTTGGCTATATCTCTTTTTGCAAAAACTCCACGATTAAGATCTCCGTCGCTAAGAGACGATAGTTTCACTTCGATCATTATGCCACCTGCTTTCTAAATCCTTGACTAAATTAGTTTGACACGAACGGGATAGAAAAGCAAACACTAAATCTAACCCGAACAGTAAGGTTGGCCTGTCCGTTAGAAGAGATTACCGAAAAAATCCTGGATACCACGTGCACTTCGGACAATCCAGCTCGCTTTCTTAACGGATTCTGCAGCATATACATCCACTTTATAATCGGAGGACTTCCTGTCAAAGATATATTCTTCCTTTTCATTTGTATCGATAACCAATTCACCGATTTTTTCTCCTTTTTCAATAGGAGCTTGAAGGGACCCATCCTCGTTGACTTTTTGTTCATCGAGATTCAGTGAGGTTTTCACCTTGTCTTTCTCCTCATCCGTTAAGCGGAGAGAGAGGGGTTTGTCGACCTTGATTGTCACTTCCTGCTCTTTCCCGTTCGGAACCGGTAGGGTGTGGTTCTTTTTCTTTTCGATGCTGTCCAAGTCATAGGTTACAGTCTTAAATTCATCAAAACCGTAATCGAGGAGTTCTCTTGCTTGAATAAATCGCTCTGCACTGCTTGGCTGTCCATACTCATCCTTGGCGTCAAGAATGACAGTAATGTAACGAACCCCATTTCTTTTTGCCGTCCCGGTAAAGGTGGAACCGGCGAATGGAGTCGTACCCGTCTTCAGACCGTCTGCGCCCTTGTAGTGATAGGATTTCCCCTTTAATAGACCATTTGTGTTTTTCATGACCAGTTCTTCACTCGTCCCAGGTCTGAATACTTTAGAAGTGAGACTTGAGGTTTCCAATACTTCCGGAAAATCATGAATGAGGTAATAGGCAAGAGTTGCCATATCTTCTGCTGATACCACATTTTCATCATTCACATCGGTTCCTTCAGGATACATCCCCAGCATATCGTAGTTACTGAGCCCCGAAGAATTGACGAATTGATAATGTTCAAAGCCAAGTTCCTTCGCCTTGGCATTCATCATCTTCACAAATTTCCCTTCAGAGCCTGCCACCACCTCAGAAAGCGCAATCGCGGCACCATTGCCGGACTTGATGACCATGGCATCATACAATTCCCTTACCGTATATTCTTCATCTGCTCTCAGTGGAACATTGCTTAATCCGGGGGCATTGGCTAATTGATATACCTTATCGCTTACTTTATACGTTTGATCCCATTTTATTTTTCCATTTTCAATCGCTTCTAATACAAGGTACTCTGTCATCATTTTCGTCATGCTCGCAATACCGAGTGCCTTGTCTTCATGTTCACCATAAACAATCTTTCCTGTATCTGCTTCTACTAATATTGCAGCATCTGAATTGATTTCAACTGTTGATTTACCATGCGCCGTCTGCTGAAAAGGCGTCATGGCCATAAATGATATCATCAAAACCGCCAGGCTTTGTTTCACCGTCTTCTTTTCCAAAATAGTACCTCCATAAAACCAATTTTACGCAACCAAATCATTCTACCATACAAACCTCCCAAACACCCCAAAACCCGCGAACCTTTTCAAATCGTTCAAATTATTGTAAATAATTGTTGTGGTGAGGGACGGACCTTCATCTATCAATCTGGGTTTACCATAATATGAATGGAGAAGGTCCGTCCCTCAAAATGGAAAATAATTCTTGTCGCCTTTCTACCAATCTGGTAAAATCGGGTAAACCACTGGGAGGGGATAGAGATGATTACATATCCATTACTTACGAAACATTCTACTGTGGGCTTGACTGCACCTTCTTCTGGCGTGCCACATGAGCTCCACGATTTACTTAAGAAAGCGATAGCTAAAATGGAAGAAGAGGGGTACACCATAGAATGTGGTGAAACTGTTTGGAAGCAGCACAAGGCAAAGTCCGCTCCTGCTCACGAGAGAGCGGACGAGTTAAATAAAATGCTTCAGGATGATTCGATTTCACTCATCACTCCGCCTTGGGGAGGAGAGCTTCTCATAGAAATCCTCGATTTAATCGATTATCAACAAATCAAGCCTAAGTGGGTGCTCGGATATTCCGACATTAGTGCCCTCTTACTTGCATTAACATTAAAGACAGGGATGGCGACGGCACATGGGACCAACCTTATTGACTTGAGAGGAGAGGAAACGGACCCTACAACTAAACAATGGGAAAATGTCCTTACCACAGAAAAAGGCTCTTCAGTCATCCAATACTCATCCCAGAAGTATCAAAAAGAATGGAATCATGAAAAGCCTTCACCACATGTATTTCATTTAACGGAACCCACGGTCTGGAAAACAATCGGGGACAAGAACGTAGAAATGGAAGGAAGAGTCCTCGGAGGCTGCATCGATGTGATCAGAAACCTTATCGGCACCCCATACGGGGATGTGGCTTCTTTCAGGGAGAAACATATAGTCGATGAGCCGATTATTTGGTATTTCGAAAATTGTGAGATCAATACGGCAGATTTGCGTCGTACACTCGTGCAAATGAAACTCGCAGGGTGGTTAGACCATATTTCAGGGCTGCTATTCGGGAGAAGTGCCGCTAATACTCCGGTGGACGGCTATACTGCAGAGGATGTTTACCATGAAATTGCCAACGAGTTACAAATCCCGGTGGTCTATGATGTCGACTGTGGCCATCAGCCGCCCCAGATTACATTCATCAATGGGGCTTATGGAAAGGTAGAAGTCCATAATGGAAAAGGGAAGGTAACGCAAACCTTCCGTTAAACATTCAATTAGAGGGACGGACCTTCATGAAGCAGTTGCAGTTTACCATAATATAAAGTATGAAGGTCCGTCCCTCTTAAATTAGGAGGTTTAAGAAATGAAGGCGAATTTGATGACGATCCGGGGAAAGGGTCTTCATGTAGAAACATATGGATGTATTGAGAACCCGGCTTTTTTGTATTTACATGGTTGACCGGGAGAGAGCTGTTATGATTTTTCGTTTCATCAGGGTGAGAGACTTGGGAAGGATTTATTTGTTGTCGCTATCGACCAGCGGGGTGTCTGCCGGTCGGGTGCCATTGAATAAGAGTTTGACGACTGCGATCGTTTATGAAAATGAAATCGTCGGCGTTGCGGGTTTCAATGAACTGGATTGGTCGAATAAAGTCGCCTATATCGGCTATTGGCTGGGGGAAGGCTATCAGGGGAAAGGAATCATGACGACCGTTGCAAAAGGGTTGACCAGCTACGCCTTTGATTATTATAAAATGAATAAAGTCGAAATAACCGCTGCTGAATTTAACAAACGGAGCCGCAGCATCCCGGAAAGGCTCGGATTTGTGGAAGAAGGGAAGCTGAGACAGAGGGAATGGCTCTACGATCACTATGTGGATCATGTTGTCTATGGAATGTTAGCGGAAGAATGGGGAAGAGAGTGAAGGAAATCGAACACCGTGCAGCAGAACTGATTTCATGGGTGGAAGATATCAAAGATAAAAATGGAAGCTCTGCCGGCGCACTCTTTATCCTTAAAGATAATCATGTAGTTGTAGAGCATTATAGTGGGCGTCACTCCCACGAAAAGGATGCGAGGAATGTCCAGGCAGATTCACAATTCAATGTCGCCTCTGCACGAAAGAGCTATTTAGGACTTGCCGTTTCCTTTGCATTATATGACAACTACATCGAAAGTCTTGACGAACCTATTTCTAAGTATATGCCTGAACTGGATCCCAAAATGGTAATCGGTACGACCATCCGGCACCTTGCCACTCATTCTCACGGACTTCATATCGATGAGAAAGGGAATTGGTACAGAGAATTCGAGGCAGGCACCGGCTGGGCTTATCGTAACATCGGGGTGGAGATCTTGACCGAATTGATTCAGCGACTTTACAGAAAAGGGTTTCCTCAGCTATTGGAAGAACGGATATTTTCACGTATCGGATTAAAAGAAACGGGCTGGCGGACAGAACCCTCAGCAAGCCTTGTAAACATTATCGGAGACGTAACGGAACCGTCTCTTTCCGGACTGGGGACGAGCAATGATGGTAAAGAAAAAAATCTATTCGTTTCCGCTCGGGAGTTTGCCCTTTGGGGACAACTGCACCTGCAAAAGGGCAGGATGAACGGTGAACAGGTTGTTCCACCCCAGGTGATCGATTTATCTACCTCGATTCAAAATGGGGTCTATCATGACTCGTCGCTTCCAGATAACGGGCTTTTCTGGTATGTACAAGGAGATGCTCGTGCGAAAAGCGAAATGGGGGAAAGGGTACCCCCTGGTTCGTATCAAATACTTGGAGTGACTGGGCCCACGCTTCTTGTCATCCCATCGTTAAACGTTGTCGTGGCAAAGATGTACAACAAGCGCTATAACTACGGTGGGGAGGACTATCTTCATTATCTAAGAGAGTTCAGCAACAAAGTAGCGGATTTATTTACTGACAGTCAATAACCATGACAATAATCCATATTTGGGAATGAATTTCCAAATAACAGGGTACACTATGACCAATTAGTTGTATATACTATGGGGGGATCCCATGTTTCATATTGCCGTGATTGTAGTGATTGTTCTTAGTTCCTTGAAATGGGGATCTTGGAGTAGGTGGAGGGAGTTTCTTCCCACCATCTACTATTTTAGTTTTTTTAATATGTTTTATCAGTATCTCAGCTATACAGTGAAGGCCGTGTGGGAATTAGACGGTTTTTTTGTCAATATGTTTGTGACAGATACGCTTTATACAATGGTTTCTTACCCTTGCCTAGTTGTTCTGTTCTTGAGCCATTATCCTGAAGAATGGAGAATCAAGATCGTCTATTATCTGAAATATATCGGAGTTGCCACGTTGATTGAATGGGTTGCGGGGAAAACCGGTTCCATAGAATATTTTGAAGGATGGAATCTATGGTGGACGTTGCTTTTTTATTGCATTATGTTCCCAATGCTACGCCTTCACTACCTGAATCCCATAAAAGCCTTTATTGCATCCATTTTGGTGGTGACTTTTCTTTTAATCAGCTTCGATTATCATGTATTATGAAAAACGGTGATTCTCTTTTATGAGACGCACCGTTTTTATAATGATGCACTATCCGCTTTTTCAATCAAAGAATGACTATAGAAACATAACCATCAACTCTTCATCGTAGTATTCCTCATTATATTTCAATGCTCTCTTTTCAGTTCCATAAGGTTTGAATCCACACGAGTGGTAAAGCCCTTTTGCTGTTTCATTCGTGGTGACGACTGTGATCATCAACTGTTCAATGCCTTCTGTTTCCTTTGCAAGGTTTATGGCCGCTTCCAGCAGTCGTCTTGCCAATCCTTGCCCCCTTAATGCCGGCGTGACATACATGGCATAAATGGAAGCTTTATGGTTCATTTTCAATGCCGATTCCCGTACCATCGTGACTGCCCCTGCCAATTTTTCTTCAACAAAGAGGCCAAAGGTGAAACTTTCATTGCTTGAAAGCCGCTTTTTTGTCATTTCAATGGGATTTTGACGCTGGAGGGCCTCTTCATAGCTGCTGCCAAAGCTTGTAGGACTCTGCTTCAGCATTTCTAACCTAAGGTTCCAATAGTCTTTCGCATGTGATTCATTAAGTAATGTAATTTCCATTATTTTCTGATTTCCCTTCTACTTCGTGATATGATGATAGGTGAAATGCAGTGATTCCCTATGCAACAATGTTCGACACATTTTTAAAAAAACCTTCTAAAACAACTGATCATTGGAGGAGTTCGAATGAAAAACTGTCATGGGTGCCGACTTTCAAATCAGGAAGAGAAAGTACATATCATATATGAGAATGAATTTGTCACCTGTATACTGGACCATGTTCCCCACCATGCAGGTCATACACTAATCTTCCCAAAAAAACATAAAGCGGAAGTGACAGAACTGGACGAAGAGGAAAGTCTCTCTGTTATGAGGGCCTCACAGCTGGTTGCACGTACCATTCATGCATTATATGAACCGAATGGCGTGACAATTTGTCAAAATGGGGGTACCTACAATGAGTTAACACATTATCACATGCATGTCATTCCACGAAATGAAGAAGCAGATCATTTTGGTGATATGTTTTATGGAAATGCTGGGGTTGAAGAACCCTCCGAATCCCTGGAGGAAACACAAAAAAAAATGAAAGCATACATCACTGGATTACTAGAATAGGAGAATTCAAAATGACAATACATAAAGATTTTCAAGAAAAAGTTAAACAATATGCAGAGCTGGCGGTTAAGGTCGGAGTGAATGTACAAGAGGATCAACCACTTTGGATCTCGGCACCACTCGGAACAGAAGACTTCGTTCGCCTTGTGGTAAAAGAAGCCTATCTTGCTGGAGCAAGAATTGTACATGTTCAATGGTATGATGAAGAAATTATGAGAATACATTATGAATCTGCACCCTATGATGTGTTCTATGAATATCCGAGCTGGCTGGCTGCTGCTCATGAATGGGTAGTGGATCTTAAAGGAGCGTTCCTGCAAATAGAAGCCAATGATCCGGACCTTCTGAAAGGTATCGACCCTGACCGGATCCTCAATTACGAGAAAGCGAGTGGGGATGCACTTGATCGATTCTATGAAGCGATTGAAAAGGATGAAATCAGCTGGTCCATCGTCGCCATCCCTTCACAGAAATGGGCGGATAAAGTGTTTCCTGAACTCCCATCATCAGAAAGGGTCGCCAGTCTATGGGAACGGATTTTCACTTCGGTCCGCATCGATCAACCAGATCCTGTTTCCGCATGGAAATCCCATATCCAAACCTTGACCGATAAAGCCAGCCAACTCAACGCACTCAATCTAGAAAGCCTTCACTACAGCGCCATAGGGACGGACCTTTCAATTAAACTGCATGAAGACCATATTTGGCTAACCGGCGCAAGCAATACCCCACAGGGAACCAACTTTATTGCCAATATGCCGACAGAAGAGGTATATACAGTTCCTGTGAAGACAGGAGTGAATGGGACCGTTACAAGTACCAAGCCACTTGCTTACAATGGAAATGTGATAGACGGATTCACTCTCACATTCGTTGACGGGGAAATTAAGGAAGTCTCCGCTGAAGTAGGAGAAGAAATCTTACGTAAATTAATCGAAACCGATGAAGGGGCAGCTTACCTTGGAGAGGTGGCGCTTGTCCCACACCATTCACCCATCTCAGACTCCGGTGTCTTATTCTTTAATACACTTTTTGATGAAAATGCATCAAACCATTTAGCGATCGGTTCCTCATACCCGACTTGTATGAAAGATGGAAACATATTATCAGATGAGGAAAGGGAAGAAAAGGGTCTCAATGAGAGTGTCGTGCATGAAGACTTCATGATCGGTTCTGCCACGATGAATATTGACGGGGTTTGCCGCGATGGTCGAAAGGTTGCCATTTTCCGTAATGGGAATTGGGCGATATGATTAAATGCTAGCGGATAGTAGGACAGAGAGACGAATAAAGGAATCAGCAACTATGATATAATTTCTCCTTGAGAAAAACATGCATATACCTATTAAGGAGTGAAAGACATTGAGTTTTGAAGGTCAATACATATTACCTGCCATAAGGTCCATGAAGGACTTTGATAAAATGCTCGACACCTCTTTTCAGTACGGTGTATTCCTCGACCTTCATGTCGGGATGCTGAAAAGTGTTTTTGAATATGCCCGTAACGAAAATCGGAAGATGTTTTTGCATCTGGATCTCATTCATGGTTTATCGAGTGATGAATACGCAGCAGAATATGTCTGCCAGGAAATCAAACCATATGGTATCATATCCACTAAGGGAAACGTCATAAAAAAGGCGAGGCAAAAGGGCGTGTATGCCACCCAGCGAATGTTTGTCATAGACTCGAGCGCCATGAACCGCAGTATTGAATTAATCCAAAAGACGGATCCGGATTTCATTGAGGTTCTTCCCGGTGTGGTTCCGAAAATCATTAAGGAAATAGGCACCAAGACAGGTAAGCCCATCTTTGCCGGTGGACTGATCGATACAGTGGACGAAGTGGAAGCGGCACTTGAGGCAGGAGCAACGGCGATTACAACCTCTGATCGAGTCCTATGGAAACATTTTGACAGATAAAAAAATCATAAAAACCCATTGACACCGCTTTCATAGTGGAGTAATATGAATGACAAGTTAATACGTTGTGAAAGAGATGAAGAGACTCACGTGAATTGCCTGCAATTGAGGGGCATATTCCGTGAGTCTCTTTATTTTTTGATTCAACGGGCTTTGAGACACGGTGAGTGACTAGGATTATCATAAGCATTTATGGGGTAAACGAGCTAAAAAGCCCCGTTACAGCATGAAAATCGATGGTAGTGCAAGTTTTTCGTGTATGGATAACGATTGATGATGTCGGCTCATCGTGATTCAGAGCAAAATTTAATTGAAATGAGGGATGATGCATGAATGCATTTATAGGAGAAGTGGTAGGTACAGCATTGCTCATTGTTTTCGGTGCTGGGGTTTGCGCCAATGTAAACCTGAAGAAGTCATTTGCGTATAACGCCGGCTGGATCGTCATTACATTTGGCTGGGGATTGGGTGTTGCCATGAGTGTATACGCCGTAGGGCAGTTTAGTGGTGCACATTTAAATCCTGCTGTCACATTGGGACTGGCGTTCAATGGTGATTTCCCATGGAGCGATGTACCAGAGTATATCCTCGCACAAATGATCGGGGCAATCATCGGGGCAACCATCACATATTTACACTTTTTACCCCATTGGCACGCAACAAAGGATCCAGGCGTGAAATTAGGAGTCTTCGCTACAGGTCCAGCCATTCCGCATTATTTTTCAAATTTATTGAGTGAAATCATTGGAACTTTTGTATTAGTAGTAGGATTATTATCCATAGGAGCGAATACCTTTACAGACGGATTAAATCCATTTATCGTCGGATTCCTTATCATCGCGATCGGAATTTCTCTTGGCGGTACAACAGGATATGCGATTAACCCGGCTCGAGATCTTGGTCCGCGTATCGCTCACTTCCTCCTTCCGATTCCAGGAAAGGGACCATCCAACTGGGGATATTCATGGGTTCCAGTAATAGGCCCGGTATTAGGAGGATCTTTTGGAGGCGTGTTTTATAAAGCGGTTTTCATTGGACAAGTCACGACAAGCTTCTGGGTAGTTCTTGTCATTCTTCTAGCCGTCCTTGGACTTGCCTATGCAAGTGACAGAAAGACCAGTTTAGCTAAAAAAGTACATCAATTATCTACTGAAAATTAATCTTTGGAGGGGTTATCAATGGAAAAGTACATTTTATCTTTGGATCAGGGAACTACAAGCTCAAGAGCCATTCTTTTTAATAAAAAAGGGGAAATCGCTCATACTGCACAAAAGGAGTTTACTCAGCATTTTCCTAAACCGGGCTGGGTAGAACACAGTGCGAATGAAATTTGGGGATCTGTCCTTGCCGTCATTGCAAGCGTTTTATCGGAATCCAGTGTGAAACCCGATCAAATCGAAGGTATCGGGATCACCAATCAGCGTGAAACGACAGTTATATGGGATAAAGAGACCGGTGACCCGGTATATAATGCGATCGTGTGGCAATCACGCCAAACCGCCGGGATCTGTGAGGAATTAAAATCACAGGGGCTAAACGATACCTTCCGTGATAAAACCGGATTGCTGATTGATGCCTATTTCTCAGGCACAAAGGTGAAATGGATCCTGGACAATGTCGAAGGTGTAAAGCAAAAGGCGGAAGAAGGAAAGCTTCTATTTGGAACGATCGACACGTGGCTGATCTGGAAAATGTCAGGTGGAACGGCTCACGTAACAGACTACTCCAACGCCTCACGTACACTTATGTACAATATACATGAATTGAAATGGGACGAAGAGCTCCTTGATATTCTTGGTGTGCCGGCAAGTATGCTTCCAGAGGTCCGCCCCTCGTCAGAAGTGTATGGGAAAACAGTTCCGTATCATTTCTTTGGTAGAGAGATCCCGATTGCAGGTGCTGCAGGAGATCAGCAGGCAGCATTATTCGGACAGGCCTGTTATGAGAAAGGGATGGCTAAGAATACGTACGGGACAGGCTGCTTTATGCTGATGAATACAGGTGAGAAAGCGGTGAAGTCTGAAAATGGTCTATTGACGACCCTTGCCTGGGGCATCGATGGTAAGGTGGAATATGCTCTTGAAGGGAGCATTTTCGTTGCAGGTTCTGCCATTCAGTGGCTTCGCGATGGACTCCGCATGCTGAAAGATGCAAAGGATAGCCAGGACTATGCAGAAAAAGTGGACTCAACTGATGGCGTATATGTGGTCCCTGCATTTGTAGGCTTGGGAACTCCTTATTGGGATAGTGACGTTCGCGGCGCTGTATTCGGCTTAACGCGAGGCACCTCGAAGGAACATTTTGTAAGAGCGACTCTCGAATCCCTTGCTTATCAAACTAAGGATGTATTGACAGCCATGGAAGCCGATTCCGGGATTTCCCTTAAGAAACTGAGAGTCGATGGAGGGGCAGTCAAGAATGATTTCTTAATGCAATTTCAAAGTGACTTGCTATCCGTACCCGTCGAGCGTCCAGTGGTCAATGAAACCACCGCATTAGGTGCTGCCTACCTTGCAGGACTTGCCGTCGGTTTCTGGAAGGATCGCGAAGAAATCTCCAAACAGTGGAATAAAGAAAAACAATTCGAACCGGAAATGGCCGCGGAGACACAGGAAGAATTATATGGCGGATGGAAAAAAGCTGTAAAAGCAGCAATGGCTTTTAAATAATAGGAACTTATGATATAATGAACCCAAGTTAATAAAACGGTTAGAGACCAAGAGAGACCAAACTCGCATTATGGCACATTTCAGCCATGATGTTAGTTTCGGTCTCTTTTTTTATGGTTAAACAGTAGAGTAAGAGCAGAAATCATTTCTTTAATTCTTAGGAGGAACCAACTATGACATTTTCAAGTACTGCACGAGAAGAAGTAAAACATACACTGTCATCCAATCAATTCGACCTGATTGTAATCGGAGGAGGTATTACCGGTGCAGGGATTGCCCTTGATGCATCCAAACGCGGAATGAAAGTCGCCCTTGTTGAAATGCAGGATTTTGCCGCAGGTACATCCAGCCGTTCCACCAAATTGGTCCACGGGGGACTGCGCTACTTAAAACAATTCGAAGTCAAAATGGTGGCCGAAGTGGGAAAAGAACGTGAAATCGTATATGAAAACGGGCCACATGTCACTACTCCTGAATGGATGCTGTTACCCCTTCATAAAGGAGGGACATTCGGTAAATTCAGCACATCGATCGGCTTGAAGGTCTATGACTATCTCGCGGGTGTCAAGAGAAGTGAAAGGCGCTCCATGCTATCGGTATCGGAAACGTTAACGAAAGAACCCCTCGTCAAAAAGGATGGATTGAAGGGCGGAGGTTATTATGTAGAATATCGTACCGACGATGCCCGTTTAACCATAGAAGTCATGAAGGAAGCAGTTGCACATGGCGCAACGGTTCTAAACTATATAAAATCCCAAAGATTCCTGTATGACAACAAGAAGGTTGTCGGAATAGAAGCAGAAGACCTGGTATCAGGGGAAACGATTGACATTCGCGGATCAAAGATCGTCAACGCTGCCGGTCCTTGGGTCGATGATGTCCGTGGTAAGGATTACAGTACGAATAATAAACAACTCCGCCTGACCAAGGGAGTCCACCTTGTCATCGATCAAAGCAAATTCCCTCTTCAACAAGCCGTTTATTTTGATACACCGGATGGACGGATGGTTTTCGCAATTCCTCGTGACGGGAAAGCTTATGTAGGGACAACGGATACATTCTTTGACTCTGAGAAAGCATCCCCTCACATGACATCAGAAGACAGAGATTATATTTTGAATGCGATTCACTTCATGTTTCCCGATGTGACAGTAGGCATAGACGATGTGGAATCCAGCTGGGCAGGCGTGCGTCCATTGATATTTGAAAAAGGGAAGGATCCTTCTGAAATCTCTCGTAAAGATGAAGTCTGGGAAGCAGAAAGCGGACTGATCACCATTGCCGGCGGTAAGCTGACAGGGTACCGCAAGATGGGGGAACATGTCGTTGACCTTGTATCTAAACGTTTAAAAGAAGAACATAAGCAGAAATTCCCTGCATCTGCGACGAAGCATATGCCGATATC